>DAOUJZ010000049.1:0-17826 GCA_034421955.1 Dehalococcoidia bacterium | reverse complement strand
AAGTGGTATCGAACATGAACCCGGAGCTGCAGGTGAGGCTGCTGGAGCATCTTTCGCCCGACAACCTGGCAGAGATTCTGGGCGAACTCGACCCCTCCGAAGCCGTCGATCTGTGCATGTCCATGCTGCCGGCCCAGCTCGCGTCCACCCTCGACCAGTCGAGGCCGGAAGTTGCCGCGGACATACTGCGCGGGCTTCCGGTTGCCATTTCCAGGACGGCCCTCGAAAATATGGCGGACGCCAGCGAGGTCATTCCCCTGCTGGAGTACCGCGACGACCAGGCCGGCGGCCTGATGACGCCCCACATGATAGCGCTACGCGACAGGATGACCGTCTCGCAGGCCGTGTCGTTCGTCCGGCGCTGGGCAGGTGAACTGCGGCCCGAAGAGTCCTCCTACATGTTCGTGGTGGATTCCAACGGTATGCTGCGGGGCGGCATCAGCCTGTCACAGCTTGTCCTTGCGCATCCCCACCAGTTGATCAGCCTGCTGATGGAGACCGACATAATATCCGTACTGGCGGATACCGACCAGGAGCAGTGCGCCCGCCTGATGGAGCGGTACGATATTCAGCGGCTTCCCGTAGTGGACGAGGACGAGCACCTGGTAGGCGTACTTACGCTGGAGGACATGATCGACGTGGTGGAGAGCGAGGCCACCGAGGACATGTACCGGATGATCGGGGTGGACAGGAGCGAATCTGCGCACGGTCCGATAGTGCGCTCAGTGCGCAACCGGCTGCCATGGCTGTGCGTCAACCTGGGCACGGCGATACTGGCGGGGTTGATAATCGCGCTCTTCCAGTCGACGCTGGGCAGAGCCGTGGCGCTCGCAGCGTTCCTCCCGGTAATTGCGGGGCAAGGCGGGATTGCGGGCACTCAGACACTGACGCTGATCGTGCGCTCTATCGCGCTTGGCGAGCTGGGGCCGACGGCCGCCAAGCGGATGCTGGCCAGAGAAGCGGCGCTGGGACTGATTCACGGCCTGATACTTGGATTGCTCATCGCAGGCATCGTTTTGATCTGGATGGGCGGCAACGAATACCTGGCGATGGTTGTGGGCGTCGCGATGATGGCCAACATGATGGTGGCCGGGATCAGCGGCGTGGTCGTGCCGCTGGGACTGCGGGCAATCCGCGTCGACCCGGCGCTGGCGTCGGCGGTAGCCGTCACCACCATTACGGACGTCGTGGGCTTCCTCATCTACCTGGGTCTGGCCACGCTGACGATACACCTGATCGTAGCCGGTTAGCGAATCCCGAACGGACGGGGCCGCGCAGTCCCATTGCCAGCCTGTGGTATCATGGCGGCCAGTATGCGCCAATCTCTAAAGGGAGGCCGACCGTGAGCGACCACAACACGCAAGACGTGGAAGATAGGCTTCGAATAGTAACCCGGCTGTATGGGGACAGACTTGACGACGACCAGCTCGCCGAGGTGCGCAAGGGCGTCGAGGGCATTGTGGAGATGTCGGAGGCGCTGAGAGCGGTCGGTCTTCGGAACGGCGACGAGCCTATGTCGGCGTTCACGCCTTACCGCGAGGAGGAGTGATATGGCCGCCAACCAGTACGTTTTCACCAGTATTCGCGAACTGGGCGGGCTGATAGAGTCACGCGATGTGTCTCCTGTCGAAATTGCCACTGTGTTCCTAGACCGGCTTGAACGGCTGGGGCCGGACTACAACGCCGTGGTGACGGTTACTCGCCACCACGCCCTGACCCAGGCGGCGCGGGCGGAGCAGGAAATCGCCGATGGCGGCTACCGTGGCCCGCTGCACGGCATACCCTACGGCGCCAAGGACCTGCTCGCCACTTCGGGCGGCATTCCAACGACGTGGGGCGCGGCACCGTTGCGCGACCAGGTCTTCGATTACGACGCCACGGTAGTCGAGCGACTGAGGGAGGCCGGGGCCGTCCTGGCGGCGAAGTTGGCGATGGTGGAGCTCGCCGGCGGTGGGGGATACCGGCAGCCGGTGGCGTCGTTCACCGGTCCCGGCATCACGCCCTGGGACAAGGGCAGGTGGAGCGGCGGCTCTTCCAGCGGATCCGGCGCGGCCACCGCTGCCGGCCTGGTGCCTTTCGCCATTGGCTCCGAGACGGGCGGATCGATCATCTCGCCCGCCAGCAACTGCGGCGTCGCGGGCTTGCGGCCGACCTATGGGCGCGTGAGCCGGTACGGCGCGATGGCGCTGTCGTACACCCTGGACAAACTGGGGCCACTGTGCCTGACGGCGGACGACTGCGGGCTGGTGCTGGAGGCCATAGCGGGCAGCGACCCCAAGGACCCATCGACAACGAGCAGGCAGTTTCGCTACGACGATTCGGACGTGTCGGGCCGCCGCTTCAGGCTCGGAGTGGTCAAGGGCGTGGCCGACAGCGTGGACGAGCCCACGGCGGCGAACTTCGCGAGCGCGCTCGAGGCGCTGGCATCAATCGCCGACATCGAGGAGGTTGAGTTCTCAGACCTTCCGCACGAGGCGATCAATCGCACGATAATGTTCGCCGAGGCCGCGAGCGCGTTCGAGGAGTTCGTGGACGCGGGCCTGCCCGCTGAGCTGACGGCCCCGGAGGACCGCTACGGTCTTTACGCGCGAGTCGCGGTGTTGGGGAAAGACTACGTGAAGGCCACCAGGCTGCGCACGCTGATGGCGAGGAATGCCGAAGAGGTCATGGCGCCGTTCGACGCGTTGGTGGGGCCTACGCGCTCCACGATTGCGACCCCGCTGGACCAGGAGTTCCGCAGCGCCGCCCTCCACGGCGGTCGGGACACAATGGGCGCCGTGGGCAACGGCGCGGGTCTGCCGGCCATCTCGGTGCCGAGCGGATTCTCGGACGACGGATTGCCGACAGGCATCCAGTTCATGGGAAGGGCCTACGACGAGAATGCGGTGCTCGCGGTCGCGCGCGCCTACCAGTCCATCACAGACTGGCACACACGCCACCCGGCGGACCTGACGTAGGCGAGTCGAGTCCTGGGGGAGAGAGGGCCTAGTTTCCGCCTGCCACCGCCGGGACGATGCTTATCTCGTCGCCGTCGTTGGTGGAGGTGTCCAGCCCCTGCAGAAAGCGCACGTCCTCTCCGTTGACGTAGACGTTGACGAAGTTTCGCAGCGCGCCGGTGTCGTCGCACAGGCGCTCCTTGATGCCGGGGAACTCGCTCTCCAGCGACCCCACCACCTCGCTCAGAGTGGCGCCATCGACGTTAACGGTCGATTCGCCGTTGGTGACGCGGCGAAGCGGCGTCGGTATCCTTACCATTACACTCATGCCTAGCATCCTCCGTGTCTTCAACACGATGATAAACGTGTCTCGCGCAACAAGTTTCGGCCCCCCTCTGTTGAACCCCAGATGTTCAGGGAGACGTTTTTCGGGTAGTCAAGCCATGGCTTGACGTAAGGGACCTGTATATCGAACCTATCTCCTTCGATTCTGTACAGGGTAGCTTCGATGTCTCTGTCAGTCATTGGCGTAGTCCGATAGTAACCTTGCGGTAGCGGCTCCAGAATCGAGGCGTAGACGTTTAACACTTTGACGCGACCTTCATAAACATAGTCGTCATCGTGCGTCAGTATGAAATCGCTGAAGTCATCGTGCCAACTCACGCCGCTCTGCAGGTATCCAGAGAAATTCAGCATCCCGGCACAGACCACCGGTTCGACCTCGAACACAACATAGGTGTCGGTGTCGAATCCGGTTTCGGCATAACCTTCACCGCGCTCTGAACGTGGCGGAGGAACCCTGGTTGGAATGACAACAGTAGCGGTATCGGAACTTGAAGGTACAACCGTACTTGACCCAGGATTGATACCATCTTGCCCGAACCATCCTGTTCTTTCGGGACGTGCATCCGCAACAAAAGCCCATATTATTGCGGCTCCTACTATGGCACCAAGGATTAGCAAATGTCGACTCATATATGAGGGTCCCCTTGGTAGCCGCTTTGTTCGGTTATCCCTCTATAACGTCGCCGGCCACCGGGTCGACTCTGACGCCGGCGGAGGAGACCCATTCTATGCCTCTGTCGATTTCCTCTTCCGCGCCCTCCAGCTCAAGCACCACCCAGCCCATGTCCTCACGAACGTCCGCGCGCCGGATGTTCGTTACAATCTGGAACTTCTGGCCGAGTTGGTAGATAACAGGTTCGGTGATGAGCTGGGTAGGAAAGGTGAATCTCACTCTTTTGCTTGCCATGTCGCTCTCGCTGTCGGGGGCAACCGCGCGAACAGGCGTGTTCAGCGCGACGCCATCGCCGTCTGAAACGCCTCGTAATCGGGCGCCGTCTCGATGGGGTTGATCAGTTCTTCGACAACCTCTTGCGTCTTCAGCCCGTTGCCGGTGACGTATGCCACCGTAAGCTCGTCGCGCTTGATGATGCCCTTCTTCGCCAGTCTGCGCAGGCCGGACACCACGACGCCGCCGGCGGTCTCCGTAAATATGCCCTCGGTCTCCGCCAGCAGCTGTATGCCCTCGACCACCTCATCCTCGTGGGCGATCACCGCCGAGCCGTTGGATGCCTCCACGGTCTGGAGCGCGTAAAAGCCGTCCGCCGGGTTGCCGATGGCCAGAGACTTGGCGATAGTGTCGGGTACCACCGGCCGCACGTGGGGCGTGCCCTGCTCGTAGGCTTCCACGATGGGCGAGCACCCCTCCGCCTGGGCGACGTGCATCCCCGTCTTTGGCCGGTCGATCAGGCCGAGATCGGCCATTTCGTTGAAGGCCTTCCATATCTTGGTGAACATCGAGCCGGACGCGGCGGGCACCACGCAGTTGTCGGGCGCGCGCCAGCCGAGCTGTTCGGCCACCTCGTATCCCAGCGTCTTGCTGCCCTCGGCGTAGTAGGGCCGCATGTTGATGTTCACGAAGGCCCAGTGGTGATTGTCCGCCAACTCGCTGCACAGGCGGTTGACCTGGTCGTAGGTGCCGTCCACCGCTACCAGGTCGGCGCCGTAGATGCCCGCGCCTATCACCTTGCCCTTTTCGAGGTCCGCGGGGAAGAAGACCATCGTCTTCATGCCAGCCTTGGCGCCGTGCGCGGCCACCGCCCCCGCCAGGTTGCCGGTGGAGGCGCAGGCAAGCACGTCGAACTCGAACTCCAGCGCCTTGGCGGTCGCCACCGACACCACCCTGTCCTTGAACGAGAACGTCGGATTTACGCTGTCGTTCTTGATGTACAGGTTGTCCAGCCCGAGCGCCCGGCCCAGGTTCTTCGCCCTCACCAGCGGCGTGAATCCCGTGCCCATGTCCAGCACGTACTCGCTGTTCACGGGCAGCAGCTCGTGGTAGCGCCACATGGTGAGCGGGCCGCTGGAGATGCTCTCGCGGCTGATGCTCTTCCCTATGCTGGCGTAGTCGTAACCGACCTCCAGAGGGCCAAAGCAGAAGTCGCAGACGTTGAGAGGCTCGACCGGATACTGGCGGTCGCACTCCCGACATCGCAGCAGCGATACGTGTGGCATTGGCGTACTTTCTGTTCCTGTCTGGTGTGGCCGAACTGCGCGGCCGGGCGGAGGGCCTGCTTCAGGCAACGGAATGGTATCAACACGGGCGCGCGCCTGTCAACGCGCGAGCCGCGCATCGGCACCTCCCGCCCTGTGACGGGAAGCGCCGCGCGCGCTGCAAATCTGTTGACTCGCCGCCAGGCCAGATCCGGGGCGAGGGAGCAACGTTGCAGAGGCACCCTCGCCTTGCTGACCTCACCGCCCGCTGCTCTCATCGTAAGGGAGAGCAGGCTCCGACTACTGCCGGGGAGGCGCGGGAGGCATCGGGTTGGTCAGGTTCCTGCCGATGGAAATCGGAATCAGCTCGTCCAACTCGTCCAGCGTCCAGCGGCCGTCCTTGTGGATGCTCCTGATGACGTGCCTGGGCGAGTAGAGCGACACGACCCATCCGCTTGTGCCGATGACCTGGCCCGTGACGGCTCCGCCAGCCTCCGAGCTGAGGTAGACGACCTTGGGCGCGTTGTTCTCGGCGTCGCCCACGCCCTCCGGGTCCACCACGGGCGGCGGCAGCCCGGCCGCCTGTGCGCGCAGGTCGCGGGAGCTCTGCGGCACCGTGGCGGTCATGCGCGTGGCGGCGCCCGGGTAGACGGCGTTTATCGTGATGCCGTAGGGGGCGAGTTCCGGCGCGAGCGCCCGCGCCATGCCGACCATGCCCTCCTTGGCCATGGCGTAGTTGGACTGGCCGGAAGATCCGAGGCCGGAGCCGGACGAGAACAGGACGATTCGTCCGTAGTTCTGCTTGATCATGTGCGGAACCGCGTGCTTGACCATGTTAAACGCGCCGTACAGGTGGACCTGCAGCACGCCGTCCCATTCGTACTCGGTCATGTTGAAGACCATGCGGTCGCGCAGGATGCCGGCGGGGTGCGCCAGGATGTCGAGCCTGCCGAAGTTGTCGATGGCGGCCTGGACGATCTTGCCCGCGGAGTCGTACTCGGCGACGGAGTCGTAGTTGGCCACTGCCTTGCCGCCGGCCGCGATGATGTCGTTGACGGTCTCGTCGGCGGGAGCGGTGGCCTCGCCGGTGCCGTCCACGGCGCCGCCGATGTCGTTAACCACCACCGAGGCGCCCTCTTCGGCGAGCAGCTTGGCACACGCCGCGCCGATGCCGCGGCCCGAGCCGGTCACTATCGCTACCCTGCCCTCAAGTCTGTTTCCCATTGTGTGGTCCCTCTCTTTCGTGTGGGTGATTTCGAGCGGAACGGCGCGAGGCTTAGAAGCCGGGGCCGATCATCTTGGGCATAATCACGTCCATCTCGTCCATGTCGAAGTTGCCGTACTTGTGGACGCTCCGCTCTATGCCGGGGTTCGAGTACAAGTAGATGCTGCCGCCGCGCACGCCGAAGATGTAGCCATTGATGTGCGGGGCTGCGTAGGTGCTCAGGTAGACGGCGAGCGGCGCTACGTTTTCGGGGTCGTCCCTGTAGCCGGGACCCTGCCAGTCGGCAATGGGCGGAGAGAGGCCGATGCCTGCCCGGTCATCGCGCGGCGCGCCGGACGCGACGCGGTACTCGTCGACCGTACCCGGGAACAGCCTGGTCTCGACCAGTGGAGAGATGCCGTTGCAGGTTACGCCGTACCTGCCCAGGTCGCGAGCTACCGTGCGCGTGAGGCCGACGATGCCCTCGGACGCGGCGGCGTAGTTCGCGCGGCCGATCTCGCCCAGGCCGGCGTCGGCGGTCATGTTCACGATGCGGCCGCTGCGCTGCTGTCTGAAGACGATGGCAGCGAACTTGCAGGTGGCGAAGGTGCCCTTGCCGTTGTTCCTGACGACGAGGTCGAAGTCCTCGGGAGTCATCTGGAATATCATGCGGTCGCGGATGATGCCTGCGGAGTTTACGAGAACGTCGAGGCCTCCGAAGCTATCCACCGCCGTCTTGATCAGGTTTTCTCCGCCGTCCATCTCGGCGACGTTGTCGTAGTTGGCGACGGCGTTGCCGCCGCGCGACTTGATCTCCTCTACCACGCTGTCGGCTGGATCGTTAGAAGACCCTGAGCCGTCCACGTCGCAGCCGAGGTCGTTCACCACGACTGACGCTCCCTCTTCGGCAAGCAGCAACGCCACGCCCCGTCCGACCCCTCGCCCGGCGCCCGTGACCACTGCTACCTTGCCCTCAAGCCGATTTCCCATGTGCTTACCTCCAATATCCGATGTTGCTTGCACGCGTTCCTGCCCGAATCGGGTGAGGCCGCGCGCTGCCTTACCGCGCACATTATAGCGTCAAGCGTACGGCTTGTGGCAAATCCGGCCAGAATTGGCACGCTAGAAATCTGGACACGGTTGGTGTTATCCTAGATTGTGCAGGACTGCAAGTGTAGGCCAGCAACTACGGGACGCCGACGAGTTCATGCACCGGGCCTCGCGAGGATGAAAGCCATGATTACTGCCGAGCCGAATGCCGCATACTGTCAGAGTTGCGCCATGGAAATGGTAGATGGTTCCGACTATGGCACGGAGGCCGACGAGTCTCCGAGCGTGGACTACTGCACCCATTGCTACCAGGACGGGGCGTTTGTCGATCCGGACCTCACAATCGACCAGATGAGCGCCATAGTGGCAGACTTCATCGAGGCGGATGATGTGACGATGGCTGAGGCAAGGGCCATATCCAGGACGCTCCTGTCTCAGCTCAGAAGGTGGCAGTGACCTTCTCCGCAACCCGCTCCCGGCGTCTATTCTCAGGCCCGCCGCCTAGCACCACGTGGAACGGAGCTACCAGCCCTCGTATCTGATCCGGGACGGGTGCGCGCCCAGCGACGTTGCCAACTCCACCATGTCGGTGATCATCGGTGGCGGACCGCATATGAAGAACAGCGACTCCCCGTCGATGCCCGCGTCTGAAGCCATAGCCCGGTCGATTCTGCCTACGCGGCCGGTCCAGCCCGAGCCTCCGGGCTGCGTGACAGTGAAATGGCAGAGGATGTTCGGGTTGGAGCGCGCGATGGCCTCCAGCTCGCCCCTAAAGAGCAGCTCATCGGGCGTCTTGGCGCTGTAGAGCAGCGTAAGCCGGATTCCGGGCACCGACTCGTCGACGTACCTCACGATGCTCATCAGCGGCGTTATTCCGATACCCCCGGCCACCAGCACCAGCGGGCCGCCCATATCGGCCGTGTACAGGAAGTCCCCGCCAACCGCAACCTCCACAACGTCCCCTACCCTGGCCCGTTCGTGCACGTAGTGGGTGACGGGGTTTTCGCCAACCAGCTTCACCGCGAGCTCGAAGCCGTCCGTCCAGGATGGGGAGGACGTAATCGAGTAACCCGCGCAGCCGACCTCTCCGCCCACGTCCGCGTAGAAATCGACCCACTGGCCGGGGCTGAACGACAGCCGGTTGCCGCCCGTGTTCAGCCTCAGCGCCTTGGTCGTCGGTGACGCATGGCTGATCTCCACTATGGTGGCGGGAATTGGCAACCGTCCAACACCTACCCGCTCACCAGGTCGGTCAGCGGCGCGTACCCCTCGCTCTTGACCAGCGGTTCGGTGGAGATGGCTCCGGACCGGCTCAGCAGCTTGTAGGCCCCCGCGCCTTCCTGGGACGTTATGACCCTGTAACCGCCGTCCACCACCTCGATGGCGCAGTTGTTGTCGATGGCGATGCCCACGTCGCGGTGCCGCGATACCATGCGCTCGAAATCGGCCTTCCTGGGAACGCCCGCCGTAGCGCTGTCGAAGTGCGGGCATCCCAGCGCGTCGATCAGGCCCATGCCCTTCACCCTGACGTAGTTCCAGTCATCCGGATGGTAGAAGGCCATCGAGTCGCTGTGGCCCCAACTGAACCAGCAGATGCAGCCCGCGCTGAGGCCGGCGAGGACTATGCCCCTGTGATGGGCCTCCCGCAGTACCGCGTCGACGCCAAGCCTTCGCCACCGGCGCATCATCTTGAGCGTGTTGCCGCCGCCCACGTACACCAGGTGCGCCGAGAGTATCTTCTCCTCCAGCTCCTCCTGCGTCGGGTTGACGCCCAGCAGGTATAGCACGTCCGTCTCGCAGCCGAGCGTGTCGCCGTACACGCGGCGGAAGTCCTCCCAGTAGCTGACGCGGTCGTAGCTCGCGGTCGGCACGAACAGCGCCTTGGGTTCCGCGGCGCCGGTCAGCTCGATTACGCGCTCGTCTATGGCGCGCGTCTCGAGATTCGCCATGTCGCCGCCGCCGATAGCCACTAGCTTGCCCATAGTGAGTCCTCCGTGTGACGGGACGGTCGCCCGTCGCTAGGAGTCGTCTCCGGACGTGGCAGCCGGCTGCCGCTGGAAGGCGGGCATCACCTGTTCGGCGAAGATACGCAGCTGCTCCAGTGACTCATCCCTGGGCATGCCCTCCGGCCAGTGCAGGATGACGTGCTCCAGGCCCGGATACTTGCGCTCCACGTCTCTCAGGAAGTCCACCATGTCGGACGCGGTGCCGCAGATCCACGCCTTCTGCTGCGCGCCGTCCTCCACGTGCGGCACGCGCGCCGGCGCTCCGGGCGTGCCCCAGGTGCGTCCCTCCTCGTCCGCGTAGCGAACGAAGCCGAACGGCGCGAACCACTTGTAGCGCTCGTCGTGGAACGGGCGTATCCGCTCGATCGCCTCCTGCTCGCTGCCCGCGATGTAGAAGCCGATTCCCAGCGCCAGGTCCTCGCCCAGCGCCAGGTTCCGCCCGTGCTGGGCCGCCGCGTCCCGGAACCTGGTGAACATGTCCTCCACGATGGTCTCGCCCGTGAGCGCCACGACACCCTTGAAGCCGTTCCTGGCGGTGAACTCGATGCTGCGGCCGCTGACGATGGGCTGCCACGTCTCCACCGGCAGCGTGAGCGGTCGCGGCACGAGGGTGATCTCCCGCATGTCGTAGCCGCGGTAGGGCACCTCAGCCGGAATGGTGTAGTGCTTGCCCCTATGCGAGAAGGACTCCTCGTTGAAGGCCTTGCGGATGACCTCTATCTGCTCCTCGAACAGTTCGCGGTTTGCGTCGTTGTCGATGACGGGCGCTCCGAAGGTCTCGACCTCCCGGCTGTGGTAGCCACGCCCAACGCCGAAGATGATACGCCCGCCGGTGAGCACGTCGGCCAGTGCGTAGTCCTCGGCGAGTCGCAGCGGATGCCACATGGGAGAGATGTTGAAGGCGCAGCCGAACTTGAGCCGCTTCGTCTGGGACGCGAGGTGCGTCCCGAGCAGGATTATGTTGGGGATACACTCGTAGCCCTCGTGCTGGAAGTGGTGCTCCGCCATCCACAGGGCGTGATAGCCCGTCTCGTCCATCAGCTTTGCCGCGCGGGAGGCCGTGTCGTATGCCTGCACCAGCCGGTCGTTGGCGTAGCGCCGGTCGTCCGCGGGAGTGCCGTCCAGACCCACGTTTTCGAGGTCGATGTTCCCAACGTAAAGTACGGAGAAGTGCTTGATCATCAGATGCTCCAGGCCGGTATGCAGTATGGAAGAGGCTCCGGCGTCGCCCATTATAGCGAACGCCGCGCAACGGCGCACACGCGCTCCCCGCTACGCGGTAGCCGGACGCGGCGCGTGCCGGGGCGGCTGCGCCAGCAGCGCCGCTATGCTGCTCACCACGAAGGCGCCGACGAACACTGAGAACGCGAGCAAGTAGTCGCTGCGCAGGTCGAACAGGAATCCTCCCAGCACGGGGCCGCCCGCGCTCGTGATGAGGCCGAAGGGCTGGGCAGTGCCACGTATCGCCCCCTGGGCCTCGCGCCCGAAGTAGTCGGACCACGCCAGGCTGCTCACGAAGGACTGCGCGCCGCGGGTGAGGCCGTAGACTGTGGCGAACAGGGCGAGGTGGGGCAGCGAGTTCGCGCCCATCAACAGCACGATGCCCGCCGCGCCCCCGGCGTAACATGAGGCGAGGCAGTAGCGCACGTGCATGCGCTCGGCGGCGAATCCCCACAGAGGCTTGGCGACTGACTGCAGGAAGTAGAGGTAGGTTATCACCATCGCGGCCTGACCGGGGTCGATCTGCCGGTCGGTGATGTACGAGAAGATGTGCAGGTTGACGCCGCTGATGGCGAATCCGGCGAAGTTGGTGCTGATAAGCAGCAGCCAGAATGCGGGAGTCCGCATGGCCTCCCTGGCCGTCAGCGACACCTCCTCCACGGCGGGGCGCGTGCCTACGGCACCTTCCCCGTCGCCGGCTTCCCCGTCGGGGCGCATGCCGTAGTCCTCGGGCCGCTTTCGCATGAGCGGCGACACAACGAGCGTGAGCAGCAGCACGAAAGCGCCAAGCGCTACCCACGCCCGCCGCCAGCCGGCACCGTCTATGAGCAGCGTCAGCGGGAGCGGCAGGACGACGCCCGCGGAGGACATTCCCATTGTGGAGAACGCGAGCGCCCTGCCCCGCCTTCGGATGAACCACCGCGCGACAGTGGAATCGGCACCGAGCGGGCCGAGTGCGAGACCGCCCAAGGCCATCAGCACTCCGTACGCCGCGAACATCTGCCAGGGCTGCGACGTGAGCGAGACGAGCACCGCGCCGACCGCCATTGCAGCGCCGCCGATCAACAGGTAAGGGCGCGGCCCGTGCCGGTCGATGGCGCGCCCGACCAAGGGCGCTCCGGCGGCCGAGGCGACGCGGGAGACGAAGGTCACGCTGGCCAGCAGGCCACGGCCCCATCCGAGGGTGGCCACCATGAAGGGGAAGAAGATGCCGAATGAGACGACGAGAACGCCGTAGTTGATGAAGTGGGAGACGAAAGCGGCTCCCACCACGACCCATCCGTAAAAGAAGCGTGGCCGCGCCCGGTCACTGACGCCCAGAGTCACCTCAACTCGGAAGGCTCAAGGCGTAACGGACCGGCCTGCGGCCACACACGTGGGAACTGTGTCGAGTCCTAGTCGGTCAGGCCGACGGCTGCGCGCAGGTCGGCGATGGCCTGCCCTCGCGGCTTGGTGGGCCTGCGGACCCTTCGCCCGATAGGCTCGTTTTCTACCTCAGGGACGATCTTCAGCGAGACGAACACCGGGCCGGCCTCCGCCATGATCGACTCGACGCTCGTGGCGAACTCCTCGAGGTCGTCGAAGTGGTAGGTCGAGGCGTAGCCGGCGCCCTTCGCCATTCCGGCGTAGTCGATGTCGTCGGAGTTCGGCACGGGCTGTCCGCCGGTTGTGGCGTAGCAGCCATTGTCTAATAGGAAGTGGACGAAGTTCTCCGGCTTCTTGCCGGCGATGGTGGCGAGGATGCCCAGGTTCATCAACAGCGAACCCTCGGAGTCGAAAAGGGCAATCTTCTCATCGGGGAGCGAAAGCGCCAGGCCCAGCGCGGCGGACGTCGTATGCCCCATGGCTCCGCCGAGGCCGATGTCCCTGTCGGTGTCCTCGCTGTAGTCCATCCAGTGCCTGCCCGCGGTGCCCGTGGGTATCACGATGGCCTTGCCGCGGTGGTCCTTGAAAGTCTTGAACACGTCGGATGCTTCGATCATCTCTTGTTTCCTCCGGGTTCTGTCCTCGTCGGCGGGACTGGTACGCCCCGCCGCTGGGGCAGTTCAGGTTGGGTTGTTCGCTACACGGGCTAGCGGTTGAATCCGTGGTACTCGTCGCCTATGAGCACCACCACCGGTCGCTGGGTCCTCTTTGCCTCCTCGAACGCCGTGGTGATGCGCTCCGCGTCATCGTCCTGCTCCACGAGGTAGTAGTTGATGCGGAAGGCGTGCAGGAACGGCTCGGTGTACTTGGCAACGGTGTCTGGCGTAATCCCGTGGCGCGTCCAGCCCCGGTAGCCGATGATCATCACCATCGGAAAGCCGGCGTCCAGCGCCATGCCCCGTATCGAGTCGCCGGACTCGAGCATGCCGGTGTTCTGGATGAGGCACACGGGCACCTTGCCGCCGACCAGCAGGCCCAGCGAGATCGCCATGGTCTCGCCCTCTCGGCAGGTGGGTATTACGTCGAGCCAGGACTGCTGCTCCATAAGCTCGTAGAGGTAGTTCGTCTCGCTGTCCGGGATCGTAACTATGTGGGTTACGCCGTTGGCCTTGAACTGCTCTATCAGGGTTTCGGGCCTTAACAGGGCCGCTTGTTGGTGTACCATCGCTGCTCTTACTCCTCGCGTACTGGATGTGCACCCCGTCGCGGCGGGCGACGGGCGCGGGATTGCTTGGCAGGCCACATTATAAGACGCGCCTAGCAAGAGGTCAATTTTGGCTCGTGGACGCCATATGGGATGATAGGTCCCGCGGAATACCAGCGTCTACCGGATATGTCAAGATTGTGTTAATCTTTGGCCGGCAGTTCCGCTGCCAGATGGGGCCGTGGTTCCAATGATCTGGCAGGGAAACACGGAGGCGGAACGAAACCCTTTAATCGCAGGAGAAGAGCAGATGTTTGCCAGGATGTTGGGCGCAATGAGGATGGACGTCAACACCTACGAGGACGTGGAGGACGACCGCAGCGCAACCCTTCAGGCGATGATCGTAGTGGTCATCGTTTCACTCTGCACCGGTGTCGGGGCGCTGTTGCAAAGCGTGATTTCGGACAACGGGTCCGCCGATGTGGTGGGCCTCTTGTTCGGCATCGTGATGGGAATCATAGGTTGGGCTCTCTGGGCTCTCGTCACATGGATTGTAGGCTCAACCGTTCTGAAGACTCCCGACACAGTTGCCGACTGGGGACAGCTGGCGAGAGGTACGGGCTTCGCCCAGGCCCCGGGCATCTTCCGGATATTCGTCTTCGTGCCATTTGTTGGTGGGTTGATCGGGCTTCTGTCGCTGATCTGGCAGTTAGTGTGCATGGTCATCGCCGTGCGCCAGTGCCTGGACTACACGTCCACCTGGCGTGCGTTCTTCGTCGTGTTGATTTCGTTCATCCCCTATGCGGTGCTCTACATCATCTTTGCCGTAGTGCTCGGGTTCGCGAGTGGAGTCGAATCTTCCTAGCACCAAGCGGACGCCCAGCGTTGGAGTAGGATTCTGTGGCACATAGTCACCACGATCACGGAGCGCCGGCCGCCGTAGTCGAAGGGCGGACCGGAATCAGGCGCAGGGCCGCCTTCATCATCGGCGGCCTGACGAGCGGTCACGGCGTCTTCCACTGGATTGCCCAGAGCTTCATCGTGGTGCTGCCCGAGGTGCGCGACCTGCTGCTGGGCGGCAGCAGCGTGGCCGTGGCCAGCATCCAGTCCACCAGGGAGGTGGTCTCCGGCGTGGTTGCCCTGCCCGGCGGCGTCCTCACCGACGCGCTCCGCCGCTACTGGGGCTGGGTGATGGCGGCGTGCATGGCGTTGTTCGGCATCGGCTGGCTGCTGATGGCGAGCGCGGGCTGGCTCGTGCCAGGGGCGTCGTGGGTGACCCAGGCGGCCGACGCCGCGGAGGCGGGCTCCAGGGAACTCAACCCAGCGGGGTTCGCGCTGCTTCTGTTCGGCATGGCGATAGTGGGCCTGGCCGCGTCGGTGTGGCACCTGCCGGCGATGGCCGCGCTGTCCTCCCACTTCAGGGAGCGGCGCGGGTCTGTGCTGTCTTTCCACGGCGTCGGCGGAAACGTCGGCGACGTCATCGGCCCACCGCTGACGGGCATCCTTCTCGTAGCGCTGAGCTGGCAGGCGATCATCAGCATCTACGCCGTCGTGCCCATCTTCCTCGCCTTCCTGGTGTTCTGGGCGTTCCGCGACATCGGTCACCGGGCCCAGGCAGCAGCGGAGGCCCAGACCGGGAGCGCGTTGCGGTCCCAGATGGCCGAGACGAGGCTCATTGTGCGCAACGCGCGCGTGTGGGGCATCGTGATGGTCGCGGGACTGAGAGGCATGGCCTACCTCGGCTTCGTGACCGTGCTACCGCTGTACCTGGCGGATGAACTCGGACTGATCGCGGAGGGCGAGGACGGCAGCAGCTTCGAGAATCTGGCCTTGCGGGGCGGGCTGATCGGGCTGCTGGTGTTCGTTGGCATCTTCGCCAGCCCCGTGACCGGCTACCTGTCGGACCGCTTCGGCCGTAAGCTGATTCTGATTCCCGGCCTGGTCGCGCTCGGCGTCATAACGCTGCTCATGGCGCCGCTGGGCAACACAGTGATCGTAATGTCGGTGCTGCTGGCGGCGCTCGGCCTGTTCCTGTACAGCGACCAGCCCATACTGACGGCGGCTGCTATCGATATCGTACGGGAGGGCACGGCGGCGACTACGCTCGGCCTGCTGTCGACGTCGCGCTTCATCTTCAGCGCGGCCTCGCCGGTGATCGCGTCTTGGCTGTACTCCATCGAGGCCGACTACCTCTTCTACTACACGGCGGCGTTGTATGCGGCGGCCGTTGTGATTCTCGCGTTCGTTCCCCTGCCATCGACGCAGCCGTCGCACGACGATCGCCATGGTCACCACGGCCACGGCGACCATGGTGGGCACCACGGCCACCACGGTGACGGCGGGCACGGCCACCACGGCCACGGTGGGCATGACGATCACCACGGCCACGGCGGACACCACTGACGGGCCAGGTGGAGTGACAGACATGGACCTGGGAGCTTTTTCGGTCAGTCTTGCGGTGAAGGACTTGGCCGTGTCCAGGGAGTTTTACGCAAAGTTCGGCTTCGAGGTCGTCGGAGGCGACCTTTCCCAGAATTGGCAGATCCTCCGCAACGGCGACCACACCATCGGCCTGTTCCAGGGCATGTTCGAGACCAACATACTCACGTTCAACCCAGGTTGGGACAAGCACGCCAACCCGGTGGAGGAGTTCACCGACGTGCGCGAGCTACAGGGGCGCCTGAGGGCGGAGGGCGTCGAGTTCGCCGCCGAGGCGGACGAGTCAGGCTCCGGCCCGGGGAGCTTCGTGGCGATAGACCCTGACGGCAACCCCATCCTGGTCGACCAGCACGTGTGAGCCGGTCCCTGAGTTGAGGGGATGTCTATTCGTCGATCGCGCTGAGTATGAGGTCGATGGCGTTCTGCCTGTCTGACGAAAGCGCGGCGAACACCAGGTTTCCCCTGTTCTTCAGCAGCATGTGGAGCCCGTCGATGGTGCCGTAGCGGGCGTTGGTGTTGGCGATTGGGATCGTCTCCAACTCCGCCCTGTCGGAGACGACCCCGAGCATGAATGCCACCATAACTCCCGAAAAGTCGGACCTGCTTACCATCAGCACACCGTAGGCGTTGTCTTCAAGAGCCTGCCTGTCGAGCCGCTCCGGCAGCACGAGCGGGTCTTCGTCCGCGTATATCGCAAACCCTACCAGGTCCACGCGCAGAAGGGCGAACGCGGTGTCGATGTCGGTCAGGTCGAGGTCCACCGAGTTGTAGACCGCGCCGGCGAGGCCGTCGCCGACCCTGGCGATGCCCGCCGCCACGGGCCGCGAGGGAGGCCGCGCCGGTAGGTTGGTCACGAGGTCCCAGGGCAGCGAAGGGTGGTGCTCCGCAGTGACGTGTGTTGACAGGCTCGAAGCGTTTCCCACCGACTGAACCCATGCCGGCTCACCCGCGGCGATTCTGAGCCTGCGGGAGTTGCCGTCGGCCCAGCTTCGCTGTGGGTTGGTGCCGAGGCGAAATGCGACCAGCGCGTTGACGGCGTCCGCGGCCTCGTAGAAATCGAATATGCCGCCAAATCCGTCGGGCGACCTGCCGACGAACAGCGTGACGCCGCTTGCCCGTAGCTGGGAATCCGGCTGCGCGCCCGGAGTGAAGGCGGTGCCGCTGGGTCCGAATGAATCGAGAGTCAGCACGATAGATCCGCCGGGGTTGACGTAAACGTAGCTTTCGGTGGCAATGTTCGGTACCACCGCCTGCGCCATGCCTTCCGGCAGCAGGGCCTCTCCCGGCTCGTAAGTTCCGGAGCAGGCCAGAGACAGCGAGGCCAGCGTCAGGGAGAGGGCGAGTAGTGCGAGACCGGCGGGAAGCGCACGACCGCTCGCCGCGCGAAGGCGTGAGAAGGCGCTGTCAGGCGATGGCCTTGCGGAGATCAACAATCTGGTCTCTCAACAGCGCCGCCTTCTCGAATTCCAGGTTGCGCGCCGCGGCCTTCATCTGCGCCTCCAGGTCCTTGATGAGCCGCAAAATGTCGTCCCTGGGCATATCATCCTTGGTGACATAGGGAGCCCTGGTCTCTGCGAGCGCCCTGACCCGCTCGGTGATGTCGTGCACCGTCTTGCGAATGCCCTGTGGCGTAATGCCGTTCTCGCGGTTGTAGATGTCCTGAATCTGCCGGCGGCGGTTGGTTTCGTCGATGGCGCGCTTCATCGAGACCGTGACGGCGTCGGCGTACATAATCACCTGCCCGTCCACGTGTCTCGCGGCGCGGCCAATTGTCTGTATGAGCGCGGTCCAGGAGCGCAGGTAGCCCTCCTTGTCGGCGTCCAGTATGGCCACGAGGCTGACCTCGGGAAGGTCGATGCCTTCGCGGAGCAGGTTGATGCCCACGACCACGTCGTAGACGCCCAG
>DAOUJZ010000048.1:0-44270 GCA_034421955.1 Dehalococcoidia bacterium | reverse complement strand
GTGTGCACGCTGTGCTCGTGCTATCCCACCACGCTGCTGGGGCCTCCCCCGGACTGGTACAAGAGCCTGGCGTACCGGTCCAGGGCCGTCAGGGAGCCGCGCGCGGTGATGTCCGAGTTCGGCTTCACGCCCGCCGACGGCGTGGAGGTGCGCGTGCTGGACAGCACCGCCGACCTGCGCTACCTTGTGCTGCCGGCGCGTCCCGCCGGCAGTGAGGGCATGAGCGAGGAGGAGTTGGCGGCGTTGGTGACGCGCGACAGCATGGTGGGCGTGACGGCCGCGGAGTCGCCGCAGGCGGCGGCGGTGTAGGCCCTGCCACCGGACGCCAAACGGGGGCAGCCCCGTATGGGACCGCCCCCGCCGATTCGCCGCCGGTCGGGCTAGCCGACCGTCAGCGAGAGCTTCTTGGCCTTCTTGGACTCCAGCTTGGGGAAGTTGATCGTCACGACACCGTTGTCGTAGCTGGTCTCCGCCCTGTCCACGTCGACCGTGTCGGGCAGCCGGAGCGCGCGGTGGAAGCTGCCGCTCCTGCGCTCTCGCATGAGAAAGTCGCCCTCCGACTTCTCGTTCTCGGACTCCGTCTGGCCCCGGATGGTGAGCACGTCGTTCTCCACGGTGATCTGGATGTCGCCGGGGGCGACGCCCGGCACGGACGCCCGGACCTCGATGTCGTCGCCCTTCCTCACCACGTCCAGAGGTACGGCCCAGGCCTCGAATCCGCCGCTCTCGGCGGGGCCCTGGTAGCCCCTCCAGATCCGGTTCATCGTGTCCTGCATCTGCTTCAGCTCGCCGAACGGGTCCCAACGCTGCATGGTCATACTCGTTACCTCCAAGTGTTTGATGTTCTTGATTTCCAGCGAAGCACGTTCACTTCTGACAGATACTATTATATGTATGCACTCTATCAATGTCAATAGAGATATAATGACTGCTATAAGATTTGTTGTGCCTGCATTTGACCTATGCTAGACTTGGGGTGTAATCCCCTTTCGTGCCGAGGCAGCGATGGCGACCTATTATGAAACGCTGGGCGTGTCGAAGAATGCGAGCGAGAAGGACATTCGGCAGGCGTACCGGCGGCTGGCGCGCCAGCATCATCCGGACCTGAATCCGAACGACGAGGAGGCCGAGCGCCAGTTCAAGAAGATCAATGAGGCGTACGAGGTGTTGTCCGACGCGGACAGCCGCAAGAAGTACGACCGGTACGGCGACATGTGGCGGCAGGCCGACGACATCGAGGCGCAGCGGTCCCGGGGCGGTCCTCGCACGTACACCTGGACGACCGGCGGCCAGTCACCCGGTGGCGCGGGCGCGGACTTCGAATTCGGGGACATCTTCGGCGGGCTCGGCGATCTCTTTGGTAGCGGCGGACGGGAGAGGCCGCGGGGCAGGCAGCGGGCCAACGCCGCGGTGACCGTGTCGCTGGAGGAGGCGTTCGCGGGCACCAAGCGGCGGGTGTTCGCGCCGGACGGCGGCGGGTCCAGGCGGATCGAGGCGAGCATACCGCCGGGCGTGGACAACGGGTCAGTGGTGCGCATCTCGCTCGACTCCGGCGCCGAGCTCTACCTGAACGTCACGGTGTCGCCGCACACGCGGTTCAGGCGCAAGGGGAGCGACCTCGAGGTGGACGCGCCGGTGCCGCTGGCGGACACGGTGCTGGGCGGCGAGATCGACCTGCGGACACTGGGCGGCCGGCTGCGGCTGCGGATACCCCCGGAGTCGCAGAACGGGCAGCGCATCCGGCTGTCGGGCCAGGGGATGCCCAGGCTCGGGGAGCCGGGGAAGCGGGGCGACCTGTACGCGATAGTCCGGCCGCGGATGCCTGAGAGCGTGACCGACGACGAGCGGGAGCTGTTCGAGAGGCTGCGGGAGATTCAGGCGAGTAAGGGTTAGGGCGATGGCAGATATGTTCGGCCGGGACGAGCCGGTATTCATAATCAGCGTGGCGGCGCAGATGCTCGAAGTGCAGGCGCAGACGCTGCGCTACTACGAGCGGCTGGGGCTGGTGAAGCCGCAGCGCACCAGGGGGAACCAGCGGGTGTACTCCCACAACGATCTTGACAGGGTGCGCCGCATACGGCGGCTGATGGACGACCTGGGGGTGAACCTGGCGGGCGTCGAGGTGCTGCTTAACTTGCTTGACCGGCTGCAGGAGGCGGAGTCTAAGATCGCGCGGCTCGAGGCGGAGAACGAGGGGCTGCGGAAGCTGCTGAACGCGATGAGTTGAGGGTGGCGAGGCCTTTCACCCCCCACCCGCCCCTGGATTCCGGCTCGGGGGCCGGAACGACGGTTGAGGGCGAGGGGGAAGGGACTTGACGAGGGCAGGGCCTCTCACCCCCCACCCGCCCCCGGATTCCGGCTCGGGGGCCGGAACGACGGTTGAGGGCGAGGGGGAAGGGACCTAGTGGTGGCTAGCCTCTTCGGGGGCCGCCGCGTCCGCCGCCGCCGCGGGGGCCGCCACGTCCGCCTCGGCGATCGCCGCCACCGCCGCCCTGGCGGTATCCGCCGCGTCCGCCGTTGGACCTGCGGCCCTGCGGGCGGTAGCCTCCACGGTCGCGGTCTCGTCCGCCTCCGCCGCCGCGGGCCATGGCCGGCTGGGCGTCGGGGTCGAACTCCTCGCCCAGGAGCAGCGCCTTGCGAGAGAGGTTGATGCGGCCCATCGAGTCTATCTCGCGGACCACGACGGTGATCTCGTCGCCGATGTCTACTTCGTCTTCGACCTGGGCCACGTGGTGCTCGGACAGCTCGCTGATGTGGACGAGGCCGTCCTTGCCGGGCAGGATTTCGACGAAGGCGCCGAAGTTCATGAGTCTCACGACCTTGCCGGTGTAGATGTCCCCGACTTTCACCTCTCGGGTGAGGTCTTCGACCATCTGCACGGCCTTGGCCGCGGAGTCCCCGTCTGCCGAGCCGATCACCACGGTGCCGTCGTCCGAGACGTCGACGGTCGCGCCGGTGGCCTCGACGATGCCGCGTATGGTCTTGCCGCTCGGGCCTATGACGGCTCCGATCTTATCGACGGGTATGCGGACCTGGAGCACGCGCGGGGCGTGCGGGCTGAGCTCGGGGCGGCTCTCGGACAGGGTCTCGGAGATGCGCTCCAGGATATGCAGCCGCGCCTCCTTGGCCTGTTCGAGGGCGTCGCGGCAGACGTCCAGGCTGATGCTCTTCAGCTTGATGTCGAGCTGGATGGCGGTGATGCCGTCGGCGGTGCCGGCCACCTTGAAGTCCATGTCGCCGATGTGGTCTTCCTTGCCCTGGATGTCGGTGAGGGTGACGTAGCGCCCATCGTCGCCGGTGACGAGGCCGACGGAGATGCCGGCGACCGGGGCCTTGATGGGAATACCGGCGTCCATGAGGGCCAGGGTGCCGGCGCAGACGCTGCCCATGGAGGTGCTGCCGTTGGAGCTGAGCACCTCGGTGACGATCCTGATGGTGTACGGGAAGTCGTCCTCGGAGGGCAGAACCGACGAGAGGGCGCGTTCGGCGAGGGCGCCGTGGCCGATCTCACGGCGTCCGGGCGAGCCTACACGGCGGGCCTCGCCGGTGGAGTATGGCGGGAAGTTGTAGTGGAGCAGGAAGCGCTTGGTGTCCTCGGGGCTGAGGGTGTCGAGCTTCTGCGCGTCGCCGACGGAGCCGAGAGTGACCACGCCCAGCACCTGGGTCTCGCCGCGGGTGAACAGGCCGGTGCCGTGTGTGCGGGGCAGCAGGCTCACCTCGGACGAGATGGGGCGAATCTCCCTCAGGCCGCGGCCGTCGGGGCGCTTGCTGTCGTCCAGGATGACGCGGCGGAGGGCCTCTTCCTCGGCTACCTCGAAGGCGCTGGACACGTCGCCGCGGTCGTAGTCGTCCGCAAGCTGGCCGGCCAGCTCCTCGCGGAGAGCGGCGATCCCCTCGTCCTGCTCGTCGCCGTCGGTGGAGCGTAGCAGCGAGTAGAGGCGCTCATGGGCGTTCTCGGCCATCCAGTCGTCCAGGCTTTCGGGGTGGAGCTTGGAGTCGTAGCCCAGCTTGGGCTTGCCGAACTCGCAGGCGGCCTCTTCCTGGAGGTCGATCACCTCCTGGTTGGTCTGCTGGGCGCGGTCGATGGCCTCATACACCAGGTCTTCGGGCATCTCGGTCACGCCGGCCTCGATCATAACGACGCCGTCCCGGGTGCCCGCGACGATGATGTCGAGGGTGCTGGCTTCGAGCTGGCTATAGGTGGGGTTGACCACGAATCGGCCGTTGACGTAGCCCATGCGGGTGACGCCGACGGGGCCCTCGAAGGGGATGTCGGAGACCGACAGGGCCGCGGACGCGCCCATGAGGCAGAGGACGTCCAGGGGGGTTTCCTGGTCGATGGAGAGCGGCGTGAGTATGACCTGGACTTCGTTGCGGAATCCCTTGGGGAAGAGCGGTCGCAGGGGCCGGTCGGTGAGCCTGGCTATGAGAATGCCGTGGGTGCTGGGTCGCCCCTCGCGGCGGAAGAAACTGCCGGGGATCTTGCCCCTGGCGTAGAGGCGCTCCTCGAACTCGATTGTGAGCGGGAAGAAGTCGATGCCTTCCCGGGGTCTGCTCATTGTGGCGGTTGCGAGTATGACGCAGTCGCCGGATCGAACGAGGACGGAGCCGTTGGCCTTCTGGGCCAGCTTGCCGCCCTCCAGGGTGATTGTTTCAGCGCCGATTTGCCGGCTAAAGCTGAACGACATGAGAGTACGGTACCTCCTAGCGGTGGTGGGGAACCCGGCAGATAGAAAGAAAGCTCCGAGTCAATCGGAGCTATCTTCTCAGCCCAAGCCTGGCAATGAGAGCCCGGTAGCGGCTTACGTCTTCCCTGTTGAGATAGCGGAGTAACCTGCGGCGACGCCCCACCATCTTTAGCAGTCCTCGGCGGGTTGACTCGTCGTGGTTGTGTATCCTGAGGTGCTGAGTCAACTCGGTAATACGTTTCGTCAGCAGCGCTACCTGAAGTTCAGCGGAACCGGTGTCGTTTTCGTGAGTACGGTACTCTTCGATTACGGCCTGTTTCTCAGCCTTGTCCAAACCCTTCTCCTGGGTCCCTCGATATGGGTGATTTGGTTGCGGTTTTGGTGTCGCCCGGGCGTTCGTTCGCGCTCCGAGGCGGGGTTGTTTGTTGGCGTAAGGGTGGTTGATAACTCCGATGGATTGTACCACTTGGGCGCTGATAAGGCAATTGGCGGATCTACTCATCCGTCACCCAGCGCCTTTGGGTCTGCTGTCTTCCGCGGCTGCTCGTCCGCGTCCTGCTTTGCTCCTTCTCCCCGTAGTCGCCGTCGCCGCTGCGCCTACTGCCCGTGTCGGTCCAATCGCTCCATTCGCCCCAGGTTTCGGGCGGCTCTACGGGGTCGGGTATCCAGGTGGTTTCCCGCTGCGTGTTGCCCTTGTTGCTGGTGCGCGTCCGCTCCCGCTCCACTTCGCGCTCGCGTCCGGAGCCGCTAACATTGCCGGTGTTCCGCCAGGAACTCCACGGCCCCCATGTTTCGGGTACTGGTTTGGGCGGCTCGGGCCTCGGCGGCGTAGGGATGGTTGTGGGGTCGGGCGCTGGCCACCAGCGGGTTTCGCTCTCTGATGGGAACCCCTCGCGGTGGCGTTTCTGCTCTTTCTTCTGTTCTTGCCCAGTCCCTTGCGTCCTGCCGGTGTCTTTCCATTCGGTCCAGGGTGGCGGATCGCCGTCAACCCACTGGAACTGTGGGTCGGTACCGTCGGTGCGGGTGCGCTTCTCTTCGCGCTCCCACATTTCGCCGCCGCCGCGAATCTTGCCGGTTTCCTTCCAGGGGCCATAGGGTTTTTTCTCGGTTGGCGGCGGCACGGGCGGCAGGGGTGGCGTTACGGGCGGCGTGGGCCCTGAACGCCCAGGAGCGGGTTTCTTAGGCGTGTCGGGCGATATTGGCGGCGCTGGTGGCGCTATGGGCGCGTCTGTTGTGGCGCGCGTCGCCTTTATGGTGTACGTCTTGGTGGTATGCCCGTCCTCCGCCGTCACAACTATAGTGATCGTGTTGACCCCAACCGAGAGGGCAATTGGATCGCTTTGTTGCCCGCGTCGTACCGCCTTGCCGTTGACCGTTACCGTGGCGTATTGGTGCGTTGTGGTGGGCGTAACCCGCAGGGTATCGGCTTGGCGCTGCACCCTTGTGGTGTAGTAACTTGTGGCGGAGGCGAACGCGGGCGACAGGTAGGCGCTCTGGTTTAGCGCCAACCCGCTCAGCGTCGCGTCGGGACTCAAGACCTGGATGTAGGTGTTGAACGATCCGATGGTCAGCGCGCGGTTTGTGGTTGCCTCGATGGTGTACTCCCCGGCAGGAAGCTCGCGCGTTATGCGGGAATGACCCGAAATGCCCAAGCCGTAATCGTCGTTATGCTCGATCACCGCTCCGTTCGTATCGGCTCCCCGCAGCAACACCATGTAGGAGTCGAGCGAAGACGCCACCGTCAGCATAACGCGCGACCGCTTTGCCAGCTTGAAAACGTAGTACCTCGCATAATGAACGCCGCGCGGCGTTCTGCGGTGGACCGACAGAACATCGCTGGTCCAGGTTCCGGCGCGTTCTACACTTCCGCTCACCTCATCGAAGGACTCCACGCCATCCGGGTAGACGGGGACGTGCACGGTGGCCTCGTCGGTTCTCCCCCCTGCATCGGTGATTTTCAGCTTGAACGTCAGGGTCGTCTGATCTGACGGGGCTGTGAATTTCGCTATCGACGTTGCCGCGCCTGTCAGCGTCAGGGCCGTCTCGCCTTGCGCGGTGACTTGCTCCCACTCGTAAACAAGCACGCCGCCATCGGGATCGGAGCTGTCGCTGCCGTCCAGCGTCACATCGACACCGACGTTGATGGTAGAAGGCTTGACCTCTACGACCGCGCGGGGAGCGTGGTTGAGCGGTGCGGTGTCGATCCTGACCTCGAAGTCTTCCTTCCGGTAGTCCTCGAAGTATTCTCCGTACTTGTTGGCCTCCGCCTGGCTGAGCGGGATGGTGAAACTGGCCTCGACGACCGGCTTCCGGTCAGCGCCCGACAGAAAGCCAGCCGCTATCAGCTCATTCTCGCCTGACAGCACACGTCGCCAGATGCCGTCCGATTCGCGCTTGACGTACAGCCTGAATCCCCACTTGCTGCCAGCGGTGAATCCCGAACGGGCGTCGGGACCGCCGCGCACGGTGAGGGTTGCGCCGGACGTGCCAATCTCCAGCTTCCACCAGGGATGGGTTGTACCGGTAGCGGGTATGTCGCCGCTCTCCCAGCTCTTATCCGCCTTACTGGTCGAATCCAAGCTGAGAGAGTTGCCCGCGAAGTCCGCGATGGGTTGCCATGTCGTGACCCCGTAGTGCTTGGAATCGAAGTCGCTCTGCTCTTTCTGGTCGAGCACAGGAAGTTGCTCTCCGAACACCAGGCCAAGCTCGTCCTCGACGGTGGACGCGAGACACACGTATCCATTCTGCAAGTTAGCAACATCTTGCAGAATCAGTATCCCCACCATTCGGAAGATGCCCGAACCTGGGCTGGTCTCGACGAGAACGGGCGAACCGGAGTCTCCATTGGTGATCGACCTGTTCCAATTCACTTGGGCGACGTTTCGGAACGAGGCCCCGTTAGCCCTAGTCCGGTCCTGAGCGACCGTAACTTTGCCGGTGCGCTCTGTGGACCTGGAACCCACCATAACCACCGCCATGTTTTTCACGGGGTCTTTTGTGCCACTTATGATGCGTTGCCCCGTGTGGCTCGGTACGTCGTGGATCTGAAAGCGCGCACCGCCTACGGTTGCGCTCTGGTCGAACACCACAGCGGCAGCGTCGATGGTGTTGGGAGAAGTCAACGATATGGGTTCCCACACTATGTCCTCGCCCACCTTTAACAGCCATCGGTCTCCGCCCTGAAACATCTTTTCGTTGCCGGACGGGTTGCGGAAGTTTCTGTTGGAATCCACCCCCGCCATGACGTGCAGGGCCGTCACCAGCATCAACTTGTTGGCGTCTGCCTTGCTTGTCGCCAGACCCGTCAGGGTTCCACCGTCAACAAACGTGTGATTCTGCGGAGTGGTTCCGGCACGGCTGGTTATCCCGATGCCGCTCAGTAGTGGCCTGTGGCGGTCTAGCGGTCTTGCCATCAGTTACCCTCCCAACGCTTCGGTCAGCCCGACCTTCAAGAACCGCACGGGTACGCCGTCAAGACAGGCAGGTATGCGCTGCTCTTCCGGCAGGGTGCTCTGGTCGGTCAGCTCCAAGACCTTGACGGTTATACCGTAGCCATCGATTTCATTGTATTCCGCATCGTAGAAGTCTCCCGCATAAAACCCCTGAGAGTGCGGGAAGTCCCACAGGAGGTCTTCGTACTTCTCCAACACCGCCTGCATGTAGTCGTCGGATGGCCTTTGGGTCGCTGCGTCTTCAGGCATAAAATTGCTCCTTTCGTCGATGCAGTTGTCAGTCCAGGGGGGATTGCCGGGGCGGTTAAGCACAACCACCAGCAGGGCAATCGCTACAATTGCCAAGAAAACTCCGCCCGCCGCTATGTACGCTGGTCTCATTCGAGTCTCCTAGTAGCGCCGCCGGAGCGCGGTACAAAGTAAAGGTTTGCCGGAAGTGTTCCATTTTGTGCTTTTCGTAGCTGGGGCCTGTAACGAAGTAGCGAGTCTCTGCGTTCGAACTGTCACGAATCCGGGCTTTCCCGGCAGGAATTCCATGGGTTCGGGGGCGAAACGGGACTGGGCGTCTCGCGGGATCAGCCGGACGTGCGACGGGGGCGCTTCGGTTGTTAAGGTTGGCATGTGGAGATAGTAGCACGGATGTGCGGGTTTGTCAATGGACGTGTGGCATCAAAATTGTGGTTGCCGAGGTGGGCTAGAGCCAACCCGCGCGGGTGAGCATCTCGCGGGCTACGTCGGCGACGTGGCGGCCGGGACCGTTGTCGACGGTGAAGTCCTCGATGGCCGCGCTCTCGAGGATGCCGTCGAGCTCCGTCGAGCGGGCGATGGCCTGGTCCTGGAACATGCCGGGCTCCCGGACGCGCAGGCGCTGGTGCATGAGAGCTATGGGAGCGGTGAGCCGGCATACGACAGGACTGGCGCCGGGGACGGCGGTGCGGTAGAGGTCGAACTCGTCCTCGTTTTCGACGACCTTGGCGACAATGAGTCGCTCGACGCCGGATGCGACGTAGTTCGGCCAGACGGAGGCGAGGTTGGCGAACGCCAGGCGCTGGCCGTAGGCGTCCTGTTGCGGATGCATGACGGCGAGCCAGTCGAGGTCGATTGCTGCGTGGGGGATGCCGGCCCGGACCAGGAGGTCGGAGGCTTCGGAGAGGACTGTCGTTTTGCCGGCGCCCATGGAGCCGGAGATGATCAGGAGGGGGACGGTGGTGGGCATGGCGGTGGGTCAGGGCGTATGGCTTGGAGGAGTTTTGGATAGTCGAGGGACTCGGACGTGTCCACGCGAATCACTTTGGAGGGGACGTCCAGCGGCTCCCATGTCCCGGATGCGAGCTTTCCCAGCAGCTCTTCCGATGGCATGACGTGATGGTTGGGGCGAAAGTTGGGAGGGTGCAGGCGGGCCGCATTCCGCTTCACCAGAATTTCTGGAGGAACGGAGCAGTGGACTTGGACGATCCTGACATCGACTTTGCTCGCGAGCTCCGAAACCCTCGCTGAGCTAAACTGCCTGTAGAAGTTGCTCTCCGTCGCGACTGATAGTCCGTTCCGCAAGAGCTGATTGGCAGTGAAGAACAACATGTCGATTGCTATTGGCGCGATCTGCCGGGACCAGGCCTTATCGCCAAAGCCCAGGGTCTCATAGAGCACGTCTTTGATTGTATCCTTCTCGAACAGAGGGATGGCCAAGTCTTGGGCCAGTCGTCTGACAAGAGTTGTCTTGCCGGCTGCGGGAGGTCCGGTAACGATCAACCAGAGCGGCGTCTCTTGGTCCATCATTGCCTCCTCTCTGTGCTTGGATTCTGAAGAACGATGCCTTCGGCTTCCCAGACTGCGTCGAGAACGTAATCTGGATGGGGAAGGCCAGAAACCCACGATCTGCCCAGGCAAACCCAGGCGGTTCGCATGTTCATTCGAGACGCGCCAAGGATGTCTTCTTCAGCATTATCGCCAACGAACAGCGTGGAGTGTGCTTCAGCGTCAATCAGCTCGAGAGCGTGGCGGAAGATGGCGGAGTCGGGTTTGCGAGCGCCAAAGTCCTCGGAGACCACGCAGGCGGTAACCAGCGCCGCGATGCCGGTGTTCCTCAGCTTGCCCCATTGAGTTTCGGAGCCGCCGTTGGTGACGACACCGACGGGGACACCGCGGGATCTGAAGCGCGTGAGCATTGCTTCGGTCCTGGGGTGAAGGCTCACCACCTTTGGCATCATGTCGAAGTGCGCCTTAGTTGCCGCGGCCAGGCTCGGAAAACTTCCCGGCCACTCATCCAGCATGTCCTGGTAGATGTCGGGTATCGGCTCGTTGCCGTCACCGCGCCGCGCCATCCGCGAGACGAACTCCGCCTTGTCTTGCGGTCGGTTCACTGCGGGCAATGCGTGGTACCAATGCTCGAAAAGTCGGCCAAAGGCTGTCACTCGGTCTATCAGGGTATTGTCGAGGTCGAACAGGACGGACTTGATCAAATGGTGGGTCATATCATACCGGGTCCTGCTTCGACAGGGGCTCTGTTGGCGGTTGTTCTTGGTCTGAGTCAAAGCTGACTGGGCACCGGACTTAGAGAGAAGGCTTAGGTCAGAGACACTCGAGCAGGGCGTACAGATCCAGGACTTCGAGCTCGGGGACGATGGCGGTGTCGTTGCGGACTCGCTCCCGGTTAAGCCACACGTTGCGCATCCCGCAATTCTGGGCGCCGAACACGTCGGTTTCGAGCGAGTCGCCGACGTGGAGCACCTCGTGGGGCAGGCAATCGCTCGTGGAGAGGGCGAGCTCGAAGATGCGTCGGTCCGGCTTGTGGAATCCGCAGTCGTGGGCAAAGATAACGAATTCGAACGTGTCGGGCAGGCCGCAACGCTCTGGATAGCTGTTGCCGTTGGAGATGATGCCAATCCGGTATCTGCGCTTCAGCGCTTTCAGAGCGGGTTCAACATCGGGATAGGGCCTGGTGTGCGAGAACCGCGCTTCCGTGTAGGACCGGAGAAGCTGTTCCGCGACCGTCTGGCTCGGAGCGCCCACGTGTTCGAGGGTTCGGGCAAGCGCCTCATATCGGATGGCTTCGTTGCTGACGACGCCCTCACCCAGTTCGCTGGCCACCTGTTCCCTTATGTCAATCATTTTCTCGATGGTCAGTTGTTCGGCGGCGGCGTTCGGCCCGAGGGAGCGAATCTGCGCAAGCGTCGACTCCAGGGCGCTTTTCATCGCGAACTGGAAGTCCCAGAGGGTGTCGTCGGCATCGAAAGTGATCGTCTTGATGCCGGGGAATGAGCGTGGTGATGCTTGAGGGTTTATGGCTGTCATGTGACTCAGATGGTGAGATGAGCGGCTTGCCTATCGACACGTGCGAGGTGGGCACGCTGCGGATAGTATCACAGGCCTGTGGTACAATGGCGCCGATTCTCGCCTGGTTGCGCGGCGGGCGTTGGCGTGGTGTTTCTGCCGCAGTTGGGCGGCGAGTACGGAGGGTGTTTTCCATGGGTTACGACTTCATCGAGTACGAGGCGTCGGGCGGCGTTGGGCGGATCAGGCTGGACCGGCCGGAGAAGCTGAACGCGCTGAGCCAGCAGCTTCAGGACGAGCTTATCGAGTGCGCGCTGCGGGCCGACGACGATCCGGACGTGCGAGTGCTGACGCTGCGGGCGAACGGCAGGGCGTTCAGCGCCGGCTACGACATCACGCCGTCGGCGCCGAGCTCGCCGGAGGAGGCGGAGAGGGCGCGGGAGCGGCGCGAGAACATCCGGTGGGACATGCACAGGATGAAGCAGACGCCGGCGCGCTGGTCTACGCTGCTGAACCTGAGCAAGCCGATCATCGCCGGGGTGCACGGCTACTGCATCGCGGGCGGCACGGACCTGGCGATGCACTGCGACATCGTCATCGCGGCGGACGACGCGCAGATAGGGTTCCCACCGGTCCGCTCGATGGGCACGCCGCCGACGCATATGTGGACCTACATGGTGGGGCCGCAGTGGGCCAAGTGGTTCCTGCTCACCGGGGGTTCGGTGTCCGGGGCCAAGGCGGCGGAGCTGGGCTTCGCGCTCAAGTCGGTGCCGTGCGAGGAGCTGGACGACGAGGTTGAGGCGCTGGCGGGGACGATGGCCAAGATTCCGTGGGAGCTGCTGGCGGCGAACAAGAGCATCGTGAACAAGGCCATGGAACTGATGGGCCGCAACACGCTGCAGGTCCTGGCGGCGGAGACTGACGCGGTTGCCCACCAGGCGCCGATTGTCAAGGAGTTCACGCGGCGCTCGCACACGGAGGGGCTGAAGTCCGCGCTGGACTGGCGCGACCGGCCGTTCCGCGACTACCGGGGCCGCGAGGGGTAGGAGAACACCCCCATCCTAACCCATTCGACAAGCTCAGGGCAGGCTCTTTCCCCTAACGAGGGGGAAGGGACACAAGGAGAGTAGCCTGCGAACCCTACGGCAAGCTCAGGGCAGGCTCCTGACGCTTGAGGTCAGCCGGACGCCGTCCGCGGCAGAGGGGGGCCGCTGGCAGTCCTTCGACGTGCCGTTCGCGGGCGAGAGCATGAGTCTGCTCGACGGGCTCATCTGGATACAGCGCAACGCGGACCCGACGCTCGCGTTCCGGTGCGCCTGCCGCGTTGGGATGTGCGGCACGTGCGGGGTGGTGGTGAACGGCAGGGAGGGTCTGGCGTGCCGGACGATGGCACGGGACTTGCTGGACGGCGGTGCGCGGGTGGAGCCGATGCGTCACATGCCGGTTGTGCGCGACCTGGTTACAGACCCTTCCGCGTTCCACGCCAAGGTGGGGGTGGTCTCGCCCGGAGCGCCCGACACGTCCGGCGGCGCGGGCATCGCGGTCGTCGATCCGGGGACGCGGGAGCGCGCGGCGGTGGACCTGCAGCGGGAGTGCATCTACTGCGGGCTGTGCTACTCGGCGTGCACGGTGGCGGGACTGGACGAGGAGTTTCTGGGACCGGCGGCGCTCAACCGGGCGTTTCTCACGATCCTGGACGAACGCAGCGCGTCGGCCGATGAGACGCTCGACGCGGTGGCGAACGAGCGCGGGCTGTGGCGGTGTCACACGATGTTCGAGTGCGCGGCGGTGTGTCCGAAGGGCATATCGCCGACGCTGGCGATCCAGCAGCTCAAGCGGCGGGCGATAGGGCGGAAGCTGAGGCGGTTGTTCGGAAGGGGCGGATGATGTACGACGAGCTGGAACTGGACGTGCTGATCATCGGTGGCGGAGGCGCTGGCCTGATGGCGGCGCTGCACGTGCTGGCGCGCGAGCCGCGGCTGAAAGTGGGAGTAGCGGCGAAGGGGCTGTTCGGGCAGAGCGGCTGCACGCGCATGGTGCAGGGCGGCTACAACGCCGCTATGAGCGAAAACGACTCCATCGAGATGCACTTCGCGGACACGATTCGCGGCGGAGCGTTCATCAACGACCAGGAGCTGGCGTGGACGCTGGTGAATCGCGCTCCGGGGACCATCGTGGAACTGGAGAGCTACGGCTGCCTGTTCGACCGGGGGCCGGACGGGCGCATCTACCAGAAGGCGTTCGCGGGGCAGTCTTTCGACCGCACGGTGCACAAGGGCGACCTGACGGGCATAGAGATCATGTCGCGTCTCAAGGACGCGGTGCTGTCTACGTCCGCGCTGACGCTGGACGAGCACCGCGCGGTGGCGCTGCTGGGCGACGCGGGATCCGGGGTGTCCGGCGCGCTGCTGCTGGACGTGCGGACGGGCCGGTTCGTGGCGGTGTCGGCGAAGGCCACGCTGATGGCGGCCGGGGGCGGCGCGCGAATGTACCGCATCGCGGCGCCGTCGCTGGAGAAGGCGGGGGACGGCATGGCGCTGTGCTACCGCGCGGGCTGCGTGATGCAGGATATGGAGATGTACCAGTTTCACCCGACCGGTCTGGTGGCGGGAAGCTCGGTACTGACGGGTGCGGTGCTGGAAGAGGGGCTGCGGGGTGCGGGAGGCCACATGCGCAACTCTCTCGGCGAGCGGTTCATGGAACGCTACGACCCGGAGCGGATGGAGCGGTCGACGCGCGACTTGGTGTCCAGGGCTGGCTACATGGAAATCCAGGCCGGGCGCGGCACCGCGGACGGCGCGGTGCTGCTGGACGTGTCGCACCTGGGCGCGGAGTTCGTAGAGGCGACGTTCCCGGGGATGGCGGACCGCTGCCGGGAGGTGGGATACGACCTTGCGCGGGGGCCGGTGAGGGTGTCGCCGACGGCGCACTTCCACATGGGCGGCGCGCGTATCGACGCCGACTGCCTCAGCAACCTGGATGGGCTGTTCGTGAGCGGCGAGGACGCGGGCGGCGTACACGGCGCGAACAGGCTGGGCGGCAACGGCGTGGCGGAGTCGACGGTGTTCGGGGGAATCGCGGGCGACGCCATGGCGGGGTACGTGGTCGGGCGCGCGCAGCCAATATTGTCGTCGGGGCAGATCGAGCAGGCCATCGACGAGCTGATGGCTCCTATGAGCACCGAGGGCGGGGAGAACGTGTTCGCGATACGGTCCGAGATCGAGGACCTGATGTGGGAAAGGGCGGGGCTGGTGCGCGACGAGCGGGGGCTGAACGAGGCGCTGGCGGGTCTGGACGTGCTGGAGGAACGGCACGAGCGCGCGCCGGTGCCGCCGCTGCGGGAGTTCAACCCGGCGTGGCAGGAGTGGCTGAACGTGCGCAGCATCCTGACCGTGGCGCGGCTGACGTGCGTGAGCGCGCTGGCGCGAACGGAGTCGCGCGGCTCGCACTATCGCAGCGACTATCCGCAGGCCAACGACGAGGAGTGGGTGCGCAACCTGCTGGTTCGGGCGGAGGCGGATGGCGGTGCCCGCGTGTGGGACGAGGAGGTGGCGTTCACGCGGATGCGGCCGGGGGAGTGAGGGGGCGTGGTGGCGCAAAAACTGTGGTATGCTGAATTGGCAACCAAGTATAGTCCCTTCTAGATTTTAGCTGTTCGATATCAGAAAGACGGATTCGGATAGGGGTAACCGGCAAGTGCAAGCGAAACAGACCAAGACCCATTCACATGGCATTGCCCCCGAATCGAGGCCGTCCGCCAGTGACCTGGCGAAGAAGTCCGCAGACGCCATCGGAGTCGATGAGGCGCTTGGGCTCTTCGTAGAGAGGGTTCGCGCAATCGAATACGTCGATGAGGTAAGGTGCGTTCAGGAGGGCAACAGCCACGAGGTATGGACCTTCATTTCCGCACCGCCATTCGAGGCCGAGTTAAGGTTTCCGATCTACGACCTCGAGTGGGAAGTCACCGAGAGAATCAGCGAACCTTTGCTTGACTTTCGCGTCGTCAACACCATGGAGTCGAAATGTAACGGTGAGGCGACGATTGCTCCCGCAGGTAGCCTACTGCTTTGGAAAAAGGCCGATGCCAAGTGAGGCCGACCATCTGGCCAAGGCGGAGCGCAACGAGCGGTTCAGCGACACCATAGCGAGCGCCGCTGCGTCGGCGGAGCAGTTTCAGGAATGGGAGGTAGTCGCGCTGTTCTATTCGGCGTTGCACTATGTGGACGCATACCTGGATCACAGCGTTGGAACTCACCCGGCATCACACCGCGAACGCCGCTACGCAATTGCGAATAGCCCCGAGCTATGGCGAATGCGACGCCTTTATTCCACCCTGTACAACTACAGCCTGGATGCCAGATACAGTATCAGCAGATTTTCGAGCCCCTTTGTTCAGGATCTACGATTCAACTACTATAACCGCCTGAAGGCTCAGTTCCGTAGCTTGCTGAACCTGTAGAGGCTCGCCACTTAAGGGATCGGAAGCCGTTGACGCATAGGTGCTATCGTTCTACAATCAGGCTCACATTTCATACTGGTAAAAAACCTTGCTCGCGAACTGACGCCGGACAACCAAGCTAGTAATGAAGGAGGTCTTCCGTGACGCTTACCAAGTACAGACTCGAAGATTTCATTCACGACATGACGGAGCTCGTGGAGAGCCAGCCCGAGCAGGACAAGCTGTTCGACAAGGGGTCGGCTTATCTCGAGAGGCTGATCAACAACCCCGAGGGCATTCCCGAAGAGTACCGAACGCCGAGGGGAATCGGGCCCAGGCCGAACCACGGGTCGTACCTGTTGCACCATAACCCGGAGAACGGGCTGCTGATCACGACCGTCGTATGGGGCCCGGGCGACCACACGGGTCCGCACGACCACAAGACGTGGGGCATGATCGGCGTGATGGGCAACACGCTGACCGAGACGCGCTTCCAGCGCAAGGACGACCGCTCCCGCGACGACTTCGCCATACTGGAGAGGGACCGGGTCACCAACGTGCGGCCGGGCGAGGTGTCGCTGCTCATACCGGACGTGGACGAGATTCACCAGATGGACAACCTGACGGACCGCCCGACGCCGGAGATACACGTGTACGGCGACGACCTTCGGGGGCTGGAGCGGTGCCGCTTCAACCTGGAGACGGGCGAGACCAAGTCGTTCATGACGACGAGGTACGACAACTGCTGAGGGAGTTGGTCGAACTGAGGGTTCTCGGACTTAGACTCTCTCTTGGGGGACAAATTGGCGCGTTACGATGACGACTCTTGTGGCGTCAGATGCTCTTGCGACGCTCGTTTCGACCGAATTGATGACCGTTTCGAGCATCTGGAAACTCGCATATCCTCCTTGGAGCAGAGGCTGGCGTGGCTAGAAGGCTTTCGCCTCGGATTAACCATTGCGGGGCGCGGCAGCAGCCGCACCGGTGGGAGGTGAGAACATAATGCCAGGCCAAGTTTCACCCGGCGCGCTGCGGGACATGCTGTCCGGCAGTTCCCAGTTCGCGCTTATCGACGTCCGGGAGGCGGGCGAGTACAACAGCTCGCACATACCCGGCGCGAGCCTGATACCGCGCCGCCTGCTCGAGGCGCAGATTGGCGACGCTGTGCCGCACGCGGCGACGCCGGTCGTCGTGTGCGACGACGACGCCCGCCGCGCCGAACTCGCGGCGGACACATTGGAGCGGCTGGGCTATAGCGACGTCTCCCACCTGTCCGGCGGCATCAACCGCTGGGTGACCGAGAAACTGCCCACCGAGTGGGGCGTCAACGTGCCGAGCAAGGACTTCGGCGAGCGGGTGGAGGTGGAGAACGGCGTCCCTGAAATCACCGCCGTGGAACTCCAGGAGCGCATGGAGCGCGGCGACAAGCTGGTGGTGCTGGACACGCGCACGCCCGAGGAGTACAACCGCTTCTGCATTCCCGGCGGCCGCAGCGTGCCGGGCGCTGAGTTGCCGCTGAGAATCGCCGACATAGTTCGGGAGAGCGGCGACGACACCACAGTCATCGTCAACTGCGCCGGACGCACCCGCAGCATCATCGGCACCCGCACGCTGCAGCGCATGGGCATGGGCAACGTGTTCGGCCTGCAGAACGGGACGTCCGGGTGGGTGCTGGCCGGCTATGAGTTGGAGACGGGCGCGGACCGCTTCGCGCTGCCGGCTCCCTCCGCCGAGGGACGGGCCGAGGCCGAATCCTACGCGCGGCGGGTGGCGAGCGAGGACGGCGTGCGGTTCGTCGACGTGGACGGGCTTCGAGGGCTGATGGACCGGCGCGGCGGAGAGACGGTGTATCTGATCGACGTTCGGACGCAGGAGGAGCATGAGTCGGGCCACGTTCCGGGCTTTCGCTGGTTCCCCGGCGGACAGGCTGTGCAGCGTTCCGACGAGGCCGCGACGGTGCACAACGCGCCGGTGGCGTTCGCGTGCGACGGCATTGCGCGCGCGGCGGTAACGGCGTCGTGGTTCCGGCAGATGGGGTTTGGCGAGGTGTACGTCGTGGAGGGCGGCACGTCGGCGTGGACGGAGGCGGGTCACTCGCTGGAGACGGGACTGGCGCCGTTGCGGACGCTGGGTCTGGACGAGGCGCGCGCTCAGGTGCGTTCGGTGTCTGCTGCCGAACTGGACGCCGCCGATTCGCACGCGGTGCTGTTCGTGGACACGAGCCAGGACTTCGCGCAGGGTCACGTGCCGGGCTCGCGCTGGGCGCCGCGCGGGTGGCTGGAGTTGTGGGTAGGCGACTTGGCCCCGTCGCTGGGCGAGCCGGTGACGGTGACCTGCCTGGACGGGGTGCACTCGACGCTAGCGGCGGCGGCGCTGCTGGATATGGGGTACACGGACGTCTCGGTGCTGGACGGCGGGATGGGCGCCTGGCGTGAGGCGGGGCTGCCCGTTGAACTGGGGCTGTCGGGCGTCATGTCGTCGCCCAACGACGTGGTGCTGTCCGGGCCCGACCGGAACTACGCGGATATGATGAACTACCTCCGCTGGGAGGAGGCGCTCGGCGAGAAGTACGAGCGGCTGTAGGATACGCAGGGCGCCGACAAGAGACGCCCCTACGTTCTGTCACGCTGTAGGGGCAACCCCCGTGGTTGCCCGAATGGGGGTAAACGCCGCCATGCCAATCATAAGTCACGGTGAAACGCCGATGCCGCAGCCGGTGGACCGGGTAAGCGAACGCGCGCTTGCGTCGAGCAGACACGGACTCAGCGACCTGCGGGTGCGCCAGATGGTAGTCCATCCGGGCCACCCCGGCAGGCTGCACACGCATCCGACGGACCAGGTGATCATGGTGACGGCGGGCGCGGTGCAGTTCATAGTCGGCGACGAATTCCAGACCGTGCGCTCCGGCAATTCGCTGGCGGCGCCCGCGGGCGTACCGCACAAGGTCGTCAACAACCTGTGGGTGGCGGCCACGATGCTGGTGATAGACGCCACGAACGATCTCAGCACGCAATACCTCGAAGATTAGGAGGCGCAGCGAAAATGGCAACCGCACAGACCATAGTTACCGCGAAGCCGCAGCTCATTCCGACCAACGTGGGGGAGCGTACATTCGCCACGCCTCCGGAGGCGATGCAGGGGAACATCGTACCCAACGACCTGTTCTACATCCGCAACCACTGGAAGGGCGCGCCGGACATCGATGCGGACACGTACCGGCTGGCCGTCGACGGCGAGGTGGAGCGCCCGCTCAGCCTGTCGCTCGACGCCATTCGCGAGTTGCCGCTGAAGCGGTTCGAGGTGACGTTCGAGTGCTGCGGCAACAGTATGGTGCCGGAGTACTGGGCCAAGAAGACGCGCGCGGCGATGGAGCAGCTGAAGGGTCACGGCATCATGGGGAACGCGGAGTGGGCCGGTGTGTCGCTGCGCGACGTGCTGGAGAAGGCCGGGCTGAAGGACTCGGCGGTGGAGGTGCTCTTCGAGGGCGCCGACCACGGTCCCGACGAGGTGAACGGCGACCCGCCGGAGGTTACGTACGAGCGCAGCCTGCCCGTCGACAAGGCGATGCACCCGGACACGCTGCTGGCGTTCGAGATGAACGGCGAGCCGCTGCCTCCCATGCACGGCTACCCGCTGCGTCTGCTGGTGCCGGGCTGGTACGGCATGACGTCGGTGAAGTGGCTGGTGGGCATACACGTGATCGACCACGAGTTCCAGGGGCTGTACCAGAAGGAACGGTACATGGTTATCGCCGGCCCCGAATCGGAGGACTTCTACAAGTACCACACCGAGATGATGGTGAAGTCCATCATCACCGCGCCGATGCCGGGCGAGACGGTGCGAGCGGGCGAGGAGTACACCGTGAGCGGCGCGGCCTGGTCGGGCGAAGTCGAGATTGCGCGCGTGGAGGTGAGCGCCGACGGAGGACGGACGTGGGAGGACGCCGAGGTGATGCCGCGCAGCGGCTACTCGTGGCACCGCTGGTCCTACAACTGGCGAGCGCCCGACGTGGGCGGCCACACGCTCATGTCCAGGGCGACCAACGCCAAGGGCGAGACGCAGCCGATGGAGTTTCCCAATCAGTGGGACGGGCACAACTACGGCAACAACATGGTGTTCCCGCTTGAGGTGCAGGCAACCGAAAGCTAGCGTGAACTGCGCGCTCGTGCGCGCGAGGTATGGCAACAGACAAGGGGTGGGCGCCAAACGCCCGCCCCTTTCGTCGTTCCGGTAGGGCGCCAATGAGGAACCCTCTTGGCCGTCACCGCGTATAATCTAACAGAGGGGTTGTTCGAACCGGAGGCTGAAGGCTCCTGTCCGGCTATCAAAACCCAGGAGGATTGTGAATTGAATCAGATGAAGTGGATTGTCGCCGTCGGGGTACTGGCAATCGCGCTTGCGCTGGCCGTGGCTTGTGGTGACAACGATGACGATGACGATGAGGGCCATACACCCGCGCCGGCGCCCGCTGCCGCGCAGCAGGCCGCACCCGCGACCGAGCCGCGGACTACGCAGATGACGCAACAGGTGTCCGGCCAGCAGACCGGCATATGGGTGTCGGGCGTGGGCAAGCTGTCGGTGGAGCCGGACCTGGTGGACTTCAGGGTGGGCGTAGACGTCCTGGGCGAGACGGTTGCCGAGGCCAACGGAGCGGCGTCCGAGGCGATGGCAGCCATCGTGGCCGTGCTCGAGGAGAACGGCATAGAGGACAAGGATATTCAGACCAGCCGGTTCAACATCCGTCCGGAGTACGACTACAGGGAGACGACCGTGGACGGAGTCCGCACCAGCTCGCAGGTGCTGACGGGATACAACGTGAGGAACACGGTGACGGTGAAGGTGAGGGACCTGGAGGGCCTGCCGGAGCTGGTGGACGCTGTGGTCACGGCGGGCGGCGACAGCATCAGGGTGGACTCGGTGGAGTTCACGGTCGAGGACCCTGACGCGCGCCTTGGTGAGCTGCGGGAGCTGGCGGTGGCAGACGCCGCGGCCAAGGCGGCGCACATGGCCGAGCTTGCGGGCGTGACGCTGGGCGACCTGACCTACCTGAGTGAGGGCGGCGCGCCGGCGGTTCCCTCGCCGTTCTCGGCACCCGCGGCGTTCGCGATGGAGGCCAGGGCCGCGCCCAGCTTTAGCGCGGGCGAGCTGGAGCTGTCGCTGGCGGTGCAGGCCGCGTTCGCGATCGAGTAGGAGGCGCGACGGCGAGCGCCTTAGATTCCTCGGCTCCGCTCGGAGCGGAACAGGCGCGCGTTCCGCTCAAGACCAGTGAAGGGTTCACGCCTGCCAAGGAGCGGCAGGCGTGAACCTAGAGACGGTTTGACGAAGACAACCGCAGGTCAGGATCAACAGTTGGTATGGTTCGAGCCCGTGCTACGCCGAGAAGAGGCTCTACATACTCAAAAAATATTGAAAGCTCTCGTTCGTAAGAATCGCCGCGCGGTGCGGCAGATGGTTGCAGACTTTCAAGCACTGGTCCGTGAACTCAGTGAACTTTGAAATGATGGCTCGCCTCAAGAAGCGCCAGGTTCACATAACCACCCCAAGCCCCCTCTCCCCTACTCTGCGTATCTGCTACTCCCCCAGAATCCGTCCGGCAGCTCCAGCAGATCTCTCACGCCTGCCCTGTCCAGCATCCTCTCTGTTGCCCTTTGAGCCACCTCCAGCGCCTCCGACTCGCTCACGCTCTTCACCGCTCGGCCTTCCATCAGCACCTTCCCGTCCACCATCACCGTATCCACGTCGTGCCCGCTGGCAAAGTTGGTGATGCGGAACACTGGCATATTGGACGGGTAGAGATGCGGCTTCTCCATGTCGACCAATATCAGGTCTGCCTTCTTGCCCGCCTCCAGCGACCCCAGATCGTTCTCCACACCCAGCGCCCTCGCCGAATCAATGGTCACCATCTCCAGCACCTTGCCCTGAGGCATGTATGACGGATCGTGAAAGTGCGTCCTCTGGTAGTGCATGCACTGGAACATGTGCCTGAACATGTCGAAGCCCCTGTCCGGGGCGTTCCCGTCCGAGCCGAGTATCACCGTCACCCCCGCGTCTATCAGCTCAGGTACCGGGCACCGAGCCATTATCGCCGCCACCGCGCTGGGGTTGTGCACAATCTTGGTGTCCGTCTCCCGGCAGATCTCTATCTCCTCGTCTGTCAGCCCCGTGGAGTGCGATAGCAAAGCGTCCGGCCCCAGTACCCCCAGTTGCTCATGCGCGAACTTCACCGAGCCCCTGGAGTGCCCGTCCTGCGCGAACATCACCCCGTGCTTCCTGGTCAACGACCTGACAGCGTCTGCCTGTGCCTTTAGCTCCCCCGAATCGACGCGACCGCCTTCCGGTTTGTGCACCGGAAGCATCACCATCAGCCGCATCCGTCCATCCGCCCCTCCATGCCACCCCTGTATCAGCGATTCGCTGCTGGCAAGGTAATCCTCGAAACCCACCATCCTCTCACTGCGCTTCTCCCCGTCCCATTCCACGTACCTTCTCGGATACGGGGCGTTGCTCGGCCCCACTGCCAGGAACTCCCGCGTTCCCATGCGCTCCACCGCCTCGCAGTGCCGTTCTCCGTATACCTGACTATCCGAGCGGACCACCATCGTCCCGCCGCCCAGGAAGGTGACGCCCGAGGTCACTCCGAACTTCAGCCGCTCCAACGATGTGAGCAGCGCGTCCGCGTACCAGTACTCCTCGTCGGTGGCTTCGGCGTATATGCGATCCGCCGTCTCCGCCCACACCCCAGGGCGGCCCACCCCCAAGGTCTTCACCAGGCTGTGGCCCGCGTGGCCGTGGCCGTCAATCAGCCCCGGCATCACCACCTTGCCGCTTGCCTCTATCACCCTGCCTGCCTGGTGCCTGGCCTCCACCTCCCCCCTGGACCCCACCTCAAGTATGCGGTCGCCCCCTATCGCCACCGCGCCGTTCTGAATGACCCTCCGACCTGGGTCCATGGTTATCACGCATCCACCGGCAACCAGTATGTCAGCCACGCTTAGCCCCCAACTATAGGCACGTACAGCACCTGGAGTCTGTTTTTCAGGAATGACACTAAGCTACTGCGCCGTGACGCCGCCGTCGATGACGAGCTCGGAGCCGGTGACGAACGAGGACTCGTCCGAGGCGAGGTAGAGGATTCCGTAGGCTATCTCGTCGGCGTCGCCGATTCTGTTCATCGGTATGCGGGCGAGCAGTTCCGCCTCCCGTTCGGGATCGTCGAACCGGCGCCTGGTCAGCGGTGTGCGCATGAAGCCGGGGTGGACCGAGTTCACGCGTATGTTGTCGGGGGCGTACTGGATGGCAGCGGCCTTGGAGAAGATGCGGATCGCGCCCTTGGCGGCGTGGTAGGCGGTGGAGCCGACGCTTCCGACCAGTCCGTAGATGGACGAGGTGTTGATGATAGAGCCGCCGCCGACCTTGCGCATTTCGGGAATGGCGTACTTGGTTCCCAGGAAGACGCCCTTGGCGTGGACGTCCATCTGGCCGTCCCAGATGTCGATCGTGGTGTCCTCGACCGTGGCGGGCGCGCCGGTGCCGGCGTTGTTCACCATCACGTCGAGCCTGCCGTAGGCGTCCAGCGTGGCCTTGATCGCATTCTGCCAGTCCTCGTCGCTGGTGACGTCCAGCTTGACGAATATGGCGTCGCCGCCCATCTCGCGGATCTCGGCGGCGGACCGCTCGCCCTGCTCCACCAGGATGTCGGTGAGGACGACCTTGGCGCCCTCGCGGGCGAACAGCCGCGCCGCCGCGCCGCCGAAGCCCATCAGCTCGCCTTCGACTCCGGCGGCGGCGCCGGTTATCAGAGCGACCTTGCCTTCCAAGCGCATTTTTCACCCTCCCACCGCGTGTTGTTCTCTACCCTGTCCTCAACCCTCACCCTAGCCCTCTCCCAGTCTTGGGCGAGGGAGTAAGAGGATGGGTGGATGATAGCCGATAGCCCCCAGCGCGGCAAGCTCTGCTAGAATTGGCGCTATGCCGCTACTATTGGCTGCCTGGCGCCGCGTCCGGTTGGGCCGGCGAGCGCGGCGGATTGCCCTGTGGGCGGCCCTGGCGTTGGGCTGCGCGGCGATTGTCGCGTTGGCCGCGCGTGAGGCGAACTTGCTCGACAGACTGCTTGTATACTTTCCGGCGCGGACGCTCGATTCCACGCCCGCGGACCTGGGCATGGACTACGAGGACGTGTACTTCGAGGCGTCCGACGGCGTGAAGTTGCACGGCTGGTACGTGCCCGGCGACGGCGACGTGTGCGTGGTGTGGTTCCACGGCAACGCCGGCAACATAGGCCACCGCGTGTACAACCTGGCGCTGATGCACTCCCGCGTGGGCGCGAGCGTGTTTCTGTTCGACTACCGTGGATACGGTCGCAGCGAGGGCAGCCCGTCTGAGCCGGGGCTGTACCTGGACGCCGAGGCGGCGGTGGAGCAGGCCAAGCTGAGGTGCGGCGTGGGCGACGAGGGAATCGTGCTGTTCGGACGCTCGCTGGGCGGCGCGGTCGCGGTGGAGATGGCGACGCGGCGGCCGTTCCGGTCGGTGGTCGTGGAGTCGGCGTTCACGTCGGTAAAGGCGATGGCGCGCGTCTCCAATCGTCTCATCTCCCGGTTTCTGCCTCCGTTCGTGATTGTGAAGGCCCGGTACGACAACCTGGCCAAGATTCCGAGCGCGCTGTCGCCGGTGCTGATCGTGCACGGCGACGCGGACAGGACGGTGCCCTATCGCATGGGGCTTGCGCTGTACGAGGTCGCGCCCGAGCCCAAGGCCGTCCACGTGGTGGAGGCCGCGGGGCACGACGACGTCCACGTGCTGGGCGGGGATGCGTACTTCGACGTGCTGCGGAGGTTCGTGATGGAGCCGCGGCGGTGACGGGGTCCGCACGTTGACGCACCGGAGTCTCAAACAATACAATCGAGTTTGAACACCCTACGAATCCTGAGAGACTTTTTGCGCACATGCTCAAGACGCTCGTATCCAGGCTCACGGCCCCCTTCAGGCGCATACGACGCACCTCTTCGTCGTCGCGAGTGCCCGTGCTGGCGCAGTCGGACTACGACCAGATGCGTCGCGTGATGTTGAAATGAGACGACGAATATATGGCCGTGAGCGCCATATACGAGATGGCCGGGGTGAACAGGATTCCCCGTAACCTTTAGTCCTTTCCGCACGCGCGCTTGTAAATGCGGGAGTCACCCCCATCCTAACCTTCCCCCTGCCAGGGGGAAGGGACTTTTCGGCAGAGAGGTGAATCGTGGAGTTTGGATTTGGAGTGCCCACGCGCGGGCCGATGGCCAACCCCGACAGTCTCGCCGCGCTGGCCCGCGGCGGCGAGGAGATGGGCTTCGAGATAGTGAGCGTGAGCGATCACATCGTGATTCCTCGCAGCATAGAGTCGCGCTATCCGTACAACGAGACGGGCGAGTTCGCCGGCGGGCCGACGGGCGAGTGCCTGGAGCAGCTTACGATGCTCAGCTTCCTGGCGGGTGTGACCTCCAGCGCGCGGCTGCTCACGTCTGTGATGGTGCTGCCGCACCGCAGCCCGGTGCTCGCGGCCAAGATGATAGCCACGGCAGACGTGCTGTCCGGCGGGCGGGTGATCCTGGGGTGTGGCGTGGGCTGGATGCGCGAGGAGTTCGAGGCCATCGGCGCGCCACCCTACGACGAGCGGGGCGCGGTGGGCAACGAGTACATCCGCGTGTTCAAGGAGCTTTGGACCAGCGACGATCCGTCGTATGAGGGCGACTACGCCGCGTTCTCGGACGTGTCTTTCCAGCCCAAGCCGGTGCAGAAGCCGCATCCGCCAATCTGGATCGGCGGCGAGAGTCCGCCCGCGCTGCGAAGGGCCGGGACGCTGGGCGACGCGTGGTATCCCATCGGCAGCAATCCGCAGTTCCGGGTGGCGACCATCGAGCAGCTCACCGGCTACATGTCGCGGGTGCGCAACTACGCGCGCGACGCGGGCCGCGACCCCGCCGAGGTCGACTTCGCCTACAGCGCCGGCTGGTACAACGACCGGGAGGCGCAGACCGGGCCGGACGGCTCGCGGCTCGTGTTCACCGGCACGCCCGAGCAGATCGCGGGCGACGTGCGGGCGTTCGAGGAGCTGGGCGTACGCCACCTGATGGTCGGTCTGCAGGCGGACAGCGTGGACGAGTCGCTGGCGCGGATGGACCGGTTCGCCGGGTGCGTGCGGCCTCTAATCTAACATCCTTGAATCTGATACCGGGAGCAACCATGAAAGCAGTCTACCTGACAGAACACGGCGGGCCGGAGGTTCTGACCTACGGCGACCTGCCGGAGCCGACACCGGGGCCCAACGACGTGAAGGTGCGGGTGAGGGCGTGCGCGCTCAACCGGCTGGACGTGTTCACACGCGCGGGAGTCCGTGGCACTCGCATCCGCTTCCGGGGGCCGCACGTACTGGGCGGGGACATCGCGGGCGACGTGGCTGAGGTGGGGAGCGAAGTCACGAACGTGAGCGTTGGAGATCCGGTTCTGCTGAATCCGCGCGTGACGTGCGCACAGTGCCAGTACTGCCTTTCGGGCGAGGACGAGTTCTGTGGCCGCTCGTATATGCTCGGCTCGCGCAACGGCGGCGGATATGCCGAGTACGTGTGTGCGCCCGCGGCGAACGCGCTGGCTCTGCCCGAGTCGGTGAGCTACGCGCAGGCTGCGGCGCTGCCCACGGTGTTCTTGCCCTGCTGGACGATACTGATGCGTCGCGCGGCGCTCAAGCCGTGGGAGACGGCGCTCATACTGTCCGCGTCAAGCGGCGTCGGCACCGCGGGCATACAGGTGGCCAAGAACGTAATCGGCGCCAACGTCATCACCACGACGAGCACAGACGAGAAGGCACGCATGGCGAAGGAGCTGGGCGCCGACGAGGTGATCAACTACACCAGCGAGGACATAGCGGAGCGGGTAAAAGAGATCACCGGCGGTCGCGGCGTGGATGTGGTGCTGGACCACGTGGGCGCGGACTTCTGGCCGGCGGCGACGGCGTCGCTCGCGAGGGGCGGACGCTACGGCATCTGCGGCGTGACCACGGGCTACCGCGCCGAGCTGCAGATGGGCGCGATGTTCCTGAACTACCACACCGTCTTCGGGGTGTTCATGGGTCGAAAGGAGGACCTGCGGCTCATCCTGGACAGGGCGTCGCGCGGCGTCATCCGCAGCGTCATCCACCAGGAGTACCCTCTGGAGGAGGCGGCCCAGGCGCACCGGGACATGGAGGGGCTGAACTTCTTCGGCAAGCTGGTGCTGACGGTGGGATAAGGCAGGCGGTGGGCGTTTGCCTTAGTATTCAGCTTCCGCTATAGTCGCCGTAACAGCGACGGGAAGGTGACGCCATGATTCTCGAGAGCCTCTTCGACCTCGTGAACGAACTCAAGCTTCGAATCGGCGAGCATGAGTCGCAGCTCCGCTCAAACGAGATACGGACTCGCTACGCCCTCATCGACCCACTGCTATGCGAACTCGGTTGGGACACGTCTGACCCGGCTTTGGTGACGCCGGAGTATGTGGTAGGGAGTGGCCGAGTTGACTATGCTCTTTTGCGTAATGGCAAACCCGTCCTCATGGTTGAGGCTAAGAAGCTGGGTGAGGACTTAAGGGGTGCGGTACTCCAAGGTGTGAGTTACGCTTGGCAGCAAGGAGCAAGTCACTTTGCCGTTACTGATGGTCAACGATGGCAGCTCTACGATATTCGTAGTGGCGGTGGAGGGCAGGAGCCGAAGCCGCAAGTCGCTTTCGACGTCGTGAATCACGCATGCGCGACTGTCTGCCTTGAGGCGCTCGCGCTTTGGCGTCCAAGTGTGGAAGCCGGCGACATGCGGGGTGGACGCGAGCCTGTTGTCGGGAGGCCTGATGAATCGGATGAGCCGCTGCAACCACTGGAGCCGGAGTGGGGGCCGGAGTGGAAGCCGTTTGATGCGTCCAGCATGACTAAAGATGCGGGAGGTCGGTACATTCGGCCCGTCGGAGTTGCGTTTCCAGATGAGTCGTCCGTTGAGGTCAAGTACGGGCGGGATGTTACAGCTTCGGTGACAGAGTATCTCTGGAAGAAGGGGTACCTTACCGAGTCTGACTGCCCCATACAGGTAGCCAATGGGAATAGGCACGTGATAGCGACCAATCCCGTTCACGCTAGCGGCGCCCAGATGCGGAAACCCAAGCTCGTCGTGGGTACGCTCTACATGGAAGCGGGCTTCAGCGTGCATCGCCATTTGAGGAACGCCAAATCCGTAATTGAGCATGTAGGGCAAGACCCTTCGCAGTTCAGGCTGCGCTTTCCGTAGCTCATGTCGCTGGAAACTTAACGCATTGGCCATACAGACAGAAACGACCGTTGAGGAGTACGCCGCCCAATCGCTGAAGTTCCTCGAGCAGTCGGACGCGGAGTTCGCGGCGGGCGACACGCGCCAGGGGGCGGAGAAGCTGTACGGCGCGGCGTGCCAGATCGTGATCGCCGCCGCCAAGCAGCGCGGCTGGGGGTACAACTCCCACCGCGACAACAAGAACGCCACGGTGCGGCTTGCAGATGAGTATGATGATCCGTTTCTGCTTGCTGGATTCTCCGCCGCCGAGATGTTTCATTATCACTCTCGCTACGGCAACTTGGAGGACTACGCGATAGAGTTAGACCGCCCCGCGGTACATAGCTACGTGCGGCGCATGTTGGACCTGGTAGAGGCTTACGCAACAGCCGGAGGCGCGTGAGCACTCGCCTGCTGGCCGGAACCACCCCGAAAACCCCTGTCCCAAAGCATCCCATCCACGTAACCCGAATGCCACTCTCCTTACTCGTTCGCGTCCCAATCCTTCCACCCGTTTGCGCAACTTTGCCACACAAATTCCCACTCTCACGCCCACTCCCGTGATCTTATGTAAAGTAGCCCCGCCTCGCGCCCACATTTCGGCAGATTCACCCTGGCGCGGCGGCGGCTCTCTGACCCTTCCATTCCGAGCGTAGCCGAGGAATCTGGAGCGCTGGTCTGCACCTGTGGCCTAGCCCTCTTGATTCTACAGCACGCACGTGCTATTTTCTATTCCATAGGCGCTGTGGAGCGCCTGGTAGGGACTGGTTTCAAGCCCGTCCGAGGCCCACGACCACCCTCGCGCTCCTGCTACATTCTGCGCCACGCCTGCGCCAAATCTAACGCCGGTGTACCGCGAATGAACACAAACAGGACGGGCCGTCCAGCTACGAATTGGGCAGGATGTAGCAGAATTGAGCAGATTTTTTCGGAGAGCCGCGCCCAAAGGCCCTGTCCGCTGAGGCCCCAAGTTTGACGCGCTTTTGGGGGCGGAGTATCATAGCCGCAAACCGGGCGCGGGCCGCTATAGCTGGCTGACCCGCTCCCCGCATCGTGAAATGGCAACGTCCAGAAGGGAGGAACGTCTTGGCAAACACCGTACTCTTCGAGGTGCGCGATAGGGTAGCGTACCTGACGCTCAATCGCCCTGAGAAGCTGAACGCAATCAACAACGAGATGATCGGCGACCTGTTCGACACCTTCAACGAGGTGAAGACCAACCCCGACATCTGGGCCGCGGTGGTCACCGGCTCGGGCAGGGCCTTCTCCACGGGCCACGACCTGGTGATGGGCCGGGCCGAACGGGAGGAGTCGTCACCCAAGAGGCCGCGGGGCAATACCGACAACCTGTACCTGTTCATCAGCCAGGTGTACAAGCCCATCATCGCGGCCATCAACGGCTACGCGCTGGCGCAGGGCGGCGGCATCGCGCTGCTGAGCGACATCCGCATCGCGTCCGACAGGGCGCAGTTCGGTTGGCCGCAGGTGAAGCGCGGCATCGCGTCCATGAGCGGACCCACGATCCTGGCGCACTACGTGCCGCTGGGGTCTGCGTTCAAGTTCCTGTTCACCGGCGAGTTCTGCGACGCCGCCGAGGCGCACCGCATCGGCCTGGTGCAGGAGGTAGTCCCGCATGAGCAGGTGCTGGACCGCGCAGAGGAGATGGTGCGAGGCATCGTCGAGAACTGCGCGCCGCTGGCCGTCCGCGCGATCAAGGAGGCCGCCATCACGGGCCGCTCCTTCCCCAACTTCGAGGAGCGCATGAAGAACGCCTCGAAGGTCAACTCCGGCATGGCGGGCAGCGAGGACCAGCGAGAGGGTCTGGCGGCGTTCGCGGAGAAGCGCAAGCCCAACTTCAAGGGCCGCTAGTCCGAGAGCACGTCTTGGCTACGACCGACCAGCACACGGGAGCTAGCGAGCGCCTCCTGGCGCAGGCCGAGGCCACATTTGAGGCGGGCGACCTGCGCCAGGCATCGGAAAAGGCGTGGTGGGCGGTCGCCGGTTACATCGGAGCCGTGGCGAAGGAGAACGGCTGGGAGCACAGCACCCTTTCGTTCGGGTACATCCGTAAGAACGCCTCCAGACTGTTTAGTCTGACGGGCGACAGACACGTGAACCTGGACAAGTTCACCTGCGTCGAGCGATTGTACATGAACTACTTCGAGAACGATCTGGAGAGGGAGACCGTTTGCCGATACATCGGTTGCGCGCGTGACGTGCTGGAAACCCTTAAGTGTGTTGCGCCCTTGAGCGTGGGTGACTAGACCCGGGCATCGCTCGGCGGCATAGAGACACGCAATGGCTACCGCTGAGCGGCACGCGGAAGTGAGCGTTCTGTTCCTGCGACAGGCCGAGGCCGAGTTCGTAGCAGGAGACCTGCTCCAGGCGTCTGAAAAGGCGTGGGGTGCTGTAGCACGTTACGTCAAGGCCGTTGCGGAGTTAAATGGATGGGACCACTACTCCCACTCGCACATCCGCCGCAACGCGAACAGGCTGTTCCATCTGGCCGACGATCAGGCTGCGCTCGAGGACAAGTTCAACCACGCCGAGAGGCTGCACATAAACTTCTACGAGAGCGACCTCGACCACGCAGACGTGCGGCGTTATATGGACGACGCGCGCAACCTGATCGAGGAACTGAAGCAGGTTGCACCTGTGCCTTCTGTGGAATAGATGCCATCCCGTGGTGAGTCTGCCCACTCCCACATAGGGATTGGGAATGCCCGAATCGAGGTGAGCCATGACCCACGCCCTGGAAGGCTACCTGGTCGTCGACCTAACGCAGCGAGTCGCCGGGCCGTACTGCACCAAGCTGATGGCCCTGCAGGGTGCCGAGGTCGTCAAGATCGAGCCGCCGGGCACGGGCGACCCCATGCGCGCCATGGGTCCGTTCGTGGGCGACGACCCCAATCCCGAAAAGGGCGTCCCGTTCCTGTATCTGAACACGGGCAAGAAGAGCGTGACTCTGGACGTAGAGCAGCACAGCTCCCGCGGGCTGCTGCTGGAGCTCGCCAAGCGCGCCGACGTCCTTGTCGAAGACTACGCGCCCGGCTATCTGGCCTCGCTGGGACTCGGTCCCTACACCCTGCTGGAGGCCAACCCACGCCTGGTGGTCAGTTCGATAGCGCACTTTGGGCAGGACGGCCCTTACAGCGAGTACAAGGGCGAGGAGATCGTAGACCAGGCCGTAAGCGGCCACGTGAGCATCACCGGAGAGCCGGACCGCGAGCCGATCAAGATGGGCGGGAACCTGGCGCAGTACGTCGGAGGGCAGGCCGCGTTCGCGTCCACGCTCATCGCGCTCTACCACGCCGCGCTGACCGGCGAGGGCCAGCACGTCGACAATTCCATCACCGAGGCGAACGTCGACCTGCTGGATAGCTGGGGCATCAACAGCCTGTTCGGAGAGGTGCCCAGGCGATTGGGCAACGCCGCGCCGGAGGCGGTACTGCGAGGGCGCGGCGGGCTGTACGAGACGGCGGACGGCTACATCGCGCTGGGGCAGGTCCCCGGCGGGTGGGACGCGTTCGTGGACATGATAGGGGTTGAGGAACTGCGCGATCCGAAGTATGCCGACCCCCGCTCGCGCTCCGAACACCGTGAAGAGCTTGAAGCCATAGTGGCCCCGTGGGTGCGGGAGAATAGCAAGCTGGACATCTACAACGCCTCGCAGCGGCGGCGCAACGCCATCGGTTACGTCGCCACGCCGCACGACATGCTCACCTCTCCGCAGTTGGAGCATCGGGAGTTCTTCCAGGAGATCGACCATCCGGCGGCGGGGAGTGCCAGGTATCCGGGACCGCCCTATCGCCTGACGGCGAGCGGCGAGACGCTCAGCCGCGCGCCGCTGTTGGGCGAGCACAACGCGGAGATATTCTGCGACCTGCTGGGGCTGGAGCGCGCGGAGCTGGTGCGGCTGCGGCAGCTTGGCGTGATCTAGCAGGCCGTCCTGCCGAGGGACCGGCGTCAGCCGACATGAGAGCGAACGACAAAACGTAGGGAGCCGAAGATATGCCGCGAATGCCGCTTGAGGGATTGCGAGTGCTGGACGTTACGCAGATTCGCGCCGGTCCGAAGGCCGCGCGTTGGCTTGCTGACGCCGGCGCGGAGGTGATCAAGGTCGAGTCGGTGACGCGGCCCGACGGCCGCATGCGCGCCGCGTCGGCCGCTGTCATTGCGGGAATGGCCGCCGTGGGGGCGGGCGCGAGGTACAGTCGTCCGATCCCGGAGGCCGCCCAGCGCGAGACCAACCGCTCCGGGTTCGACGTGTTGCACCGAAATAAGATGGGGCTGTCGGTCAACCTGCGCAGCGAAGAGGGCGTCGCCATCTTCCGGGCGCTGGCCGCCGTAAGCGACGTGGTGTTGGATAACTTCAGCCAGGGCGTAATGGACCGGCTGGGACTGGGCTACGACGACCTGCGGAAGGTCAACCCGGCCATCATCGTGCTGTCCATGCCAGCGTTCGGCTCCGACGGGCCGGACAAGAGCTACATAGGCTTCGGGTGGGCGCAGGAACACCTGAGTGGCGTGACGTCGATGACGGGGTACGAGGGCGGCCCGCCGCTGCGCACCGGCACAGTCACGCCGGACCCGCTGAACGGCGTCCACGGGGCGGGCGCGATCATGGCCGCGCTGCTGCACCGCGCACGCACGGGCGAGGGCCAGTACGTGGAGCTTTCGCACTGGGAGTCCATGATTTCGCTGGTGGGCGACTGGCTGATGGAGTACTCGTACAACGGCACCGTCGCCAAGCGCCTCGGCAACCGGCATCCGGCCTGGGCGCCGCAGGGCTGCTATCCGTCCGAGGGCGAGGACCGCTGGGTCGCGCTGACGGTCACGTGCGACGAGGAGTGGACGGCGCTGTGCGAGGCCATGGGAAGGCCGGAGCTGGCGAACGACCCCCGGTTCGCGAGCGTGCTGAAGCGGCGCGCTAACCACGACGCGTTGGACGTGATAATCGGTGAGTGGACGCGGGGACGCTCGAACGTCGAGGCGATGGAGGCGCTGCAGCGCGCGGGCGTGCGGAGCGGCGCGGTTCTGGACAACAAGGAAGCGATGACGAACCCTCACGCCGAGGCACGCGGCACGCTCCCCCGTATCACTCATCCCGACGGCGTGAGCCACCCGTACATCAACTCGCCGTGGCAGTTCTCGCGCACCCCCCAGGGCGTGCGGACGGCGGCGCCGATTCTCGGCGAGCACAACGAGTACCTGCTCGGCGAGGTGCTGGGTATCCCGAACGACGAGCGCCGCCGGCTGGAGTCGAGCCAGGTGACGGCGACGTTCCTTACGCCGCCGGCGGAGTAGGCCCTCACCGAGAAGAGGTAGCAACCACAAGTTTGATGGACTTAGAAGCTATGGTTGAGCAGGACGTTCTTCAATCGATACTGGCGGACAGCAGGCACAGCCTTTCTCTTTTTCGTGAAGAGGAGATTCAGGTTCTGCGCGCCAGAGTGTTCACAAAGACCGTAAGAAAGAGGGAGCGGCCATTTGTTAAGTGCATCGTTCGGGAAAAGGATGTTCAACTGAAGCCTGAGGAGGTAGTACGCCAACTGTATGGTGCAAGACTAATCGACTACTACGGATACCCGAAGAGTCGGCTAACTTTCGAGCATCCCGTCAGCTTTGGCAGGCAGGTGAAGAAGGCCGACATCGTGATATCCGATAAGGACCGGCCCGAGGTGCCGTACATCATCATCGAGGTGAAGAAACCCCGCCTACAGGACGGCAAGGACCAGTTGCGTTCTTACTGCAACGCCACCGGCGCGCCTATAGGCGTGTGGACCAACGGCGAGCAGATTTCGCACTACAACCGCAAAGACCCCAACTACTTCGAAGACATTACCGACATTCCCAATGTCAGCCAGCGATTATCCGACATTCTCAATGAACGCTCTACGCTCAAGAGCCTCATCCTAAAGGACAAGCTCGCTAACGAGCGCAAATCCCTCAAGGGAGTCATCCTCGAACTGGAGGACGAGGTGCTCGCGAACGCCGGCGTCGATGTATTCGAAGAGGTCTTCAAGCTCATCTTCACGAAACTATACGACGAATGGCTCAGCCAGTCCGATAAAGACTTTCTGAATCGCTTTGTGTCTCGAACTACCGCTACCCGCGTCTCGGAAGACCGCGCCCTCTATGTAGACGGTCGGGACTATGACTCGTTCAAGGCCGCTGTCAGCAGCGTTTCGGACGACGACTTTAGAGTGATGGAGTTTAGGAACACCGGCCAGACTGACACCGAGTTGAAGGACAAGATTGAGTCTTTGTTTCGGCGAGCGATCGAGGAGTGGCCGGGGGTGTTTCCCCAAGGTTCCACTTTCGAGCTTGTTGACAGCCACTTGGCCGTCTGCGTCTCCGGCCTGCAGGACGTCAAGTTGTTCAACTCCAACCTGCTGGTCGTAGACGAGGCGTTCGAGTACCTCGTCAACAAGTCCGCTAAAGGCGAAAAGGGCCAATACTTCACGCCCCGCCACGTAATCGACATGTGCGTGCAGATGCTCAATCCCAAGCAGGGCGAATACATGATTGACACCGCGTCGGGGAGTTGCGGCTTCCCCGTGCATACTATGTTCAAGCTAACGGGGCATCTGTTCACGAACGCCGAATTCAGCGAATCTGACAAGCAGGACGTGCAGAGAATCTTTGGTATCGACTTCGACGAAAAGACGGTCCGGGTCGCCAGAACGCTCAACCTGATTGCGGGGGACGGCGAGTCCAACGTGCTGCACCTGAACACTTTGGACTACGAACGCTGGAGCGAGCGGACCCAGAACGTGGACTGGCGCTACACCTACGGCGACGGCTACCGTCGGCTGGAACGGCTCCGGAGCAGGCGAAGCGACAATCGGCAGTTCAACTTCGACATCCTGATGGCCAATCCGCCATTTGCGGGGGACATCAAAGAGAGCCGCCTCTTGCACCAGTACGAACTTGCTCTCGACAAGAAAGGCCGCGCTAAGAGCAAGGTCGGCCGGGACATCCTGTTCATCGAGCGCAACCTGGACTTCCTCAAGCCCGGCGGACGAATGGCGATTGTGCTGCCGCAGGGACGGTTCAACAACACCACCGATAAGTACATCCGCGACTTCATAGCGGAGCGTGCGCGGATCCTGGCGGTCGTGGGGCTGCACCAGAATACCTTCAAGCCGCACACCGGTACCAAGACCAGCGTGTTGTTCCTACAAAAGTGGAACGACGACCCTGACAAAGGGCCGCTCTGCCCGCGCAAGTACGACTACCCTATTTTCTTCGCCGTCTCCGAAAAGGGAGGCAAAGACAATTCTGGCGAGTACATCTATGTGGTAGACGGGGCGGGAGACACACAACTGGACGGCGACGGACACCTGATAGTCGACCACGACCTGCACAACCACAACGGCAGATTGCCGGACGGCATCGCTGAGGCGTTCATTGCGTGGGCGAAGAGTCAAGGGCTGTCGTTCTGGGGGGGAGAGGAGTGAGATAATGATACTTTGGCCGGCGGCCCGAAGTTGCAGCACTCAATAGTCAACCTGAGCGAGATTCAGGACTCCGCATTTGGAGATCGAATTGATGCGGAGTTTTACAGGCAACTGTTTCTGGACTCAGACAGGGCTCTTAACGAGTTTGGATTCAGTACATTGAGCAGCATCACAAACAAGATTGATGTAGGCCATGTTGGCCCGATGGTGAATCAATACACTGACGACGGTGTGTGGCTATTGCAGACTCAGAACGTAAGAGAGTTTTTCTTGAGTGCCGAATCCAAGACCCAGATCAGCAAGGACTTCCACACACTATTGGCAAAATCAATAGTTCGTAAAGGTGACATTCTGATCGCCAGAAGCGGTTCATTCGGAACTGCGAGCATTTACTTGGGAGAAGAAGAGATCAATTCAGCGGACATCATAATTTTGGAGGCCACGCCGGAAGAGATAAACCGATATGTCTTGACCGCATTCCTTAACTGTACTTATGGTGTCCGTCAACTTGTCAGATTCGCCAGTGGAGGCGTACAGGGCCATGTCAACCTGAGAATTCTGGGAAACCTAAAGGTGCCCAAGTTTAGTGACGCCGTGTCGGATTGTGTTGAAGCTGCAATTGTCAATAGCTATTCTCATCTGACAGATGCCGAACAGTCATTCGAGGAGGCTCGCAGAGTTCTTCTGGCTGAACTCGGCCTTGCCGACTGGCAACCCAAGCCACGGACCCAGTCCATCCGTAGTTTCTCAGACGTATTTGGAGCAAGGCGTATGGACGCCGAGTACTACCAGCCGAAGTACGACGAAATCGTGGACGCCATCAAAGGTTATCAAGGTGGATGGGACACCCTCGGAAACTTAGCTTGTGTGAAGGACTTTAACTTCGAGCCGGATGACACTGCGGTGTACAAGTACATAGAACTCGCGAACATCGGTGGCAACGGTGAAGTATCAGACTGCACCACTGCGCCAGGAGCTGTCCTGCCAACCCGTGCCCGGCGCAAGGTTGCGACGGGCGATGTGATTGTTTCGTCAATCGAGGGTTCGCTCAGCAGCATAGCGGTAATAGACGGCGAGTTTGACGGCGCGCTGTGTTCAACTGGCTTCCACACGGTAGATTCGCAAACGTTCAACCCAGAGACTTTGATGGTACTTCTGAAGAGTATTGTTGGCCAGTTGCAACTCAAGAAGGGGTGCAGCGGCACAATCCTTACCGCCATTAACCAACACGAACTCCGTAAGGTCGTGCTGCCGATACTGTCGGACTATACGCAAGCCGAAATCCAGCGCATGGTCAAGGAATCGGTGGCGCTGAGGCGGAAGTCACGCGAACTGTTGGAGTACGCAAAGCGAGTGGTCGAAATTGCGATAGAGCAAGACGAAACAACCGCGATAGCCTGGCTGGAGGCCAAGATGGACGAACCGGACGGACGTCGAGCATCCTGGCAGAACTTTGTTGACGACAATCGCGAAAGGCGGCTGTGCGTTGACGATAGCATCGATATATCCAGCCTCTGCGATGAGATGAACGTCTGGGATGGGGCGACACTCGCTTGATATACATCGATACGGACGTTCTGATTCACGCCTACGTCGTCCAAGACCAGCACAAGCACCAAGAGGCCAACGAAGTCATTGAACAGGTGAACAGCCTTGACACTCCCGTCATTTCAACACTCAGCGTTCAGGAGATGCTGTATACCCTCTCTCGGCTGGGGCTAAGCTCCGAGGAAGTCTACCGCGCGTATGGTACTCTATCGCGGCTGCGACCTGTCGCCTATGACGCGGAAGATCTGAGAAGGGCAGTTGAAATAGCAAGGCACGTCGGCTATCGGAACATCAACGACTGTATTCACACGGCAATCGCGGAGCCTCATTGTACGGAACTGATTACCTACAATCACCGTGACTTCGACAGAATCCGTAATCACGCCAGAATTGACATTAGGGTTCTCTGATTGGAATTGCGAAGGCGATTACCCGCCTTTGCCGTGAGAGTAAAGGAAAAGGTGATACACACATGAAGCTGGAAGGCAAGACGGCGCTGGTGACCGGATCGGGTCGCAACATCGGGCGGGCCACGATACTGGCGATGGCGGCCGAGGGCGCGAACGTGGTGGTGAACGCTCGGACGAACCAGGCCGAGGCGGACGCGGTGGCGGAGGAGGCTCGCGCGCTCGGGGTAGGAGCTGTCAGCGTGCTGGCGGACGTGGCGGACAGGGCTCAGGTGGACGCGATGGTGTTGCGCGGGCTGGACGAGTTCGGGCGCATCGACGTGCTGGTGAGCAACGCGGCCATACGGCCTCATAAGCCGTTCCTGGAGGTCACTTACGAGGACTGGCGGCGCGTGGTGGGCGTGGTATTGGAGGGGGCGTTCTTCTGCGCGCAGGCGGTTCTGCCGTCCATGCTGGAGAACGGCGGCGGACGCATTATCTTCATCAGCGGCGACGGCGCGTTCGCGGGGTCCGCGACGCGCGCCCACGTGTCGGCGCCGAAGATGGGGCTTTCAGGGCTGGCGCGCGGCCTCGCGTCTGAGTTCGCGGGACAGGGCATCACGGTGAACGTGGTGTCACCGGGCGCGATCGACACGACGCGGGACCTGTCGTGGTACCCCGCGGGTTCCAATCCCAGCGCCGGCGCGAGCCGCATACCTGTCCAGCGTCTGGGCAAGCCGGAGGAGATCGCAGCGACGTGCCTGTTCCTCGCGTCGGAGGAGGGCGGCTTCATCACCGGCCAGACGATACACGTGAACGGTGGGGCCGGTTACTTCTAGTAGCCGGTGGCCGATAAGGAGCGAACCATGCCTTATGCTGAAGTGAATGGCGTTAGCCTGTACTACGAGTCGACGGGGGATGGGTTTCCACTGGTGTGGAGCCATGAGTTCGCGGGCGACTACCGGTCGTGGGAGCCGCAGGTGCGGTTCTTTTCGCGGCGCTACCAGGTGATCACGTACTGCGCGCGGGGCTATCCGCCGTCGGATGTGCCGGACGAGCTCAACGCCTACAGCCAGGAGCAGGCGGTGGAGGACCTGCGCGGGCTGCTCGACCACCTGGGCATCGAGCGCGCCCACGTTGGGGGGCTGTCGATGGGCGGTAACGTCGCGCTCAACTTCGGGCTGACACACCCGGACATGGCTCGGTCTCTCGTGGTAGCGGGCACGGGCACCGGCTCGGACAGTCCGGAATCGTTCGCCGAGAACGTGGCCGGTTTCGCCGGGCGAATGGAGTCCGGCGGCATGGCGGCGATGGAGGACTACACCCGGGGGCCGGCGCGGGTGCAGCTTCTGCGCAAGGACCCCAAGGGCTGGCGCGAGTTCGCGGACCAGTTCGCCGAGCACTCGGCCACCGGCTCGGCGTTCACGTTCCGCGGCGTCCAGGGCAGGCGGCCGCCCATCTACGCGCTCGAAGACCGGCTGCGGGCGCTGGACGTCCCGACGCTGATCATGGTGGGCGACGAGGACGACCCGTGCGTCGAGCCGGCCATCTTCATGAAACGGTGCATACCCACGTCGGGGCTGGCGATGATCCCGCAGTCGGGCCACGCGATCAACCTGGAGGAGCCGGACCTGTTCAACCGGTTGGTGCTGGACTTCCTGACGGCGGTGGAGTCGGGTAGCTGGGCGCGTCGGGACGCGGGCCTGTCGTCCGGCTCGCTGACGTAGGGGGTCAGTGGCCAGTGGCTAGTGGTCAGTGATCCAGTATGACTTTTCGGCGCACCTGACGCGGTTCTGCCGGGCGCTGCGCGGGCACGGGCTGCTGGTGGGGCCGAGCGAGGCGGCGGACGCGGTGCGCGCGCTGGGCGCGGTGGACGCGCTGGACCGGACGCGGGTGTACTGGACTCTGCGGGCGGCGCTGATGTCCCGCCGCGACGACGGGCCGGTGTTCGACGCGCTGTTCGAGCGTTTCTGGGACTTCGAGCCGCTTCCGGAGAGTTCCGTACCCCGGGGTTTGCCGTCGCCCGCCGAGGGAGCGCGCCGGCTGAGGCCGCGTCCGCGCTCCTTCGCGCTGTTGGAGGAGGACCAGCGGTCCGAGGATACTCTGATCCAGATGCTGCGCACCGGCGCCAGCGCCAGAGAGTGGATGGCGGGCCAGGAGCTCGTCGCGCTGAGCGAGGGGGAGTCGGCGGAGCTGGCGGAGATTGCCGCGCGCATGGTGCGGGCGCTCGCGTCGAGGCCGGGACGCAGGCGCAGGCGGCACAGGCGGAGGGGGACGCCCGACCTGCGGGGGGCGTTCAGGGCGAACCTGGCGACCGGGGGCGATATGGTCCGGCTGCCGCGTATGCGCCGGGTGCCCCGCGCGCCGCGGCTGCTGGCGCTGCTTGACGTGAGCGGCTCGATGCAGAGCCATGCGTGGCTGTTGCTCCAGTTGCTGTACGCCGTGTACCAGCAGACAAAGCGCATAGAGACCATCGTGTTCAGCACGAGGCCGACGCGGGTGACGCGGCAGATGCGGGCGCCGTCGCTGCGGGAGGCGCTGCGGCGGATGGGCGAGTCGGTGCCGCACTGGTCGGGCGGAACGCGGATAGGCGAGAGTCTGGCGCGGGTGAACGCCGAGTACGAGTGGCTCCTGGACCGCTTCACGACGGTGATGCTGCTGAGCGACGGCTGGGAGACGGGCGACCCGGAGGGTCTGGCGCGGGAGTTGCGCCGGATGCGGCGGCGGGTGCGGCGCGTGGTGTGGCTGAATCCGCTGCTGGGCACGCGGGACTACGAGCCGCTGGCGCGTGGGTTGCGGGCGGCCACGCCGCACGTGGACGACTTCGCCTCGGCGCGGGATGTGGCGAGCTTGAAGCGGCTGCCGGCGCTGTTGCGGGGGCGGCTTTCACCCCCATCCCCGTATCGAGTACGGGGCAGGCACTAGCCTTCCCCCATCAAGAGGGAAGGGACGGTAAATCGCGACCGGCCAATGGGCGGGTTTGAAACCCGCCCCTACCGGTGGGTTTCCTTCAGGCTGATCCCTTCGGACATGGCTTGGGTGGCGGCGGTGTAGGGGTCGATTTCGGCGCGCTCGACGCGGGAGGCGAGTTCGCTCAGCGGGCCGCCGGGGGAGGCGGCTTCTTCCAGCCGGGACTGGATGCGCTCGGTGAGGGTGCGGGTGAACTCCTCGCGCAGCCGCTGGCCGCGGCGCTTGCGGAGGCCGCAGCCCGCCTGGAGGCTGTCGCGGTGGCGGGCGATGGCGTCGTGCAGTTCGGGGATGCCGATGCGGCGGTGGGCCTGGGACGAAATCACCGGGGGCGTCCAGTCGGGGCGGTGCTCGCCGATTTCGATCATGGAACGGAGGGCCGAGACCATGCGGTCCGAGCCGGCGCGGTCGGCCTTGTTGACGACGAACACGTCGGCTATCTCCATCAGGCCGGCCTTCATGGCCTGGACGGCGTCGCCGGCCTCCGGCACCAGCGCGACCACGACCGTGTCGGCAACGCGCATCACCTCCAGCTCGGTTTGGCCGACGCCAACGGTCTCGACGTACACGACATCCCTGCCGCAGGCGTCGAGCAGACGCTGGGCGGCCCAGGCGACGCGGGACAGGCCGCCGTGGGCGCCCTTGGTGGCCAGGCTGCGGATGAAGACGCCGCGGTCCAGGAAGTGCTGCTGCATCCGGATGCGGTCGCCGAGCACCGCGCCGCCGCTGAACGGGCTGGTGGGGTCGACGGCCAGCACGCCGACGCTGAGGCCCTCGTCGCGGGAGGCGCGGACTAGGCCGTCGACCAGGGTACTCTTGCCAGCGCCCGGGGGGCCGGTTACGCCGACGGTGTAGGCGTTTCCGGCGTGGGCATGGGTTGCGCGGACGATGGCGGCGAGGGTGTCGTCGTCCCGCTCGAGGAGGGTGAACAGGCGGGCGAGAGCGCGGCGGTTGCCGCGGATGGCGTCGTCTACGAGTTGGGAAACCAAGTGGGGCGAATCTCCTTGGAGAGGGGATCGACGGTGGACGGCGTTACTCACCCCCATCCTAACCTTCCCCCGTCAAGGGGGAAGGGACTTTGGAGATAGTGCTAACCGGAGTCGGATTCCATGGCGGCGAGCAGGTTGGCCATTTCGATGGCGGCGATGCCGGCGGAGTAGCCGTTGTTGCCCTGCTTGCCGCCGGCGCGGTTGATGGCCTGCTCCAGGGTGTCGGTGGTGAGCACGCCGAAAATGACGGGCCTGCCGGAGGAGAGCGATGCGGCGGCTATGCCCTTGGCGGCCTCGCCCGCGACGTGCTCGTAGTGGTCGGTCTCGCCGCGAATGACGGCGCCGAGGCAGATGACGGCGTGGTAGTTGCCGGACTCGGCCAGCTTCTTCGCGGCGAGCGGCAACTCGAACGAGCCGGGGACGCTGGCGACGGTCACGTCGTTGTCGGACACGCCGTGGCTTTCGAGCGCGGCGCGCGCGCCTTCCAGCAGCCTGGAGGTGATGAAGTCGTTGAAGCGGGCGACGACGATGGCGATGCGCAGTCCCTTGCCGCGCAGGCCGCCCTGGAGCTCGCGGCTCACTCCTGGTCACCCGCGGCGACGCCGGCGCCGTCGATGTTGAGCATGTGGCCCAGCCTGGACTGCTTGGTGGCGAGGTAGCGGCGGTTGTGCTCGGTGGAGCGGGTGATTATGGGCACGCGCTCTACGATGTCCAGGCCGAAGCTGTCGAGGCCGACGACCTTTTTGGGGTTGTTGGTGAGGAGGCGCATCTTTCGGACGCCGAGGTCCACGAGAATCTGGGCGCCGACGCCGTAGTGGCGGAGGTCGGGCGCGAATCCGAGCTGGAGGTTGGCCTCCACGGTGTCGAGGCCGGTGTCCTGGAGGGCGTAGGCCTTGAGCTTGTTGTGGATGCCGATGCCGCGACCCTCCTGGCGCATGTAGAGGAAGATGCCCTTGCCCTCGGCCGCGATGTCGTGGAGAGCCTGGGCCATCTGGTCGCCGCAGTCGCAGCGCACGCTGTCGAACACGTCGCCGGTGAGGCACTCGCTGTGGACGCGCACCAGCGTGGGCTCGCCGGGTACGACGTCGCCCTTCACCAGCGCCACGTGCTCGTCCCTGTCGACGATGCTGCGGTAGGAGACGGCGGTGAACTCGCCGTAGGAGGTCGGGAGGCGCGCCTCGGCGACGCGTTCGACCAGCTTCTCGTGCTCGCGGCGGTAGGCGATTATGTCGGCCACGGACACGATCTTGATGTCGTAGCGTTCGGCCACGCGCTCGAGCTGCGGCATGCGGGCCATCTCGCCGTCGTCGGCCATCACCTCGCAGATGACGGCGGCGGGGTACATGCCCGCGAGCCGGGCGAGGTCCACGGACGCCTCGGTCTGGCCGGCGCGGACCAGCACTCCGCCCTCCATGTAGCGCAGCGGGAAGATGTGGCCGGGACGGCCGAGGTCTTCGGGCTGGGTGTCCGGGTGAATCAGGGCCTTGATGGTGGCGGAGCGGTCGAAGGCGGAGATTCCGGTGGTGGCGCCCTTGAGAACGTCCACGGACACGGTGAACGCGGTGCCGAGGCGGGCGGTGTTGTCCTGCACCATCATGGGGAGCCTGAGCTCTTCGAGGCGGCTGCCCATCATGGGCGTGCAGATCAGTCCCCTGCCCTGCGCGGCCATGAAGTTGATGGCTTCGGGCGAGACCGACTCCGCCGCCATGGCGAAATCGCCCTCGTTCTCGCGGTCCTCGTCGTCCACGATTATGACGATTCGGCCCGCCTTGAAGTCTGCGATCGCTTCTTGCACGGACGAAAGAGGCATCGTTACTGCTCCCCCTATAGCTCGTCCAGAATGTCCGCCGGCGCTCGCGGCGCGGAGGACAGGCGCTCGACGTATTTTGCCAGGATGTCGGTCTCTATGTTGACGGTATCCCCCACCCTTCGGCTGTGGAAGACGGTGTTGTCCCTCGTGTAGGGGATTATGGTTACCGAGAACCTGTCGAGTGCACAGTTTACAATTGTGAGGCTCGTTCCGTCCACTGCCACGAAGCCTTTCTCGACGATGTAGCGCATAATCGAGACGGGGGCGCGGAAGCGCACCATGAGGGCCTCGCCGTCGTCCGAGATCGAGTCGATGGCGGCGGTGCCGTCCACGTGGCCCTGGACGATGTGGCCGCCCAGCCTGTCGCCGATGGCGAGCGGGCGCTCCAGGTTGACGGGGTCGCCCTCATGCAGGGCGCCAAGGTTGGTGCGGCGCAGGGTCTCGGGCACGACGTCCACGCTGAACGTGTCGCCGTCGAGCGCGGTGACGGTGAGGCACGCGCCGTTGACGCAGATGCTGTCGCTGACCTTGAGGTCGGAGGTGATCTTCGGTCCGGCGACGGTCAGGCCGGTCGGCTCTACGCGGGCCACGGCGCCGACTTCTTCCACGATTCCGGTGAACATACGGACTCCCGGATGCCAGTGTGCGGCGTATTCTAGCAGAGGGTCAGGGTCCTGAGGGCGCGGCTCTCCGAAAAATCTGCTCAATTCTGCTACATTCCGCACATTCCGTAGCTGGGCGGGCCGATGTTTTTATCACTTTCTGTGAGCCAAGTTGTTAAGGTTCTTCACGCGCATTGCGCCAAATGTGGCAGAACGGGACCCGTTCGGTAGGCTCAGGGGGCGGGCGGGTTTCAAACCATTCGCTCCAACTAATTCTTTTCTGCGGCGGTTTTTGACCGTGGAGAGCATTTGCGTCCGGCGTAGCGAGGGGTTCGTGTGAGCGCCAGTCCTGGTG
>DAOUJZ010000047.1:0-25194 GCA_034421955.1 Dehalococcoidia bacterium | reverse complement strand
GCCAAGTCCGCCAACTACGCCGGGCAGTTCATCGTGCTCAGGGAGTACGGCGAGCCGGTGGCATCGGTCTCGCGGCTGTACCTCGCGGGCGGGTTCGCCAACTACGTGAATGTCGAGAACGCGGCGGCCATTGGTTTCATCGCCGACCTGCCGCCGGACAGGGTAGCCAAGGTGGGCAACGCGGCGTTGGAGGGTGCCACCATCATGCTGTTGTCCAGTCCAAAGCGGCGCGAGATGGAGCGCCTTGCCCTGACTGTCGACCACGTGGAGCTGGAGACCACCCCCGACTTCTTCGACATCTTCGTCGAGGGGTGCATGTTCAAGCCGATGACTCTCCCCTAGCCCAGCGAGTCCGCAGCCCCGTTTTGCATACGCACTAAGCTGGTAGTACCATAGGCGCACATTCCCCGGCAGTGCCTATCTCGCGACCGCGGCACGGCGAAACGAGACGAATGAAGTACAAAGTCCTCATCACCGACCACGTTTGGCCCTCCGTCGAGCCAGAGCGGGCCGTACTCGCCCGCGCCGACGCGGACATCGTAGTGGCGCCGGACGGCAGCGAGGAGACGCTGACGGAGCTCGCCAGGGACGTGCACGGCATCCTCACCTGCTTCGCGCTGGTAACGGAGCGAGTGGTACGCGAAGCCGAGCATCTGCAAGTAGTGGGACGTTTCGGCGTGGGCGTGGACAACATCGCGGTAGACGTCGCCACCGAGCTCGGCATCGCCGTGACATACGTCCCCGACTACTGCGTGGACGAGGTGTCGTCGCACGCCATGGCGCTTCTGCTGGCGTGGAACCGCCGGATCACGTTGTTCAATCACGCCGTCAAGTCCGACGGCTGGGAGAGCCTGAAGCTGGGTATGCCCATGCCACGGCTGCGCGGCAAGAAGCTCGGCATCGTGGGCTTCGGTCGCATCGGGCGCTCCACGTGCGCCAAGGCCAGGGCGTTCGGAATGGAGGTGCTGGCCTACAGTCCCAGTCTGACCGAGGAGGATGCGGCGGCCCACGGCGCGCGCCTGGCCTCTCTACAGGAGCTCCTGGGGCAGAGCGACTACGTCTCCATCCACACACCGCTAACGCCGCAGACCGAGGGCATGATAGGCGCCAGCGAACTCGCGTCGATGAAGCCGAGCGCGGTGATCGTCAACACCGCGAGGGGCGCGGTGATAGACGAGGCCGCGTTGCATGACGCACTTGTCGGCGGGCAGATAGCGGGCGCCGGGCTCGACGTGGCCGCGCAAACGCCGCCGCCCCAGCATCACCCCCTGTTCGAGCTGGACAACGTGATAGTGACGCCGCACATCGCGTTCTTCTCGCAGGAGGCGGTCCTGGAACTGGAAGAGCGCGGCGCGGGTGAGGTCGCGAGCGTGCTGCTCGGCCAGATGCCGGACAACCTTTACAACACCAGCGTGCTCACCCACTCCAACCCGCGGCACCGCCTGCCCCGCGCGTAGCCCGTCACACCCACGTTACGGCTGGGCAAGTCGCTTCTAGTGCGATTTTTCACAAGTCCCGCAAAAGGCTTGACGCCGCGCGTTGCACGGCGCTACCATAGGCCACGTAACGGGCTGTAGCTACTGGAAAGGGGGCGTGATGCCATTTCGATTGGGGCCGCTGGAGCTCATAATAATCCTGGTTATCGTGATGGTCATCTTTGGTGTGGGCCGCCTTCCGGAGATAGGCGGCGCGATTGGCAAGGCGATTCGCGAGTTCCGCTCCTCGCAGTCGGCGGATGCTGACCCCGGCACGACGACGCAGAGCGAGGCGGTGACTAGCGGAAAGCAGAACGGCTCAGCATAACACTCAAGCGAACTACCAACGAAAGCAAAACGCCCCGGATTGCTCCGGGGCGTTTTGTTGTCACCAACTCAGCGCCGCTACGTCCCGGCGTCGTTGTCTGCCAGCCCCAGCTTCGAGGAGCCGCTCTCGCGCCCGCGCCGGGCAAGCTTCGATAGCCAGATGCTGACCTCGTACAGCGCGATTATCGGCAACGCCACCAGCGCCTGGTTTATCGGGTCGAACGTCGGGGTGATCACGGCGCCCAGCACGAACGCCAGCACGATCGCCCACCGGCGCTGCCGGGCGAGAAACCGCGGCGTTACGATGCCCAGCCTGGACAGGAAGAACAGCACCACCGGCATCTCGAACACCACGCCCATCCACAGCAGCAGCGTGAGCATGAGACCGACGTAGCTGCCGATGCTTATCATCGGCGTGGCGACGCCGCTGCCAAAGCCGAGCAGGAACTTTATGGCCGGTGGAAACAGAACGCGGTATCCGAAGAAGGCCCCCAGCAGGAACGCCCCGACCGACACCGGCACCAGCGCGTACAGGTACCGCCTCTCGGACGGCGTAAGGCCGGGCGCGATGAACATGACCATCTGGTAGAGCACGAACGGCAACGAGGCGCACAGGCCCACCATCAGCGACGCCTTCATGGCGGTGCTGATGAACTCGGTCAGGTTGATGAACACGGGCTTGCCGTTGGGAATCTCGGCGAAGCCCTGGGCGGGCTGCATCAGCAGAACCAGAATCTGTTCGTGGAACACGAACGCGACGGCGGTGCACAGAATCACCGCGATTACAGCCCTCGTTAGCCGCTTTCGCAGCTCGGCCACGTGTTCTCCGAAGGGCAACCGCGACTCACTCATGGCGCGTCCTGGCCCCGCGATGACTCGGGCGCGCCACGCGACGGCCGGCTGGGGCGGAAGGCCACCGGCCCGTCGTCTTCCGGCGTCGCATCCGCGGCGTCATCGCCGGGCTTCTCGTCTCTCTCAGACTCATCCTTGCGTGGGCGCACGCTCGGGTTGGGGCCGCCGCCCCTGTGCACGATTGGCCGCTCTCCGCTGCCGGATTCGTCGCCTTCGAGCGTGATGTCTGGAATCTCGGACGCCATTCGGCGCATCTCGCCGGCGTACTTGCCAAGCATCTTTGCCGCGTTGATCATCCGATCCGGCCCCAGCAACAGGAAGGCGAGCAGAAGCACGACCAGGATCTCAGGCGTACCCATCCCCAGGAAGTTCACGCGCCGCCTCCCGTAAGCTCGCACCCGTCGCACAGTTCCTCTGCGAGGCCGGGCCGCCTCAGCCCCGCGTGGACTCCCTGGGCGGCGAGGGTCTCGACCAGCGCGCACAGAGGGAGTCCCACCACGTTGAAGTAGCAGCCCGCTATCCTGTCGACCGGGTGAAAGTCCGTGTCCTGGATAGCGTAGCTGCCCGCCTTGTCGAAAGGGCTGCCCGACGCGACGTAACGGTCGATCTCGTCGTCGGTGTAGTCTCTCATCCAGACGCGGGTGAGTCTGATTGCGCTGCTCGTGGCGACCGGCCCGCCTACTGCGCCATCGCGGGCGCCTCTCACGCACAGCCCGGTCACCACCGAGTGCTCCTCACCGCGCAGCCGCCTGAGGGTAGCAACCGCCTCGTCGGCATCCTCCGGCTTGCCAAGAATGTCGCCCCGGAACACGACGCACGTGTCCGCGCCGATGACTACCGCGCCCGCCTGGAGCGCCGCGCCCTGCTCTGCCTTGTCCGCGGCCATGCGCAGGGTATAGTTCTCAGGGGCCTCGCCCGGGGAGGGCGGGTCCTCGTAGCCGTTCGGACTCAGCATATCCACGTCCAGACGTAGCTCGGACACCAACTCCCGCCTGCGCGGAGAGGACGAGGCCAGCACAACGCGGGGGTACCGCGGAACTGCCCGGTCGGACGGCGAGTGGGAGGTCATTCGGGTGCGCTTTCCTGCGGCCGCAGTCTGGCGCATAGTGCGCTGGCCGCGCGCACATTCTAATGGATTGCTTTGGGTCCAGTCCAACGACAGCAGTACGGACGCGCAGAGCAATCAGCCCCCGGGGCCGCACCCGTCCAGCGTCGCGACGGTCTCCACGTGGTACGTCTGCGGGAACATGTCCAGCGGCTCTACTGTGAGCACGGACATGCCGTTGGCAGCCAGGATCGCGAGGTCCCGCGCCAGCGTCGAGGGGTCGCACGACACGTACACGACCCGTCGCGGGGCGAGTCGCGCCAGCGCCGTCAGGACGCTCTGGGCGCATCCGGAACGCGGCGGATCGAGGATCACCGCGTCAACGGCCGTGTCCAGCGTCTCGAGCGCGTCCTCCGTCTTCGCCTCGACGAACTCCACGTTCGTCGCGCCCTCCGCGTTCAGCGCCGCGTCTCGCACCGCCGCGGAAGACTCCTCCACCGCGATCACCCTGCGCGCAACGCCGGCCAGCAGCACCGCGAACGTACCGACGCCAGCGTATGCGTCCAGCAGCGTCTCCGTGCCGGTGAGTTCGAGCCTGTCGCGCACCAGGTTTGCCATTCGCTCCGCCTGGTGCGTGTTGACCTGAAAAAACGAGGGCGACGCGACGCGGAACCGGTGTCCAAGCAGCTCCTCCTCGTAGTGGGTCTGACCCGATGACAGGCTGACATCGGGGTTTTGCAACGTCGGCTGCACGAGGTAGTCCGCGGTGTTGATACCGTAGCGCACCGACAACTGCGTCGTCTCCGCGCACTTCCCCTGCAGTTCTGCGAGCGCGTCATTGATGCCGGGCGCCATCAGCATGCACTCATCGACGGGGACGAATCTGCGGGTGATGCGGTTCGAGAACCCCAGGGACCCACCGCGACGAACCGTGAACCGGGCGTGGTTACGGTAGTTGAACGGCTGTGGACCTGGAATCGTGGGCGCCACGGCAACGCCGTCTAGGTCCTGGTAGCGCCTGAATTCGCTCTCGACGGCCTCACGCTTGAGCGTGAGCTGGTGGTCGTAGCTCACGTGCTGCCACTGGCAGCCGCTGCACGGCCCGAAGAGCGGACACGGCGGCGCGACCCTGTGCGGAGACGCCGATAGCACGCGCTCGACGATGCCCGAGACGAACCTGCGGCGTCTCCTGCGGTATCGCACGATCCTGGCGATCACGCGCTCGCCGGGCAGCCCGCCGAACACGTTGATGGTCTGCTCTTCGAAGCGCGCGTAGCAGTCGCCCAGCGGGGCCATGCCCTCCAGGGTGAGGGGCGCGTACTCCGGTTCGGGTGGGACGAATGGCTTGGTGCCGGTCTGGTGCTCTCGCATGGTGTCTTGGGATGTGGTCGAGTCGAGGCGGCCTGTAAGCCGAGTTCTGTATCCCGGAACACCGGGACGGCGGCCATCTATCTAGCCCAATCGTTGCCGGTTGGGTCGTGCGGCCAACCCGGGGAATGGTCGGGTAAGCCAGTGTTCCCCCTATTTGGCCTTGCTCCGGATGGGGCTTGCCTGGCCCTCGACGTTACCGCCAAGGCGGTGAGCTCTTACCTCACCTTTTCACCCTTACCGCCCGTTGTTAAGGCGGCGGTATGTTTCTGTGGCGCTTTCCGTCGGGTCGCCCCGCCCCGCCGTTAGCGGGCATCCTTACCCTGTGGAGCTCGGACTTTCCTCCCTCGCCCGCGTCCGTGGACACGGCCGACGGCGGCCGCCCGGCCACCTCGACATAGGAATTGTAGCACGTTTTGGGTGGCTTACCTATTGAATCATTAGAGGCTCGCAGGTGAGCGAGTACGAGTTGGCGACGCGGCAGAGCCGGGAACTTGGCGAAATGTGGGTCATTCGGGGTCATTCCGTGTCGCGCCTTTGGAGAAAGCGTTGCAAACTGATGCATTTCGATGCATTGCGTAGCTGGGCGCGCCCCAGTCTGGGTTGTCACGGGCGCCGTGTGTCGCGCGTGAGGCGGCATTTGGGGCGGAAACGCCACAGGGTAGGGCGTGAATGGGGCACGCCGAAGGGGACGGTCGAGGGCTGCGATTTGGTTGTGTAGGTGCGTTATGGAGGTAGCGTAGCACGGATGTGCGGGCGGGGTCAATGGGGGGGTTCCGTTTACTTTGGGGGGTTTCTCGCCCGATGCTGTTCTTGCTGAACCCAGTAAGTAAACGGAACCACTGTATCAGTCGAGGATTCCGTTAGGGATGAGGCGGTAGAGGCCAGTTCTGTAGATTTCCTTCGGTGGTAAGGCAGAGTTGTTCATCCGGGCTGATTCGATACTTTATGCGCACCACCCTCTCATATCGCTCAGAACGTTCTCGCTCGAAGTCTATCTCTTGGTGCCACGACAACCCCTGTGTACGCCTTGCGGCTTTGGCTTCGACCATTGCCCTGTCCTGTGCTTGAACAATCTCGCAATAAATCTCACGTCGTGTGTTCTTGCTGTAAGGAGGAGGCACGTCATCACAGTCGACGGTAGGCCCTTCAGACAGATAGAGATAGTTCTTGATGAAGGGAGTTGGCGTAGCGTCTCTGCCGCCAAAGCCAGACTTGCGTGCAGGTCGAGGTGGTGGAGTAGGAGTGGGAGTAGGCGTCAAGAGCACAGAGGCGGTTGGAGCAGGCAGGGGGGTATCGGGTGGCCTTGGCGGAGGCGGAGATTCACAGGCGAGAACGAAGACATATAGGACGAAGGCAACCAACCAAGCCGATCGGTTCCGTTTACTTACGTGGTTCAGCAAGAACAGCATTGGGCGAGAAAACCTCCAAAGTAAACGGAACCGCCCATATCGGTCAGGGCGGCCAACTCCATGTAAGGGCGAACGCTTGTGGTTGGCCGTGTTGGTCATCATGCCCAGGGCGCCCACAAGAAACGCCCCTTCTTCTGGGGCGCCGACTAAGCTGATACGGACTCGTGGCTCAGAGTATCGCGATCACCGTCGCAGATGCGTGGATTTCGAACTCTCGGCAAGTGTGCCTACAATGCTCAACTAATGTAAGACTTTGCGCGTGCGAGGCTCTTCAACACTTCCGACCTCGAATAGCCTTGGGAGAGGTGGCTGCAGAACACGGCGGGAGCTCTGCAAAACTCAGATACGCCGAAAGTCTGCCATCCCTGGCCATGGTTGTATTCTTTTTCCTTCCATGCAATTTCCAGAACGCCCGACGCCCCTGCTCCGAAAACGATCACCACCTTTGGCTTGGCCTCAGTCACCAACTTCCTCACCCATTCAGTCGAGTGCTGACGCCACTTTCCGTAAGATCCTTTGTTGTTCTTCCACTTTCCCGCCTCTGACGAAGGAGCTTGCGGGAACACAGCGGGAAACGCCATGGTGGAAGTCTCAAGCGAACTGTACAGACCTGCCTCACGGCACAGGTTACGCAGATTTCTGCCGAACTTGTATGGGCTGTCAAGATACAGAAGTCGTTCCGGCCAAGTAGTTTGGCCTTCTCTCAAGGTGTCCCCGCCGCCCTGAAATGAAACCAATAACAGATCGGGTTCAAGAATCGGGGGGCCGTAGGAAATGACGAATCCCCGTTTGACCACCGAACCAAGAGTCTGGTTCTCGAGGAGGCTACGTGTTGCAGAGTAAGCTTGGCTCAGCACTCGCTTTAGTTCGTCTGACATCTCCGCTCTCCATTCTAAGAGACTTTCTTGAGGGCGATACGAAACCGCGATCTGTCCAATTGGTCCGGTGATTCGCATTCACGCAGAGTCTCGCCCCTCACACCGCAACCTCCACCGAGTCGTCAAGGACGACGATGCGGGACACATGCTCGTTCAAGAACCGCTGTTGGTCGCCCAGTTCCAGCGAATCCCAGTTTGCCAGCGTCTTGTCGACGTCCAGGGGCCGTTCCGCGTTCTTCGCGGCGATCCTCACGCTGTCCAGGTCATCGAGATACTCGCCCAGCCGCTCGGTGGTGAGCTTACCCCTGGCCGCCTGCCTCATACTCTGCACAAAGCGCTTTTCGGCGTTCTGCACGCGGGCTTTCCACGCGGCCTTCGCCTGTTCCTGCCGGCTCTTGGCCGCCTCCGGATCCAGTCGTGCCTCCAATTCCTTGGAGCGCAGGGCGTGCCTTAGCTGTCCCATCGCGGTCCCCTCGAGCATGGAGGCGCGCCAGGTGTGATACCCGCAAAGGCTCTGGTTGTTCCGAGTCTGGCACTGGTAATACCGGTAGACGCCCCGACGGCGGCGCCCGTCCTTCCGCTTCCAACTCTGGCGGCGGGTCACGCCCATCATCTTGTTGTCGCAGTATCCGCAGACTACCAAGCCCGACAGCAGAAACGGCTGGGCGTCCACTACGCGTCCCACCGGACGGCGCGCCCTCGTGACCTCCTGCGCCGCCCGGAAGACCTCTCCCGGAATTATGGCCTCGTGACTGTTCGGGACGGTCATGTCGAACCGGCGGTAGGTGCCGATGTAGGTGGAATTTCGCAGGATGTCGCGGATGGTGACCATGTTCCACTTGCCGCCGCGCCGCGTGGGTATGCCCCGCTCGTTCAGGTGGCGCGCGATGAGCCGCACTCCCAGCTCCTCATTCGTGCGCAGCCGGAAAATCAGTTCCACCACCGGGACCTCTTCCGGCACCACCTGCAGCGTCCCCTTCGAGCCGATGCGGTAGCCGTAGGGCGGCTTTCCAAGCCCCAGGCCCTGCATGGCGCGACGCCGCATGGACGTCTGGACGCGAGTGCTCCGCGTGCGCGAAACGCCCTTCACGTCCAGCATCAGGAAGCTGTTCTGCAGTGGATCGGGCATATCGTCGTCGTCGCACGTCACCTTGCCGCCCAGCGCCTCCAACTCGACGACGGCGCGCGCCACGGCCTCCAGGTCGTGCCCCAGGTGCGTGGCGTCGGGCACCACCACCAGGTAGCCGCCGGTGCTCTCGCGCATGAAATCGACCATCGCCCTGTAGTTCGGCAATTGGCCGCTTTCTCCGCCGATGTAGTCGTAGAATGTATCCACCGGCTGGTGAACGTTACGGTCACAGTATTCCAGAAAGGCCTCCTTGAAGGCCTCCACGTACTTTGACTCCTCTTTGGGACGGAAATAGCCGATAGCTCTCATGCTCGGTTCACACCACGTATAGAATTCTACCGCAGTTGCTACAAAGGGCAACTCGCGAGGACAGCCTAGCTCGCTGCACCTCCATTGAAGGCAGCGTCATCCGGCAGCCCTGGCACACCGATCGCTCGACTCGCGCGACCGCGTGGCCGTTCTTGCTTCTCAGCAGCGACTCGTACGTCGACAGCGCATCCGCCGGCAGTTGCGGCGCGGTCTCTTCGCGGGCCCGGCGCAATTCCTCGAGCTCGGCCGCGAGCCGGCTCTCGCGTTCCAGCAGACCGGGCCGCTCCGCGTCACGGGTGGACTCCATCGCCGTTATGCGCTCGCTCGCCGCCGATAGCCCGTCCTCCAACTCCTCGGACAGCACCAGCGCCTCGAGCAGGCCATCTTCCTCCTCCGACCTCTGCTGTTGCAGGAAGGCCCGCTCCTCCTCGCTGGCCTCAAGTTCGCGGGGGTTGGTTACGAAGCCTCCATAGACCCTGCGGTCCAGATTCTCCAGCCGCTGCTCCAGCCCGCTCACGGCAGCCTCGCGCCTGCGCCTCTCCGTGCGCGCCTCGTCCAGCCGAAGGCCTATCTGTGCTTGACGGCGCCGCATCGCCTCGATGGCGGACACGTCGTTCAGTCGAAACCTGGTCTCCTCCAGCGATTTGACCCTGGAGGCGATCTCCCAGTCGAGTTGTTGTAGATCGGATAGCTGCCTGATGTTTACCATAGCGCACACTGGCGGGGAACTCTACACGGGTTGAGGTCATCGTTGTGACCGTGTGTGGACGAAGACACGGCGCAAGCTGCCCACCGGGCTTCATTGTATAGCATTTCGCCCGTACGAGAGACCGTGTTCCGTAGTCCCCGGCTGATACTTCGCAGTACAATTGGGTGCAGGCGGCCCGCAGCGCCTGCCTAACGACACGGTCCCGCATTAGACACGATGGGCGGCCGGTCGTATAATTGCTGCGAATCTCAGGGACAGTGGCGACATTTGCTTAGGCTATACAACACCCTCACGAGACGAGTGGAGGAGCTTTGCCCGCTTGAACCAGGCAGGGTAAAGATGTACACCTGCGGCCCCACTGTGTACCGCGACGCCCACATCGGCAATCTGCGCTCCTACCTAATGGCCGACTGGATCCGCCGCGCACTAGAGGCCCAAGGCCTAGAGGTGACCCACGTTAAGAACATCACAGACGTGGGCCACATGCGTCAGGAAGTGCTGGAGCAGGGCGAGGACAAGGTGATTGCCGCCGCCATCGCCGAGGGCAAGACTCCCGCCGAGATAGCCCAGTTCTACACGGAACGCTTCTTCGCCGACGAGCGCAAGGTCAACATCATCCCGGCGAAGCACTTCCCGAAGGCCACCGACCACGTTGCCGAGATGCTCGAGATAGTGGACGGCCTGGTGGAGGCCGGCCACGCCTACGAGGTGGAGGGCAACGTTTACTACGACGTGGACTCTTTCGCGGACTACGGCAGGCTTTCCGGCAACATCCAGGACGCCGAGCTGCTGGAGGCCGTGCGCGTCGAGGCCGACCCGCTGAAGAAGGACCCGCGAGATTTCACGTTGTGGAAGCTGGCGGAGCCGGGCCGAGACCTGAAGTGGCCGAGCCGCTGGGGTGAGGGCTTTCCGGGCTGGCACATCGAATGCTCCGCTATGTCGGTCAAGTACCTGGGTCGCCGGTTCGACCTTCACACGGGCGGCGTGGACAACATCTTCCCGCACCACGAGGGAGAAATCGCCCAGAGCGAGGGCTTCACCGGCGAAACGGTGGTCAGCGTCTGGACCCACGGCCAGCACCTGCTCGCCGACGGCGTCAAGATGGCCAAATCGACCGGCAACTCGTTCATCCTCTCCGACATCGAAAGCCAGGACATCGACCCCCTCGCATTCCGCTACCTGTGCCTCACCGCAAGGTACCGCACCAGGCTGAACTTCACCTTCACCGCGCTCAAGGCCGCTCAGCGCGGCCTCCAGAGGCTCCGCAACAGGGTGCGCGAGTGGAGCGCCTCGCCCGGAGAAGCCGATTTCGACGAGACCGCTCTCGTCGAATGGCGCGACCGCTTCATGGGGTTGGTGAATGACGACCTGAACATGCCCGCCGCGCTGGCCCTGACCTGGGAGTTGGCGCGTTCTGACGCCCCCGCCGCGCTGAAGCTGCACGCCGTCCGCGCGTTCGACGAGGTGCTCGGGCTCGAACTGGAACAGCCCGCCGCAGCCTACGCCGTGCCCGACGACGTGGAGATGCGTGTGAAAGGTCGCGCGCAAATGCGTTCCGCCGGCGAGTACGCCAATGCGGACTCCATCCGCAGCGCCCTATCCGGAGAGGGCTACGTGGTGGAAGACACGTCGAATGGATCCCGGGTGCGGCCCAAGACCGCCTGGGAAAAGCGCCAGGAGGGCTGGCACAGCTACTCGTCCTCCGGCGAGGTGCCATCCCTGCTCGGCGAGCCAGACGCCGCGGACATCAGTATCGGAATCGTCGCCTGCAACTACGTCGAAGATGTGAAGCGATGCGTGCTCTCCGCGCTGAACTGGGCCGGGGACCGCGACGTCGAGATGGTCGTCGTGGACAATGGCTCCGTGGACGGCGCGGCGGACTGGCTGGAGGAGGCGTCGGCGGGCGACACCAGGATTCGCGTGATCCACACGGACCACGTCCTCGGTGAGGCCGCAGCCAAGAACATCGTGCTCAAGCAGTGTCGCGGCAAGCTCGTCGTACTGCTGGACACCAGCACCGAGGTGGTCGGCGACCTGCTCGGGCCGCTCGATGCCATGCTCCAGGACGAGAGCGTGGGCGTTGCCGGCCCGTTCGGGCTGCGCACCAACGACCTGCACCACTTCCACGACGGGGAGGGCGAGTCCGGCGACATGGATGCTATGCAGGCCTACTGCTTCGCGTTCCGGCGCGAGAGCCTGGCGGGCGTAGGGCTGATGCGTGAGAGCTTCCGCTTCTATCGGAACCTCGACATCGATTACAGCTTCCACTTCAAGGACCGGGGCTACCGCATAGTCGCGGACCCCACTCTGCCCGTTGCCCAGCACGAGCACCGCGTCTGGAGCGAGTTGCCCGAGGGCGAGAGGGACGAGCTGAGCCGCAAGAACTATCGCCGCTTCCTCGACAAGTGGCGCGACCGTCCCGAGCTGCTCCACAGCAACCGCGGCGCCGGGTAGTCTTCGGCGGCGCCCACACTCTCAGACCACCCAGCCGCCTGAACCGCGGCGATAGAGGACTGCTTGGAAACAACCCTGCTCTGGCTGCAGCTCGCGGCCTCCGCCGCGATCATCCTGGGCGCTTCCTGGTTTCTCGCCAAGTCCGCCGACGTTATCGCCTTCAAGACCGGCCTGGGGCGCTCCTTCGTGGGCGTGGTGCTACTCGCGACGGCAACCTCGCTCCCCGAGCTTGGTACCGGCGTCAGCTCCATCGCCTGGCTCGACGAGCCGGACCTCGCGCTGGGCGACGCCTTCGGCAGCAATCTCTTCAACCTGCTGATCATCGGGCTGCTCGACCTCTACTGGCGCGATGGGCCGGTGCTGACCAAGGTGGGACCGACCGCTGCCGTGGTGGGCGCGCTCGGCATCGCCGTGATCGGCATCGCCGCCCTGGCGTTGCTTGTGCACGGCGCCACCACCGCCATGAGCGGCTGGCACATAGGCCCGCTGAGCGTACTCCTGGCGGCGATGTTCCTGCTGGCGATGCTGCTCATCTACCGCTCAGGCCAGGCGGAGGGGCAGGCCGAGGGTGGGGAAGAGTACGAGAAGGGAAGCCTCGCCGGGGCGTTCGTGCGCTATCTCGTCTCGGCGGCGCTGGTGGTCGGCGCGGCGGTGTGGCTCGCCCACAGCGGCGAGGGCATCGCGAAGGCGATGGGCTGGGAGGCGAGCTTCGTCGGCACGCAGTTCCTGGCGTTCAGCACGTCGCTGCCGGAGCTGGCCGCTTCGTTCGCAGCGGTGCGACTGGGCGCGCCGGAGCTGGCCATAGGCAACATACTCGGCAGCAACGTCTTCAACATGGGATTCGTGCTATTCCTCGATGACGTTGCATTTGTGGACGGGGCCATCTGGGCCGTCGCATCCGATATCCACGTGATTACCGCCGTGTTCGCGATGTTCATGACCGCGCTGGTAATCACCGCTATCACGCTGCGGCCTCGCGGCAGGCCAGCCCGCTTCATCACATACGAGGGCGCCGGGCTTATCGGCCTGTACGCGGCGGCCAGCGCGGCGGTGTACTGGCTCGCCTGAGCGAGGGCCGGCCGGTATGCAGAGTCATCCCTCCACGGCGTTCTCGATTACTTCTACGCGCCGCAGTCTGCCGGACCGGTCCATCTCCACGGCCACCACGTCGATGCGCCAGGGACGGTTCTGCCAGCCCCGCTCGGCCAGGAACTCGTGGGCGCACCTAACCATCCGGGCGAGCTTGCGCCTCGTGAGCGATTCCTCCGGCGAGCCGAACGCCGTCCCCCGTTTAGCCCTCACCTCGACGAACGCCACCACGCCGTCCTTCTCGGTCACCATATCGATCTCGCCGCTGCGCGTGCGGCAGTTGACGGCCAGCACGGCGCGCCCTTCCGCAACCAGCCGGCGGCGCGCCAGCTCCTCGCCGGTTTTGCCAAGCCCCTGCCTCGGCGTCACAGTGCCGAGCGCCAGTGTCAGCTTCAGCGGCGCGAAGGTGCGCCGGTGTATCGGGCTAGGCCCCAGCCGCTCCAGATTCCGAATGTGCTCCGCGGTGCCGTACCCCTTGTGGCGGGCGAAGCCGTAGCCGGGAATCCGACCATCCTGCTCGGCCATGTGCCGGTCGCGCGCCACCTTGGCCACGATGGACGCGGCGGCTATCGACATACACGTCGCGTCGCCGCGCACGATGGCGAGCTGTGGCGTGGCTACGCCGGGCAGGGGGAAGGCGTCCAGCAGCAGGTACGCCGGTTCGAGACGCAACGACTCCAGCGCCCGCTTCATGGCGACACGCGTCGCCGGGACGATGCCCATCTCGTCGATCTCCCGAGCGGAGCAGTGGCCGACGCCCAGTTCGAGCGCGATGGACTCGATGTACCGCAGCGCACGCTCCCGCTGGGCGGGTGTGAGCCGCTTACTGTCGCGTATCGGAGCGTCCGGGCAGTCTCGCACGTCCGGCGGAAGCACCACGACCCCGGCGGTGACCGGTCCGGCTATGGAGCCGCGTCCGGCCTCGTCCAGGCCCGCGACGGGCCAGACGCCCTGCGCGTGCAGCCGCCGTTCGTGCGCGAGCGTCGGCCGCTGCTGCTTCGCGGCTAGGCGTAGCCCGCCCTCACGCGGCAACGCTCGGCGGCTCCAGCTCGATTATGCCGCCGCCCAGCACCTCATCGCCATGGTAGAACACCACCGCCTGCCCGGGAGTGACCGCTCGCTGGGGAGTGTCGAAGCTGATCTCGGCCCAGTCGCCGTGGGGCACCACCGATGCGGCCGACCGCCCCGACTTGTAGCGTATCTTGGCATCGACGGCGAGGGGGCCGGAGGGAGTCTCACAGGCCGTGAAATTGACCCTGGACGCCCAGAACGACCGCCTCATCAGATCGTCCTCACGCCCCAGCACCACGCGGTTCGAGTCCGTATCGATCTCCACGACGTACATCGGCGCGCCGGTGTTGCCCTGCAGACCCAGCCGCCTGCGCTGGCCTATGGTGAAGAACTGGATTCCGGGGTGCTCACCGAGAACCTCGCCTGAGGTGGACACCATCTCCCCCGCCCTGGGCTTGACGCGCTCGCCGACGAACTTGCGATAGTCACCGGATGGTATGAAGCAGATCTCCTGGCTGTCGGGCTTGTCGGCCACCGGCAGACCTGCCTCCGCCGCCAGTTCACGCACCTCGCTCTTGGGGTACTCGCCAACTGGCAGAAGCAGCCGTTCCAGTTCGCGCTGCCGGAGCGTGAACAGGACATAGGACTGATCCTTGCTCCCGTCCGCGCCCGTCAGCAGCCGGTAGCCGTCCTCTCCGCGCCGTATGCGGGCGTAGTGGCCAGTGGCGACGTAGTCCGCGCCCAGGAACATCGCCCGGCGCAGCAGGAAGTCGAACTTGATCCTGTCGTTGCAGGCAAGGCACGGGTGGGGCGTGCGGCCCCGGTCGTACTCACGCACGAAGTAGTCGACCACGTGCTGCTGGAACTCGCGCTCGAAGTTCATCACGTAGTGCGGCGCGCCGATGACCTGGCACACCCGGCGGGCGTCGTCCACGTCCTCCACCGAGCAGCAGCGCTTGTTCAGCGCGGGCGCATTCGGGTCCTCGATGGACCACAGCCGCATGGTGACGCCGACGACGTCGTAACCCTGCCGCTTCAGCAGCAGCGCGGCGACGGAGGAGTCCACGCCCCCGCTCATGGCGACGATTACCCGTCCCCTGTCAGTCATTCGAGCCTCGATTCCGTCCCGTTCAGCCTTGTCGGACAGTCTTTACAGGGCATAGACAATTGTAGCAAAGCGGACTTAGGCGCGCGAACATCGCGTTGACCGCGTACTTGTCTCAAACTATAATCCGCGCATGAATCAGGATGCTCTAATTGATCCCGCCGACTACGCCCGGATCGCGGTCGATACCGCGTCGGACCGGCTGGCGTCGGACATCCTGATGCTGGACATCAGGGGACTCAGCGATTTCGCCGACTACTTCATCATCCTGACGGGCGAGTCCACGCGCCAGTTGCGTGACCTGTCCGAGGCCATCGAGGCCGCGCTGGAGACCGCTGGGGCCGCCCTGCACCACCGCGAGGGGGCGCCAGCGTCCGGCTGGATACTCCAGGACTACGGCGACCTGATCGTCCATCTGTTCGGCCCCGAGGAGCGCGAGTACTACGACGTGGAGGGCGCCTGGTCCCGCGCCGTTGAAGTCGTCAGGCTTCTGTGATCCACCTGTCGATGTCGCGCTCGTAGTCCAGCGGCTCGCCGTCGCCAAAGAACAAGGCAGTCTCGCGGGCAGCCGACTCCGGCGAGTCGGAGCCGTGAATCAGGTTCATTCCTATGGCGATTCCCAGGTCGCCGCGTATCGTGCCCGGCGACGCTTCCGCGGGGTTGGTTGCCCCCATCAGGCCGCGCACCAGCGCCACGGCGTTCTCCCCCTCCACTATCATCGCCAGCACCGGACCGGACGTGATGAAAGATACCAGATCATCGAAAAATGGCTTGCCCTCGTGCTCGCCATAGTGCCTGTGCGCCAGCTCCTCGCTGACGCGCATCAGCTTCATCGCCGCGAAGCGCAGCCCCTTCCGCTCCAGGCGGGACACGATTTCACCCACAAGCGCCCTCTGCACGGCGTCGGGCTTCAGTAGTACGAGCGTCCGTTCCAATTCCGCAATCTCCTATCGTTCAACAGTTTCGAGAGTCGCGCGGTCATCCAGCCGCGCCCCAGGTTCGCCGGGCCATCTCCACCTGCGCGCTCCGCAGGTACATCGGCTGGAGCGCCGCGCGGTCGTCGACGCAGCCGCGCGCCAGCCGCGCGTAGGCCAGCCGCGCCAGCGCCGCCGCGCCTCGCGTGGGAGGTGACGCGTCCGCCACCAGCGCGTCCGCGGCCTGCGCCGCATCCACACACGCCTCCGCCGCCTCGCCGCACACCACGACGCCGGGAGAAAGCAGTGCCTCCAACTCGTCAGTCTGAATGACGCGGTACGAGGCCGGCTCTCGTTCCGTTGGCACGGCGTATATCCCTAGGTACAGCCGGTTGCGGCCCGCCGGCATCACGGCGGCTACCGGCGACCCCAGCGGCAGGTACGGCGCGGCCTCAACGTCCAGCGTGTTGACGGCGACCAGCGGAACGTCCAGCGCCGCCGACAGCGCCTTCGCCGCGCTCATTCCCACCCGCAGCGCGCTGAATCCGCCAGGCCCCTTTGCGACGAACACCGCTTCCAGGCTGCCCATGCCAATGCCGGCGCGCCGCATAAGCTCCCGGATGGCCGGCACAAGCTCGACGCAGTGGTTCTGCCGCGAGCGCCAGCGGTGCTCCGCGATGAACTCGCCGCGTTCTGACAGTCCGACCGCGGCGCAGGTTGTCGACGTGTCTATTGACAGTTCCACACCCTCACCCCGCGCAGCGCATTCGACAGCCACTCCGCCCGCTGTAGCGGCGGCTCGAACGTGATGCGGCGCGTGGTGTCGCTCGTCACGTCCAGCCGGACTACGAGGCTGTCTTCCGGAAACATACCCTCGGCCTTGTCGGCCCACTCCACCACGCAGAGGCCGTCGCCGTAGAGATACTCGTCCAACTCCAGTCCGTCGACCTCCGTAAACGAGTCCAGCCGGTACAGGTCCACGTGGTGCAGTGTCAGGCGCGCCCGGTACTGCGAGACCAGCACGAACGTGGGGCTCCTGGCGTACTCGTGGCCGCCAAGTCCCCAGAGCACGCCCTGGGTGAGGCACGTCTTGCCCGCGCCCAGTTCTCCGGCGAGCAGAAACACGTCGCCCGGCTCCGCGCTTTCGCCGAGCGCCCTGCCTATGGCCCGCGTGTGCTCAGGCGACCCGCTTACTATGGTCATACTGCCGCTGTCGTCCAAACTCCCGGCCTCTCCATCTTCCGATTCCGCGCCGACAATCCATCGAGCGCCCCCGCACCACTCACCCCAACGTAGTATTATATTTTCGTACGGGCAGCAAGCTCAAGGCGGAGAATCGAATGAAGGCGCTCATAGTTTCGGACATCCACAGCAACCTGGAGGCGCTGGAGAGCGTGCTGAGCGACGCGCAATCCAGAGGCGGGTTCGACCAGGTGTGGTCGCTGGGCGACGTCGTGGGCTACGGCCCGGACCCCGGCCCCTGCATCGACTTGCTTCTCCGGCACGATCTGCGGGCCGTCGCGGGCAACCATGACCTCGCCGCAATCGGTAAGCTGAGTCTGGAGGCTTTCAATCCCTACGCCGCCGCGGCCAACCGCTGGACCGCCGCGCAGCTATCCGCTGAGCAGGCCGAGCACCTCGCCGGCCTGGAGCTGCGGCTCGAACTGGACGAGTTCACCGTCGTACACGGCAGCCCCCGCGACCCCATCTGGGAGTACGTGGTCACGGTTCAGGCCGCGGTAGCCAGCTTCACGCACTTCGACACCTACTGGTGCCTTGTGGGCCACTCCCACGTTCCGTTCATCTGCCGTCCCGCCGGGCAGGGGGCGGAATTCCTGCGGTTTCCGCTGGACTCGCCCGTGGTCCTGTCGGAGGACCAGGTGATCATCAACCCCGGGTCCGTCGGCCAGCCCCGCGACGGCGACCCGACCGCCAGCTACGCGGTGTACGACTCGGACGGTCCGACGGTGACGCATCACAGGATAGAGTACGACATCGCGGCCACGCAGGAGAAGATGCGCGGCCACGACCTGCCGCAGTACCTGATCGACAGGTTGCCGCTGGGACGCTAGCCGCGCAGGCGCCCCTCGTCGTCGTAGTCATCGACTTGGCCCGCCTGGGTGGACGGCACCAGCGGAGCGACGTTTCGCCGCTGCCTCGGACTGGGCCTGCTCCTGGGTAGCTTGCGAATGTTCTCGCGCGTCCTCGCGATGGCGTCTTTGCCGCTCAACTCCATAACGATGCCCGCTATGCCCGCGTCTCGAAGCTCCTTCAGGTCAGGCTTCGACAACTCGCCAATGGCGCTGACCAGGAACGGGTTGCCCAGCAGCCGGTGTGCGCGCTGGACGGCGACAAGCCGCCCCAGGCTTAGAGGCGAAAGCCCTTCGTGCGGGTGGTACAAAGCCCCGTCGAAGGAGAGACTGCGAATCGCGCCCGCAGTGCGCTCGTCCAGGTCGTCCTGAACCGCCACCAGCTTGCCCATATCCTCTTCGCTCAGGAGCGACGCGGGTGCGCTGGAATAGTCGAGCGCCAGAAAATCGCAGCCCCGCTCCCTGGCGGCAGCCACCACGTCCGCGCTCACGCGCTCGTCTACACTGAGGCCCCACACGCGACCATCCAGTGCGTCGGAGGCCGTGTTCACCGCGTCCTCCTGCGCCCCCACGTGGAGCTCCACCAGCACGGCGTCCACATCCACCTGCGCCAGGCCGGCGTCCTGTTCCAGTTCCGAGGAGAGCACGCGGCCTATTGTCGCCAGCGCCGGTCTCTCGTCTGCTCTGCGCGAGGCCGGTCCGAACCCCATGGGAGTCTGCGAGGGCGAAGAGGCCCTCTCCAGCATGTCGATCAGTTTGCTCATTCCATCCTCTACAAGATTGTTCTGAAGATCCGGCTCGATTCTAGTCCACGCATCTCACGGAGTGCAAGCAGGCTTGTCATCGGCTGCGTATAGCGATAACCTCTGTACGGCACAAGACCGGCTGGAGGTGATTAGACGCCGTGCGCGCATTCGAACGACAGGGCAGCACCCTGACTTACCTGGCAATCGAGCCGGACGACTACGACCCGGACGCTAACTACCCCATGGTCGTGCTGCTCCACGGCTTCGGCGCGCACATGGGCGACCTCGCCGGTCTGACTCCAGCCATCGACACTCGCGGATACGTGTACATATGCCCGAACGCGCCCATGGCGGTACAGCTCGGACCGGGCATGGTGGGCTACGCGTGGACGCAGCCGGGCGGCGCGGGCGGACCGGAGGAAGCGCAGGCGTCCGAGGAGCTGATCGACGCGCTGCTGGACGAGGTGATGGAGGCATACCGCGTGGAGCCCGGCAACCTGGTGCTCGGCGGATTCTCCCAGGGCTGCATGATGAGCTACCGCGTGGGGCTGCCAGATCCTCGCAGGTTCCGCGGCATACTAGGGCTGAGCGGCCGGGTGACCGATCCCGATGCGCTGCGCGGCAGGCTGCCCGAAAAGCGCGACCAGCCCATATTCGTCGCGCACGGCACGCGCGATGCCGTGATCGGCGTGGACGCGGCGCGCGAGGCGGTCAGCTTCCTGGAAGCGGAGGGCTACGCGCCCGAGTACCACGAATACCCCATGGGCCACGAGATCGCCCAGCGGACGGTGAACGACGCCACCGAGTGGATCAAGCGCGTCCTGCCGCCGCTCAACTCTCAGTAGGAGGTCAGGATGAGCACCATGAAGGCCGCCCTGTTCGACGGCGACGGCGTTATGCGCCTCACTGAGCTTGCAAGGCCCACGCCGGGGCCGCTGGACGCGCTGGTGCGCGTCCGCGCCGTGGGCATCTGCGGCTCCGACCTGCTGATGAACGCCGACAAGACCGAGCCGGACGATTTGCCCACCGGCCACGAGGTCGCCGGCGAGATAGTCGAGGTAGGCGAGGGTGTCGACCGCGCCAGGATCGGCGAGCGGGTCGCCGTGGAGACCATCGGCCACGGGCGGTCCTGCGGGGACTGCTGGTACTGTCGCCAGGGACAGTTCATCCAGTGCCAGAGCAAGGACGACGCACACGGCGGAGGATTCGCCGAGTACATCCTGCGCAGGGCCGCCGGATGCTACCCGCTGGACGATTCGCTAACCTGGGACGAAGGCGCGCTCGTGGAGCCGCTGGCAGTGTCGGTACACGGCGTCCGCAGGGGCGACCTCAAGGGTGGCGAGACTGTGGCCGTGCTCGGCTCCGGCAACATCGGGCTGACTGCCATAGCAGCCGCGCGGGCGCTTGGCGCGGGCAGGGTCTACGCCACCGCGCGCCACGAGCAGCAGGCCGCCATGGCCAAGCGGCTGGGCGCCGACGACGCGCTGCCCCCGGACGGCCCCGCGTTCTGGGACGCGCTCGCGGACGCCACGGACGGCCGCGGCGCAGACCTGACCATCGAGACCGTGGGCGGCAAGAGCGAGGCGACCGCCGTGCAGTCGATAGAGGTGACGCGGCGGCAGGGGCGTATCGTAATCGTCGGCGGCTTCAGGCGGCCCATCACCGTGGACTGGCTTCCGCCCATGCTCAAGGAGCAGACGATAGCCTTCTCGTCCTGCTACAACGTGATGGACGGACGGCACGACTACGAGCTGGCCATCGAGATGATGGCGCGGGGCCAGGCCGACCTGGGCCAGATGGTGACGCACAGGTACTCACTGGACGACATCCAGCGCGGCTTCGAGACCGCCTACGACAAATCCACAGGCTCGATAAAGGTCCAAATCCACTCATCATAGCCAGAAGTAAGAACAAGGAGCGCGCGAGCGCAACGGAGGTTAGGTAGTATGACCGACCAGGTCTATCTGGAAGACATCGAAGTTGGCATGGAGGTGCCGACCCAGGAGTACGGCCCCTGGAGCAACGCCCACATCGCGCGCTGGTGCGCCGCCCAGGAGAACTGGGAGAGGTTCCACTACGACTACAAGTTCGCCACTTCGGTGTTCCAGCTCGACGACATCGTGGCGAACGGCAACTGGCGCAAGCACCCCATCGCCCGAGTGTTCAAGGACTGGGCCGGGCACGGCGGCTGGCTATGGAAGCTCCAGATGCAGTACCGGGCCATGCACTACCCCTTCGACGTGTTCACCGTGTGGGCGCGCGTGCGCGAGATGCGCGAGATAGACGGCATCGGCATCGTAGATCTCGACTGCGGCATGAGAAACCAGAATGGACAGGAGACCTCCCCCGGCTCCGCCGTAGTGGCGCTTCCGCTAAAGAACGGCCCGGACGTTTCTTACCCGTTCGTCCCGCCGCAGGAGTTGCAAGAACCCGACGACTACTACGAGCCCGGCCACAACATGGAGGGCGCCCTGTACGTGAACGACGAGGTGCGCAGCCAGATAGGCCTGGAGTCGGAGGGCACGAGCTGGGACTCCGTGTCGCTGCCCGAGTTGCGCAGGTTCTCGCAGGCCATACCCGACCCGGACCGTCTGTACTGGGACGAGGACTACGCCAAGTCAACACGCTGGGGTTCGGTCATGGCCATGCCCCTCTATCCGGTCGATGGCTTCAAGCACCCGCCGACCGAGCCGGACCAGCTCACGCGCCGCATACGCGAGAACCCCAACTACTGGGGAGGACCTCCGGGCGTGATGAGCGGCGAGCGCGACCACGAGATTCAGGGCCTGCCCACGCAGGGTGGCCTCAACGGCGGCCAGTCCTACGAGGTGCTCGGCCTGGCGAGGCTGGGCGAGAAGCTGAGCCGCAAGTCGCGGTTGTTGGACATCTACGAGCGTCAGGGGTCCAAGAACCGGCTGGTGTTTACGGTGACGGGCACGACGTACTACAACAGCGACGGCGAGGTGATCTTGAAGGGCAAGGGGGTCGGTATTTCGCGGGGATAAGAGGGGACCTGGCTACCCATTGGCCCGTATGAGGACGCGGCCGCCGACCTCTACGTCGATGTTCAGGTTGTGGCCTTCGAGCATCGCCATGCCTACGAGGGGTGTACCTTCCATCCCGTCGACTTCAATTTGTCTCGGTTGTCCGTCCCATAGCACAGCAGCGTTGTAAACCAGGTAGGTTATTTCGCTGTCGTCGGCTAGAACGGCGTAGCCCCTGGACCGATAGGCCAACCCCAGCTCAGCCACCAACTCCGTCGGCAGTGTGAGGAAGCCGTTGTAGCCGGTGTCCACGACAGATTCGACTTCCATAGGTTGCCCAGTAGGGCCCTGCAAGGGCAGGGTTACCACCGCTTCGCGCGCTGAGTTTACAACCCCCTCTATCAATCGGCCCTCCGCAGCGAGCCGCCCCCGAAGCTGCGGAGCGCCCGGTATCCGACGCGAACGCACCATGTGTCGTGGGCGTCCGGGTGTTTTTCCCACAGGCGGTCAGTAGCGGCGGTGATGCTGTCGCCGATGGCCCACTTTCCGCTGTCAACGTCGATTGCGACTATTTCGCCGTCGTGTTCCGGCTCGACTTGGTGGCGAATGTCGCGTTCGTAGATTCCTTCGCCCAGCCTGGCCGCCTCATCGTCGGGACGGCTTGGAGGTCCGGTGGGTCTAGTTCGATGCACAGGCGGTTTCGCTTTCGCATCCATAGTGTGCGCTCCTTCCTCTGGTGTCTCGCCACTTAGAGCCTATCCGACAGCCTGTTCATCACCCCCATCCTAACCTTCCCCCTGCGAGGGGGAAGGGACTTATCGAATAGGCTACCATCTTGCGGACGGCTGGTACAACGCAGATTGGGCGCGCGCCCTCACAGCCGCCCGGGCAGCTTGACCAGTTCCACCGTGGCGACGCCGCGCCTGACATCGAGGATGGCGACCGTGCCAAGTTCGCCCGCGCCGTGGCGCAGGCCGGGCTTGGTGGGGCTGCCGGGGTTGACCAGCAGCACGCCCTCGTACCAGGCGACCATCTCCTCGTGCGTGTCGCCGAAGGCTATCACGTCCACGGGACGGCCCCACTTGGACCGCATCACCGCCTCGAAGGGACGTTCCGGGAACTCGAAGAAGCTCTCCAGGCGCACACGTATGCCGGGCCAGGCGATGTCGTGGATGACGCCTATCGACAGGCCATCCGCCTCCACCACGCGCGTCGAGTCGGCCAGACGCTCCCCCTCCTCGACGGGATCGGGGTATCCGCGTACCGCGAGCACTGGCGCGACGGTCTCCAGCCAGTCCAGTACACCAAGCGTGTCCAGGTCGCCGCAGTGGATGATCAGGTCGACGCCCCGGAAGGCGTCCAAGATCTGCGACGGCATGTCGCTGGCGTCGTCGAGCAGGCTGTGGGTGTCAGATATTATGCCGATTCGCAAGCCGCGCTCCCCTCAGCCGTCGGGCTTTCCCATGCCCAGCGCCTCCGCGATGGCACGCCTGCGGGCGTCTGGCAGCCCTGTCGGATTCTGCCCGGCCACGCTCTCACGTTGTTGCGCCGCGAATCCCGCCGACGCCGCGCGCGGGTCGTCCGAGTCCAGCAGCGCGTACACGCCCGCCACTTCCTGCGTGATGTGCGACAGGCGCAGCGCGGCCCGCTCTCTCAGCATGTCCGCCTGGGCGAGTTCGTAGGTAAGCGGCAATCCGGCGGCGCGGCGCCACTGGTTGCGCATCGTGAGCAGGCGAGACAGCCGGCTGTCCACGTAAGCCTCGACCAGCAGCATCCGGCGCACCGGCTCCTCGCTCAGCGGCCTGCCCCCGTGCGTCGTCTCCCTGGCGAACCGCAGCAGCGCCTCCGCCTCGCGGCTCACCTCTGGCGGAGGCAGGTCCAGTGCGGGGTCGTCGAGCGCCGCCGATCGGGTGACTCGCCAGCCGTCGCTCTCTTCCCCGAGCATGGACGTGCGTGGAACCCAGGCGTCCGCGAACGCGGCCCGGCGCAGGGAGCCGCTCACCAGCGTGCGGGGCGTGGATACGCTAACGCCGTGCAACGCTGTGGGCACGACCAGCGCCAGAATCGCTCCGTCACTCTCCTCGGCCGCCAGCGTCCACAGGTGCGTCGGCGCCGCGCCCGCGCCGGTGAACGCGGCGTCCCCGTCGAGGATGAACCCGTCGGCGTCTGGAGTGGCGCTCACGCCAAGCGTGTCGCCGCCCGGCTCGGCGTGCGAGTCCAACACCATGCGCCACACCACGGCCTTACCCCTAGCGAGCGCCGGAAGCAGTTCCCCGCGCAGTGACTCCGACCCGGCCTCGAGCAGCGCGCTGCGTAGCTGGGCGCCCGCCGCATCGTGTACCGAGAGCAGCCCGCGCCTGTCCAGCTCCTCCAGCACCACAACTGTGTGGTCCGGGGTCAGGCCCGCGCCTCCCTGCTCGACCGGCAGGACCGGGGCGAGCCAGCCCTTCTCGCCCAGTGCGAGCCGCAGGGGCTGCCACGCCGGGCTGTCTGGACCGCCGGCAGTGTCAGGCGGCGCGTTGGCGTCGAGCCACGCCGACACCTCGGCGCGGAAGCGCTGCTGTCCTTCCGTGTAGTGGTAAGCGAAGTCCATCTCTTTGCCGGTTGCCGTGGCGAACGCCCCAAGAGACTATCCGGCAACCCCTTCATCACCCCCATCCTAACCTTCCCCCTGCGAGGGGGAAGGGACTTATCGGACAGCCGCTACGACCGCTCGCGCTCCTCGCGGAGGAAGCGCTCAATGCTCGCCGCCGTCTCGTCCTCGTTGCCGCGCAGCGTATAGCCGCCGCGCTCGCCCTCGAGGATGGTCTGCGCGATCTCCCAGCCCTGGTATGGCAGCCCGACCAGGCAGTCCTCTGGGATCACGACGTCCTCCAGGTAGACGCGGCGCTCGCTGCCCATCAGCAGCCGCTGCGTCTCGATGCGAATGCCCGGAGACCGTGCGTCGACCATGAACACGCCCAGATTCAGCCTGCGGGGACGCTCCGGGTCGGTGACCGCCAGCGTCCAGAGGTAGTCGGGGTCGAAACGCCCGGTGATGTAGTGCTTACGCCCGTTGATGTGGTACTGCCCGTCCTCCAAAACGGCGGTGGTGCGAATGCCCGCCAGGTCGGAACCGGAGTCCGGCTCGTTGAACGCCTGCCAGGTGATCGTCTCGCCGCGCAGCGCGGGCGTTATGTAGCGCCGCTTCTGCTCATCCGTGCCCCACACCATCATCGCCGGAATCCAGCGGTTGTTGTCCCCCATGCTGGGCAGGTCCAGCCGCTGGATCTCCTCCATGATAATCTCCTCGAACGC
>DAOUJZ010000046.1:0-35511 GCA_034421955.1 Dehalococcoidia bacterium | reverse complement strand
TGTCGGAGCAGACGACGGTCACCATCACCCTGTCGGCGGGGGCGCTCTACGTGTCCAAGGACAAGCCCAATAACGGGTGGGGCTCTGTCCCCGGCCCGGGTCACGACCATCGCAAGAGCGTGCGCCGCGACAACGGCAAGCTGCTCCACGACGGCAGCAACACCGTCACGCTGACGCTGGAGGCCGGAACGACCTACACGGTGGAGGCGGCCGGCCTGACGTGGGCGGAGATCGCACGGCGTCTCGGCGTCGATCCCCTCACCGTGCGACGGTGGTGGAAGTATGGGTTCCGGCCCACCTGTCTACATTCGAATCTCCCAGCGGAAAGTTCGCAATTCAGTACACTTCGGCCCACCAAGGGCCTGGACGGGCTAGACTGCGCCCGCGACCCAAACAGGGCAGCCTGGTTGATCGCGGCTACGTTTGCATTATCTGGATCAGGTTGCCGCAGGTGTCGTCAAAGACCGCAACAGTGACGTTTGCCAATTCTGTTGGCTCCATCGTAAAGGCTACGCCCAGTGACTTCAGTTTCTCATGTTCTGCGCGGATGTCCGTAACGCCAAAGGATGCCGCTGGGATGCCTTGGTCAAATAGCCCTTTCTGATATGTCTGTGCTACCGGGTTTTCGTTTGGCTCAAGCAGAAGCTCGGTCCCATCTGGGTCATCGGGCGAGACGACGGTAAGCCACTTGAATTCCCCGACAGGCACGTCATGCTTCTTCACAAAGCCGAGGGTCTCCGTGTAGAACCTCAGAGCTTCGTCCTGGTCACTTACGAAAACGCCGGTGAGTGTAATGCGCATATCCGGTCTCCCTTTCCATTCATAGTGTCACTTGAGCCATCGATCCATGACAGCCCTGAGTGGTTCATCGTTGAAGACAAGCATCCGATACTTGCCACGCTTCTCTGAGCTTACGAGCCCTGCTTTTTCCAGCAGATCAATGTGCTTGGCCAGGGCCTGTCGGGAGATGGCGACTTCATGCCGCATGATCAGGCGCGCTGTGAGCTCGTAGAGCGTCTGCTCGTTGCGCTCGGAGAGCTCGTCCAGCATCAACCTTCGTGTTGGGTCCGCGAGTGCCCTGAAGACCAAGTCTGTGTGCATGCGCACAGACTATACGCAACCATCGGATTGCATGTCAAGAGGCGATTTCCCAGGCTGGCAGGCCCACTTTTTTCGACAAGGTATTCCCCACTTCGCTTTCGGGTCATGGAAACTTGGCATACAAACGGGACCCGCTAGCTCACCTCGCTTGAACGACTCGACGATGCCCGGTATATTCGCTGTATCGGGCCGGCCCGAACTCAGAGGTGGGGTAAGAAGGCGTGACCCGGTTCCTGATTGCAATGCTGCAGTTGACCCTTAACGCGCTGCGCGATCTGGCACCCATCATTCTCGTCATCGCGTTCTTCCAGATTGTGGTGCTCCGTCAGCCTTTTCCTGAATTGCTGAGCGTGCTCATAGGACTGCTCTGCGTAATCGTCGGGCTGACGCTCTTCATCCAGGGACTCGAAAGCGGGCTCTTCCCCCTGGGCGAGGCGCTCGCGCAGGCTTTCGCCCAGAAGGGCAGTGTAACCATGTTGCTTGCATTCGGCTTTTGCCTGGGCTTCGGCACTACCATAGCCGAGCCAGCTCTGATCGCCGTCGCAGCCGAGGCCGCCGACGTTGCCGCGGAAGCAGGCGCCATCGTCGATGACGAACGCGCGCGCACCTCCTACGCTTTGGAACTGCGGATGGTCGTGGCCGTGGCCGTGGGCGCCGCCATCGTGCTGGGCATACTGCGCATCCTCAAGGGCTGGCCCATCCACATGCTCATCATCGGGGGATACTTGCTGGTGACCGCCATGACCGCCTTCGCCCCGGCAGAAATCGTCGGAGTGGCCTACGACTCCGGTGGCGTGACCACCAGCACCATAACGGTGCCGCTCGTGACGGCGCTCGGAGTTGGACTCGCCACGTCCATCCGTGGACGCAACCCCATGGTCGACGGCTTCGGCCTTATAGCATTCGCCAGCCTGACACCCATGGTCTGCGTCCTCGCCTACGGGATGTTGGCCTCATGACCGACTTTCCACGCGCTTTCGCCGATGCCTTACTATCCACTGTCCTCGACGTCGCGCCCATCTTCGTCATCATCCTCCTGTTTCAACTCGTCGTTCTGCGTCGCAAGCCGCCCAACCTGCGTCGAATAGCTGCCGGTTCCGTCCTCGTCCTGCTGGGACTTGCCCTGTTTCTCATAGGCTTGGAGAATGCGCTTTTCCCGATTGGCAAGACCATGGCGAGCCAGCTCACCGCCCCTGAGACCATTGGTGGGGAGAGTCTGGCTGACGGCATCGACTGGCACGACTACCTGCCCGTCTACGCTTTCGCCGCCGCCATCGGCTTCGCGACGACCGTGGCTGAGCCTTCCCTCGTCGCGGTGGCGATAAAGGCCCGCGACGCTTCGGGCGGAGCCGTACACGCCTGGGGATTGAGAATCGCCGTGGCCATCGGCGTCGCCGTGGGCGTGGCGCTGGGCTGCTTCCGCATCGTCACCGGCACTCCTCTCCCTTGGTACATCATCGGCTCCTACTTCGTCGTCATACTGCTGACGTTCCGGGCAGGCAGGACCATCGTGCCGCTCGCCTACGACAGCGGCGGCGTCACCACTTCGACCGTCACCGTGCCCGTGGTCGCGGCGCTTGGACTGGGCCTTGCAGCGAGCGTTCCGGGGCGGAGCCCGCTGATCGACGGATTCGGACTCATCGCTTTCGCCAGCGTCTTCCCAATCATGTCCGTGCTGGGATACTCTATTGCCGCTTCCTGGTTGAGCCGCAGGCGGAAGTCAGAACTTCCCGAGGAGGCTTGAGCCGTGAGACTAAAGTTGATTGTTGCCCTGGTGAGCGACTACAAGACCGATGTCGTGGTAGAAGCCGCGCGGGCGGCCGGCGCGACCGGCGACACGATCATAACCAGCGTGCGGGGCGAGGGCCTGAGGCCGGAGAGGACCTTTTTCGGTCTCGAACTCGCCGCCAAGCGTGACGTCGTGCTGTTCCTCGTGGTAGAGACCCGTGCCCGTGAAATCCTTGAGCGCATCCGCGACGCGGGAGGCCTGGACTCCGAGCCGGGGGCCGGAATCGCCTTTCAAGTACCTATAGAGGATGCCGTGGGACTTAACACGCAGCTGCCCACAATTCTGGAGGAGTTGGAGTCCGATATATGACAAGACATAGCTCCATCAGGGTGAGAGACCTCATGGTCGAAGAGTTGCACACGATCGACGGGCTGGACACCGTCGCCGACGCGATGTCGCTAATGAAGCAGCACCGGGTCAGTTCGCTCGTAGTCAACCGGCGCAACGAGAACGACGAACTGGGCCTCGTCGTGGTCGCCGACATCGCGCGCGGCGTAATCGCCGACAACCGCGCGCCGGAGCGTGTCAACGTCTACGAGATCATGTCCAAGCCGCTGTTCACACTGCCCGAAGACATGCTCGCCAGGTACGCCGTCCGCCTTCTCGTACGCCTCGATCTCTCCCGTGCTGTGGTCGTCGACCATCACCGCAACGCCATCGGTATGGTGACCCTGCGCGACCTCATCATGGGCTACGCCGCTGAGTAACACCGAAGGCGTGGTGAGCCTTCTTCGCCAATGACTGTTGTTCATCTCCCGGTCGTGAATCGTGCCACAATGACTTGACGGGTTAGGCCGGGCGCGGCTCTTGACAAGTGTGCGGAGATAGTTTACAGTATAAACTAGTTTGCACTGAGGAGAGGAGGGTCGGCATGAGTAACCGAGAGCGCGAAGGGCAGCAGATTAGCGCGGGACAGGGGTTGGCGTCGATACACGCGACGCTGGACAGGTCGCGCAGCTCCATGTACATGGCTGGCTGGAGCAGCATCATGTTGTTGTGGGGGGCCATCGTGGCGGTGGGGTACGTTTCGATGTACGCGGTCGGGACATGGGCGACCGAGTTTGCCGCCGAGTACCCGTGGTATCCGGGGCCGCTGTGGCTCGGCCTGGGAGTCCCGGGCATGATCGCGAGCTCGATCATCGGCCACCGAGCCAGCAAGAGGAACGCGAGCGGACCGTCTGCCACGGCGGCGGGGCTGCGCGTTTTTGGGTTCTGGATGGCGGTGGTTGCGGCCGCATTCGTGATTCCGGCGGCGTCCGGTCTGTGGACATCAGACCTCGATCCGGTGGGCATCGCCGGAACGGGCGTCGGCATAATCGCGCTGGGATACGTGCTGTTCGGCATATTGCACCACCCGGCCATCGCCCTTGTGGGTGTTGGCATCGCGGTTGCCTTCTACCTGCCCGCGCACTTCGCCGGCGATGCGGCGCCTGTGTTGTCGGCGGCGCTCATCATCGCGGTGGTGGCAGTCGCGTGGGCGTGGACACGGAAGAGCGGCGTAGCATGAGCGCGGAGGCGGTCGTTCTCAACGAGACGATCCACCAGTCTACGCGGCTGCGCATAATGACGCTGCTGGTGTCGCAGTCCGAGTCGGACCGGGTGGCGTATGGGTTTATCCAGAAGACGCTGGGACTGACAGGCGGGAATCTCACGATCCATTTGCGCAAGCTGGCAGACGCCGGGTACGTGAGCACGGCCAAGGAGTTCTTGGACTCGAAGCCCCGGACGTGGGTGGAGGCGACGCCGGAGGGGCGGCTGGCCTTTGGCGAGTACCTGGGCAACCTCGAGCGCGCCCTCGACGTGACGTTTCGGTAGCGGGGCCGTCTTCTCGTCGGCATGAGCCGGAACTAGGTCGCAACGGCGCCGGATGTGGGGCCACAGGCCGTCCGTGCAGACGGGGATTTTGGGCAAGAGTGTTTCATTCCGTTTCATTTTGTCTCATTTCGTAGCTGAGAGCATTGGCGGACTGAGGCGTAACGCTCTGCGGAAGAGACGCTGTCGGGCCGAAAAAGCCGGAAATGGGACCGACATGGGACAGCCTGTGGGTGTGCCCAGTCGTCGTGACGGCTGTTGGCGAATGGCGGTTCGGGTGAGTCATGCATTGACGGTAGCACGGATGTGCGAGGGAATCAAGACCGTGGAGGAAACTGCTTTGGTGCTGCACGGGCGACGGGTGGTAGGATGAATCCGTGAGACTCACAAGAGCAGTCGAAAGGAGGCAGATGTGGAGCCTGTCGCCAGCCGCCCCCAGCTTCCGGAGGAGTACGGCGTCCCAGCGGACACGGAGAGGCTTCTGCCATGGTCGTATGTAGACGACAGGCTGGCAGAGGCCAAGCACTACTGGCTGTCCACAGTCACTCCGAGCGGCGCGCCGCACACGCGGCCCATAGACGGCTTCTGGCTCGATGGTCTGCTCTACTTTGGGGGCGGTTCAGAGGCGGGTTGGCGGCGTAACCTGGAGCGGAATTCCAGTGCCTGCGTGAACCTGGAGGATGGCGAAAAGGCGGTGATACTGCACGGAACCGTGACGGTTATACGCACCGACCGGGCACTTGCGGAGCGTCTTTTCGAGGTATCGAGCGCCAAGTACGGCGAGAGTCACGGCCAGTCGGTCAATGACTACGAGGGCCAGGACGTGCTGGTGTTCGAGCCTGAAGTGGCGTTTGGCTGGAAGGTGTTTTTCGAGGACGCGACGCGGTGGCGGTTTGGGGCGGGGGGTTAGGGAGGTGGCGGGTGAAGGAGTGTGCCGTGAGGGTGGTTAACTGGAACGTGCAGTGGGCTACGCCCCGGTCGGGGCGCACCGGGGAAATCCTGCGGCGGCTCGACCTGCACGCGCCCGAGGTCGTCTGCCTCACCGAAACGGACTGCCGGCTGCTTGCGGGCGACGGGTACACCATCTGCGCGCGGGCCGATTACGGGTACCCGCACGCCGGGAACAGGCGGAAGACGATGCTGTGGTCGAGGGAGCCCTGGGAACAGGTCGACGACCTGGGGATCGAGTCCATGCCGCCGGGCCGGTTCATTTCCGGAATCACGCAGACGTCCCTCGGCGAGGTCAGGGTCATCGGTATCTGCATCCCCTGGTTCGGCTCGCGGACGGAGGCGCGACGTGGTCCGGAGCGCAGGGAGCGGTGGCAGGACCACGAGCTGTCGCTGGTCTGTCTCACCGAGTACCTGGGGCGCGTTACGCCAAAGCGCCTGATAGTGATGGGCGACTTCAACCAGAGGATAGGCACGGGCGCTCGCGCGCCCGTTAAGCTACGCGCGGCGCTCGACGCAGCCTTTCCGCCGAGCATGACGATAGTCACGTCCGAGCTGGCATACCAGGGGCGGAAGAGCATCGACCACGTTGTGCTGAGCGGCGATCTGGCGGCGGAGAGCGTGGGCGCTATCGACAACTTGGATGGTGAGCGGCGGTTGTCGGACCACTTTGGGGTGGTGGTGGAAGTGTCAGTTAGGCCACCAGTGTAGCGTCCACGCACCACTGACGTCGCTTGCGTTATACTTGGCCGCACCGGTTCGGGCATCGAGCCGGCCCGGCAGGCGCTGCACACAAGCTCGCCGTTCACGTCCACGGATCAGAAATCCCCAGTAGCCCAGGAGGAACACAGCCATGTACGACCTGCTGATTCAGGACGGGCGGATTATCGACGGGACGGGCAGCGCGGCATCGTCGAGACGACCGGGCCAACAGTGAGGAGACGCTGATGGAACACACGGAGAAAGTCACTGAACAGGACATGGACAATCAGTCCGGTGGCGCCGACGCCCACGACGTTAGCCCTACTAGCGGCGCAAGCGCTGACGCTGCCGAAATGCCTCAGCAGGTGGTGAATGTCAAGCAGACTCAAAGTCGCGTCGAAAGCGCCAGACACCACAAGAGCGGTGCGTCTGACCGTAGGGATCGCACGCTGTACGAGATTCTGGACGATTTCGCCGAGAGGATTCCTCACGAGATAAAGGACCAATTCCCTGACGACTTCATTGAGAACATGAACCATAGAGAGGTGGGTTATCGGTAAGTACAAGGGCAATGTCGGCAACCTGATGCAACACTGGACGCTCTGCGAGGTGCTGCAAGCCGCCCAAGAACACAGCGACGGATTGAGTTTCATCGACGCTCACGCTATGGCGCCGTTGGCGGACACACGCACCGGCAAAGATGCTTACCAAAATGCTGTGTTCGATTCCGTGAGAGACGCCTTGCCTGGTCAAGAGTCCGTATATGGGCAAGCGTGGCATAGGTTGATCCTGGAGCAGCGCGATGCCTATCCCAATAGCGCGGCTTTTGTTCGCGCGGTATGGAAGGGCGATTACTCCATGCTCTTGTGTGAACTGGACCCCGGGACCGCCGACGAGATTGATAGTTGGCTGCCCAGCGTTCGCAAATCGCCGAAGTGCAAGGGGGCCAATCTATTCCGAGGCGATTGGAGGACCAGATTTGAGAAGGGGCTGCCTGGCCCGAACACGGCGGGCCTGCCGGACGGCTCACTCACGCTGGTCTCATTCGACCCGTACATATGCAGCAGGAATTCTCCTCCCCGCCAGCACGCAGGCTATCTCTACCCCAAGGACCTGAGATTGGGGATGCGCGCGTTAGACGGCGTTAGAGGCGGAGTGCTCATACAATTGTCCACCTATTCCGCCAACGGCAATAACCCGCAGGGAGCAGTTATCACATCGGTCGATTCGGCCTTGCGCAGTGGCGGGTTCACGCTGGCGACCGTAGTGAAAGCCAACGGCAGCATGATGTCGATGGTCTATGCGCGTGACGTTGGTTGGGCTGCTGACCTCGCTGGGCTGCCTGGCCGGTTCAACAAGTGGCGACGGCTATGGTCTTAGCGTCCACTACCCCAAGCCGCGTCGGACTCAAGGTATCCCTGCCCGTCGCGCGTAACGCCTAACCCTATAACACCACACATCCAGGAGGCCCCCCATGTACGACTTGCTTATCCAGAACGGCCGGATCATCGACGGCACCGGGAGCGCCGCGTACCAGGCGGACGTGGGCGTGGTCGGCGACGAGATTGCGGCCATCGGCCAGTTGGAGGGCGAGGCCGCCAGGCGTGTCGACGCATCCAGGCTGGTCGTCACGCCCGGATTCATCGACCTACACACGCACAGCGACATGTCGTTTCTGCTCGACAACACCGCGCAGAGCAAGGTGCGACAGGGGGTGACGCTGGAGCTGGCGGGCAACTGCGGATCGAGCTTCTGCGCGCCGCTGTTGGGCGCGGCGAAGGAGCTGTTCGAGACGCGGTCGACGCAGTACGAGGACGACCTCGAGCTGGATTGGGACGACTTCGGCGGCTACCTGGACGCTCTGCAGAGGGCGCGGCCGGCGCTGAACATCGCCGTGCAGGTTGGACACGCCACGCTGCGCTCGTGCGTGCTCGGGCTGGACTCCCGCGCCCCCACCGGCGACGAGTTGGACCGTATGAAGGCGCTGGCGGGCGAATGCCTGGACGCGGGCGCGATGGGGTTTTCGACGGGGTTGTTCTACGCGCCGGGCAACTACGCGCGGCTGGACGAGGTGATCGAGGTCGCGAGCGAGGCGGCAAGCCGGGGCAAGGTGTACTCCACACACATGCGCGACGAGGGCAACCACAGCGTCGGCCTGTTCGTCGCGATCAACGAGGCGATCGAGGTGGGGCGCAGGACGGGCGTGCGCGTCCAGATTTCGCACGTGAAGTGCATGGGGCCGTCCGTCTGGGGGCGAGCCGCGGACGCGCTGGCGCTGTTCGAGCGAGCGAACGACGAGGGGCTGGACGTGGCGGGGGATCAGTACCCGTACACCGCCGGCAGCACCGGGCTGACGGGCGCGCTGTTCCCGCGCTGGTCGCTGGACGGCGGGCGCGACGCGACGCTGGCGCACATGTCGGATCCCGCGTCGAGGGCGCGGCTGATGGCGGACATGGACGTTATCTACTCCAAGACGGGTAACCCTGAGGGCGTGGTGATTGCGAGGTTCACGCCGGAGCCTCGGTACGAGGGGATGAGCATGGCCGAGATTGCGGCCGACATGGGGCTGTCGGCCACGGAGGCGGCGCTGAAGATGTACGAGGAAGGCGACGGGCAGGTGATCATCCACGCGATGCGCGACCCGGACATGGAGACGATAGCCAGCCACCCGCTGATTTCGGTAGGCTCGGACGGGACGTCGCTGTCCACGGAGGGCGTGCTGTCGGTGGGGCAGCCGCACCCGCGCAGCTACGGCACGAATCCGCGGTTCCTGGCGCAGTTCGTCCGCGAGCGGGGGTTGGTGTCGCTGGAGGAGGCGATTCGCAAGATGACGATGCTGCCGGCGCAGCGCATGGGGCTGAGCCGCAGGGGCCGCATCGCGCCCGGGTTCGCCGCGGACCTGGTGGCGCTGGACCCGGACACGGTGGCGGACACGGCGACGTTCGAGGCGCCGCACAGCTACCCGGTGGGAGTACCGCACGTGGCGGTGAACGGGGCGCTGGTTATCGAGAACGGGGAGTTCACGGGCGAGACGCCGGGGAGGGTGATACGGGGGTTCGGGGACTAGGGGGGACTCAGTAGCGCATGGCGTCGTTGTAGATGCGGCGCTCGATGCGGTTGGCCACCGAGTCCACCAGCGAGTCCGCCATGGCGCCGAACAGCCGCGCACGGAGCGAGCGGCTGGGGCGCATGAATACGGGCCTGCGGGGTGCGCCGGATAGCTCGGCGGCGATGTCGATAGCCCTCTGGAGGTCGCCCAGTTCGTCCACGAGGCCAAGCTCGTGCGCTCTCGGCGCCCAGTACACCTCGCCAGTGGCGAGGTCGCGCACGGCGTCCTCGTCGAGGCTGCGGGCCTTCGCGACGATCGACACGAACATGTCGTATGAGTGGTCCACCATCTCCTGCATCTTCTCCGACTCTTCGGGAGTGGCGTCGCGCCACACGGCGCCCATGTCCTTCAGGCGTCCGCTCTTGTTCACGCTTACCCGCACGCCCGCCTTCTGGAGCATCTCGCGCAGCGCGGGACGGACGGACAAGACGCCGATGGAGCCGACCAGGGCGGCGGGGGAGGCGACGATAATCTGCGCCGCGCAGCTTATGTAGTAGGCGCCGGACGCGCCGAGGCCGCGTATGCTCGCGACTACGGGCTTCCTTTCAGCGATCCTGGCCACGCTGCGGTACAGGTAGTCCGACGCCGAGACGCCACCTCCGGGCGAGTCGACATCCAGCACGAGGGCGCGAATCTTGTCGTCCTTCTCGATAGCGGTGAAGACGCGCTCGTGGCCGGACGAGCTGACGCCGCCGCCGATGGTGCCGAACACCTCCACGACGGCGATTCTTTGCAAGAATGAGGGGCTGGCTTTGAGCACGAGCATGTTGGGTTCTCCAATTGGGATTGGAAGCATTATATCAGGGTTGGCCCAGTCGCCCGCCGCACACCGCGTATGGCGGCAGGCAACTGGTGAATCAGCGGTCTTGGCCTTGCGATTCGGCTCTGGAAATGGCATAATCTATTCTTGACCTATTTCATCAAGAACTTAACCCAAACACGAAAGTTCACGCAGCGACGGAGAGGGCGATTGCGAGCGCCCGACCAATCGGGGCGGCTCTCTACCGGCGATCAGAACCAGACAGGAGACGCGCACGCATGACCACCCAAAAGGTCATATCCCGCGAGACGGGCATCGAAGAGGCCGCATACAGGTGGGGCTTCGATCTCGACATCGAGTCGGACATTGCCCCCAGGGGTCTCAGCGAGGAGATAGTACGGCTGATTTCGGCCAAGAAGCAGGAGCCCGAGTGGATGCTGGAGTGGCGGCTGAAGGCGTACCGCCACTGGCTGACGCTCGGCAACGAGGAGCCGACGTGGGCGAACATCGAGCACCCGCCCATCGACTTCCAGGACATCATCTACTACGCCGCGCCCAAGTCGCAGGGGGACGGTCCCAAGAGCCTGGATGACGTCGACCCCGAGGTGCTGGAGGCTTTCGACAAGCTGGGCATTCCGCTGGAGGAGCAGAAGCGGCTCACCGGCGTGGCGGTCGACGCGGTGCTGGACAGCGTGTCCGTCGCCACGACCTACAAGGAGATGCTCGAAAAGGCCGGGGTCATCTTCTGCTCGATGAGCGAGGCGGTGCAGAACCACCCGGACCTGGTGAAGAAGTACATCGGCTCGGTGGTGCCGTACAGCGACAACTTCTACGCGGCGCTGAACTCGGCGGTCTTTAGCGACGGCTCGTTCTGCTACGTGCCTGAGGGCGTGCGATGTCCGGTCGAGCTGATGACGTACTTTCGCATCAACGAGGTCGACACGGGGCAGTTCGAGCGGACGCTCATCATCGCGGACAAGGGGAGCTACGTGAGCTACCTGGAGGGCTGCACCGCGCCCATCCGCAAGACGCACCAGCTTCACGCGGCGGTGGTGGAGCTTGTGGCGCTGGACGACGCGGAGATCAAGTACTCCACGCTGCAGAACTGGTACCCGGGCGACAAGGACGGCAACGGCGGCGTGTACAACTTCGTCACCAAGAGAGGACAGGCGTCCGGCGTCAACTCCAAGATATCGTGGACGCAGGTGGAAACCGGCTCGGCCATAACGTGGAAGTACCCGAGCGTGATACTCCAGGGCGACAACTCCGTGGGCGAGTTCTACTCGGTCGCGCTGACGAACAACTACCAGCAGGCCGACACGGGCACCAAGATGATCCACCTGGGCAAGAACACGCGCAGCACCATCGTCGCCAAGGGCATATCGGCGGGCCACGGGCAGGCGACGTACCGGGGCATGGTGAAGATAATGCCCACCGCCAAGAACGCCCGCAACTTCACGCAGTGCGACTCGCTGCTCATCGGCGACCAGTGCGGAGCGCACACGGTGCCCTACATCGAGGTGCGCAATCCCACGGCGCGCATGGGCCACGAGGCGACCACGTCCAAGGTGAACGACGACCAGCTCTTCTACCTGCAACAGCGAGGAATCTCGCTCGACGACGCGAACTACATGATCATCAACGGCTTCTGCCGGGGCATCTTCAAGGAGTTGCCGTTCGAGTTCGCGGCGGAGGCGTCGCAGCTTCTCAGGGTCAACCTCGAAGGCACAGTGGGCTAGGGGATGACGTACGTCGACGTCAACGAGTTCGCCAAGGAGTTCCGGGTGACCGGGAACTGGCTGCTTACGGAGGCCGAGGCGGAGTTCGAGAAGGGCGACTTCGTGCAGGCCTCCGAGAAGTCCTGGGGCGCGGCGGCACAGCACCTGAAGGCGCTGGCGACGGAGCGCGACTGGGGGCACGACACGCATTCCCATCTAGCAATCGTGGCGGACCGCCTGGCCGAGGAGATTGGCAATCGAGAGATCAGCAGGCTGTTCACAGCCGCTGAGGGCCTGCACGTGAACTTCTACCAGGCTCACAGGAGCGAGACAGCCGTAAGAGACGGCATGGATGACGTGAGAAGGTTCGTGGGCATCCTCGCCGAGATTCCGCCGCCGGAGCAGCCACCCCGCCGCAACCACGTCCGCTCCAGGTCGTTCGTCAGGACGCGGGGCGGTAATCCTTAAGCAGAGACAGACACCAACCGAAAGGGGCTCACCGATAGCGATGACCCAGGATACGGACAACACCGAACCACTTCTGCAAATCCGGGACCTGCACGTCTCGGTGGACGACACCGCGATTCTGAACGGTGTGAACCTCACCGTGAAGGTGGGCGAGACGCACGCCATAATGGGGCCCAACGGCTCGGGCAAGAGTACGCTGGCGAACGTGCTGGCGGGCCGGCCCGAGTACACCGTCACCCAAGGCGAGGTCAAGTACCAGGGGCAGGACCTGCTCGAGATGCTCCCCGAAGACCGCGCCCGCGAGGGCATATTTCTCGCATTCCAGTATCCGGTTGAGTTGGCCGGCGTGCGCTCCTGGCAGTTCCTCAAGACGGCGCTGGACGCGGTGCGCCAGCACAAGGGGCAGAAGGAGCTGAGCATCCGGGAGTTCGACCGCCACCTCGAGGCTCAGATGGAGCTGATGGAAATGCCGGCCGACCTGGTGAGGCGCTCGGTCAACGAGGGCTTTTCGGGCGGCGAGAAGAAGCGCAACGAGATACTGCAGATGGCGCTGCTGGACCCCAGGCTGGCGCTGCTCGACGAGACCGACTCGGGCCTGGATATCGACGCGCTGCGAATCGTAGCAAACGGCGTGAACCACCTTCGCGGGCCGGAGAAGGCGATCGTGCTGGTGACACACTACCAACGCATCCTCAACTACATCACTCCCGACTACGTGCACGTGCTGGTTGCGGGCCGGCTGGCGATGTCCGGCGGGCGGGAGCTGGCGCTGGAGCTGGAGGAGAAGGGATACGATTGGGTGCGCGAGGCGGTGGGGTAGCATGACAACGACACTGACACAGTTCGACCAGTACGCGGCAGACTACTCCGCCCTGAGCGCAGACGTCCAGCCGCAATGCGTGCGCGAGCTTCGCGCTGCGGCCTGGCGGCGCTTTCTGGACACGGGGATGCCCACAGCGCGCCGGGGCAACGAGAAGTGGAAGTACACGAACGTCGGGCCCATCGCATCGGCGAGCTTCCGCCACGGCGGGGGCGCGGAGGACGCCGCGGATGCCACCGAACGGGCGCGCGAGCAGCTTCGCGGCACAGCGCTTCTGACGGATGGCTGGACCAACCTGGTGTTCGTGGACGGCCGCTTCTCGGAGGCGCTGTCCTCGCCACTGTCTTCCGCGAACGGGGTGCGCGCGATGAGCCTGGAGGACGCCATATCCGGGAGCGCGCGGGACGTCGAGCGGCGGCTGTCGGAGTACGCCAAGACCGAGGACGACGGATTCGTGGCGCTCAACACAGCTTTCTTGCGGGACGGCGCGTACGTGCGAATCGGGAAGGACGTGAAGGCCAAGTCGCCAATTCACCTGGTGTTCTGCTCGACGGCATCGGACGAGCCCACGGCTTCGCATCCGCGGGCGCTGGTGGTGGCGGAGGCGGGCAGCGCGGCGACCATCGTGGAGAGCTACGTGGGACCGGTAGACGCCCGCTATTTCACCAACTCGGTGACCGAGATGGCGCTGGAACGCGGCGCGCGAGTCGACCATCACCGGCTGCTTCTGGAGAGCGAGCAGGCCTACCACGTGGGCGTCGCGCGCGTGAGCCAGGCCGAGGACAGCGTTTATACGTCCAGGTCGTTCGAGAAGGGACCCGCGATAGGCCGGTACGACCTCGCGGTCACGCTCGACGGCACTGGCAGCTATTGCGATCTGAGCGGGCTGTACATCACCTCGGGCCGCCAGCACATGGACAACTTCATAAACATCGACCACGCGAAGCCGTACGGCACCAGCCGCCTGTACTACAAGGGTATCCTCAGCGGCAGGTCGAGGGCGGTGTTCGGCGGAACTGTGTGGGTGCGAGAGGGCGCGATAAAGACCGACTCGCTGCAGTCGGACAAGAACCTGGTACTGTCGCCGACGGCGGAGGTGGACAGCAAGCCCGCACTGTACATCTACGCGGACGACGTGAAGTGCGGCCACGGGGCTACGGCGGGCAACATCAGCGAGGACACGGTGTTCTACATGCGCAGCCGGGGCGTGGACCTGGAGACGGCGAGCCGGCTGCTTATCTACGGCTTCGCCAGCGAGATCATCGACACGGTGCAACTGGACGAGTTGAGGGATTTCCTGGAGGGCATCTTCCTGGAGTCGCTGCCGAGCTACAGGTTCGAGTTCTAGCCTGTCGGCGACCAGACCATTGATGATTCTCGAGTTGGAGCGCTAGAGAAAGGCCCACATGTACGATCTTCGCGAACTGTACCAAGAGGTTGTGATGGACCACAACCGGCGGCCCCGCAACTTCCGCAAGCTGGAGGACGCCAATCGCAGTGCGGAGGGCTTCAATCCGCTGTGCGGAGATCGCATTTCGGTGTACCTGAGCGTCGATGGCGACATGATAAGCGACATCGGGTTCATCGCGGAGGGGTGCGCAATATCCAAGGCCACGTCGTCCATGATGACCGAGCGCGTCAAGGGGGTTCCCGTGGAGGAGGCCGAGCGCGTGTTCGACGCGTTTCGCCACATGATCACGCGCAGGCCCGAGGAGGACTTCGACGCCGATCTGCTGGGCGACCTTGAGATCATGTCCGGTGTGACCGAGTTCCCGGCGCGCATCAAGTGCGCGACGCTATCCTGGCACACGCTGCACTCGGCGTTGAACGAGCAGAACGAGCGAGTCAGCACGGAGTAGGCGGGGCGGCGAAGGCTCCGCCGGGAACGGGAGGCAGACGCATATGCATATCCCGATAAAGGTTGATTACGGCGTGCGCGCGCTGGTAGACATCGCGCTGCACTCGGAGGGCGGCCCGGTGCAGGCCGCGCAGATCGCGAGACGGATGGCGATACCGGAGCCGTACCTCGCGCAGGTGCTCCGGTCGCTGCGCAAGCACAACATGCTGCACAGCCAGCGCGGACCGCAGGGCGGCCACTCGCTGGCGATGGAGCCTTCGGAGATTCGGCTGAGCGACGTAATGGCGTGCCTGGCAGGGGCCGAGACCCTCGTCGCCTGCCTGGACGACGCCGATGTGTGCGTACACGCGCCGGCGTGCGCGCAGCGGGAGGTGTGGCGCGACGTGGCCAGGGCGGTTTACGACATCCTGGGCTCCACCAGCATCGCCGATCTTGTGGCGCGCACTCGCGAGATAGACGCGGCGCGAGCAGGCCTTCTAGCGGGCGCACGTTGAGAGGGGACCTGCAGCGATAGGACAGCCAACAAGCTGAATTCACAACGACAACACTAGAGAAGGAGAACTGAACATGGCATTCGTTAAGGTAGGAAAGGCGAGCGAGGTCCCGCCGGGGACGGCCAAGGTGTACGAGGTGGCGGACCGCTACGTGGCGGTGTGCAACGTGGACGGCCAACTGTTCGCCGTGGACGACGTATGCACGCACGACGAGGGATCGCTGGACCAGGGCGAACTGGACGGCTTCGAGATAGAGTGCCCTCGCCACATGGCGCGTTTCGACGTTCGCACCGGCGCGGTCACGGCGCTCCCCGCCGTAGTTCCCATCGACACTTTCGGCGTGCGGGTCGAGGGCGACGACATCGAAGTCGACGTGTAGGGGACGTTAGGGAGAGGGGGATACCGGAAGCGGCCCCGCCCGAAGGGAGAATGATGTTCGACGTAAAGAAGGTGCGCCAGGACTTTCCGGTGCTCCAGAGGCAGGTGTACGGCAAGCCCCTGGTCTACCTGGACAACGCCGCCACGTCCCAGAAGCCCAGCTCGGTGATCCAGGCGCTGGTGGACTACTACGAGGGCTACAACGCCAACGTCCACAGGGGCGTCCACGCGCTCAGCATGGAGGCCACCGACCGCTATGAGGAGGCGCGAGTCAAGGTCGCGCGCTTCATCGGCGCGCCCGAGCCGGAGACCATCATCTGGACGCGGAACACGACCGAGGGCCTGAATCTCATCGCCAACACCTGGGCGGTCGACAACATCGGCCCGGGCGACGAGATAGTGGTGACCCGCATGGAGCACCACAGCAACCTGGTGCCCTGGCAGAAGCTGGTGCGGGAACGCGGCGCGGTGCTGCGCTTTCTGCCGCTCGCCGAGGACGGCGACCTGGACCTCGAGGACGTCGATAGCATCATCAACCCGCGCACCAAGCTGGTGTCCGTGGTGCACATGTCCAACTCGCTTGGCACGATAGCCCCGGTCAAGGAACTCGCGGCGAAGGCGCGCGCAGTGGGGGCCGCGGTGGCGGTGGACGGCGCGCAGAGCGTGCCGCACATGCCGGTCGACGTGCAGGACCTGGACTGCGACTTCCTGGCGTTCTCCGGGCACAAGATGCTGGGGCCCACGGGCATAGGCGCGCTGTACGTCAAGCGCGACGTGCTGGAGCGCATGGAGCCATTCCTGCGCGGCGGCGAGATGGTGCTGGAGGTCACGTACGAGAGCGCGTCGTGGAACGACCTGCCGATGCGCTTCGAGGCGGGCACGCCCAACATCGCCGACAGCATCGCCATGGGCGCCGCCGTGGACTACCTGGAAGCGCTTGGGATGGAGAACGTGCGCGAGCACGAGCGGCAGATGACGCGGTACGCGCTGGACGCCTTCAAGCAACTCGAAGAGGTGGACGTGTTCGGCCCGGACGACGCCGAGCGGCGCGGCGGGATCATCCCGTTCCACCACCCGGAGGTGCACCCGCACGACCTGGGGACAGCACTGGACCGGCAGGGCATCGCCATACGCACCGGCCATCACTGCACGATGCCCTTGATGGGCGAGCTCGGTGTGACGGCCACGGGCCGCGCGAGCTTTTACGTGTACAACACCGAGGAAGAGATCGATCTGCTGGTGGACGGGGTAAGGGAGGCGCTGAGGTACTTCACGCATGGCCCTGGATGAGCTGGACGAGCTGTACCGAGAAGCCATTCTTTCGCACGTCCGCAGCCCCCGCAACCACGCCGTTATCCCAGACGCCGACGTGACCGGGGAGAGCATCAACCCCTTCTGCGGCGACGAGATCAGTCTACAGCTTCGCCTGGACGATTCGGGCCGCGTGGTTTGCGTCGGTCTTCAGGGCAAAGGCTGCTCCATCAACCGCGCCGCAGGGTCCATCATGAGCGAGGCCATTCGTGGCAGGAGCCTGGATGAGATCGAGGCGCTGTCGGACCTGTTTCGGGAGTTGATGCGCAGCAACGAGCCAGCGCACGCCGAGTGGGCGCGGCTTGGCGAGCTGGAGGTCCTCTCCGGCGTCACCTTGTTTCCGGTGCGGATCAAGTGCGCGCTGTTGCCGTGGTCGGCGCTGGACGACGGGATAGAGGAGTACCGGCGGAGTTCAGTCCCGTGACCCTGAAGATAGTGTCCTGGAACATCGCGGCCATGATAGCGCCATGGCATTGTCTGGCCGCAATGGACGCCGATGTAGCGCTGTTGCAGGAGGCAAGCCCGCCGCCCAAAGACTTGGCTAGGCATATCGACGTCGATCCCGCGCCCTGGCGTGCCGACGGGTTGCTCGTGTCGCGCCGAACGGCCATCGCCAAGCTATCGGATCGGGCCGAAGTGGAGTGGATAGAGGCGAAGTCTTTCGCGGACGCGGACACGGGAGAGTTCAGGGTAAGCCGCTTGGGCACACTCATAGCCGCACGTGTGACGGCGCCCGGAGTCGAGCCATTTGTCGCCGTCTCCATGTATGCCATGTGGGAGAGACCCCACGGCTTGGCGCCTGCCAAAGGGATATTCGCTGACGCCTCGGCCCACCGCATGGTCTCGGACATCTCCTCGTTCGTCGGCAAAGAGACCGGCCACCGCATCCTGGCCGCCGGGGATCTCAACATCCTCTACGGATATGGAGATGGTGGCAGCAAGTACTGGGCCCGACGTTACGGAACGGTGTTCGACCGGATGGAAGCGCTGGGGCTGTCATTCGTTGGCCCCCAAGCCCCACAAGGGCGGCAAGCGCACCCGTGGCCGGATGAACTGCCCTGCCATAGCAAGAACGTGCCGACGTACCGGCCGGGGAAAGACCCCGCCAGCGCGACGCGCCAGTTGGACTTCGTGTTCGCGTCCAAGGGCATGGCCGACTCGGTGAGCGTGCGTGCGCTCAACGAGCCGAGCGAGTGGGGTCCGAGCGACCACTGCCGCGTGGTGATAGAAGTATCGTAGGCGCACGCAGGGGCGGCGCGAACCGCCGTCGCCCCCATCCTGACCCATTCGACAGGCTCAGGGCTGGCTTTCCCCTCGCGAGGGGGAAGGGACTCTAGCCGGCGGTGGTGTCGGCCTCGAAGCCGCAGGCGCGGTGGGCGCCGTCGCAGAAGGGCTTGTTTTCGGATTCCCCGCAGCGGCACAGGAAGATGATGTCTTCCTCGACCGTGAACTCGTTGCCGGCGGGGTCAACCAGCTTGAGCGGTCCCTGCACCATGTAAGGGCCGTTCTTCCTGGGTGTTATGGTGACGTCTGCCATGTGTGTCCTCCGTTTTGATCAATTTGCGCGGCGGGCGCGGACGGCGGCGGTGAGGGCGGGCACGACCTCCGCGTAGTCTCCCACTATGCCGAAGTCGGCGGCCCTGAAGATAGGCGCCCGGGGGCTGTTGTTTACCGCAATCACCGTGCCCGCCTTGCGAATGCCCACAGTATGATTGAGCGGGCCGCGGAGCGCAATGGCGACGTACAATTTCGGCGACACGGCTTTGCCCGACAGGCCCACCTGATGCTGCCGGGGCATCCAGCCCGCGTCCACCAGGTCGCGGGTGGCTCCGAGCGAGCCGCCCAGCGCGTCGGCCAGCTCCCGCGCCACACCGATGTTGTCGGGGCCGCCGATGCCCATGCCGACGCTCACCACCACGCGGGCGTGCTCCAGCTCCGCGCCTTCCGCCGAGTCGACGGACACGCTCTCCAGCAATCGCACCCGCGGTTCCGTCACGTTTCCCACGTCGAGCGAACGAACGTCGGGCGGCACGTTGAAGCCGGGCGCGGCGGGCGTGAGAATCCCGGGGCGCACCGTCGCCATTTGGGGTAGCGTGCGCGACAGGATGGGCGCGACCACGCTGCCGCCGAACGCGGGCTTTAGCTGAACGAGCCGGCCCTCGTCGTCGAGGTCCAGGCCGATGCAGTCGCCGGTGAGGCCGAGCTCCAGGCGCGCGGCCAGGCGCGCCGCAAGGTCCAGGCCGTTCGCGGTCGCGCCCAGCAGCACCGCGTAGGGGGCGTGGTCCGCCACGGCCCGCGCCAGAATCGCGGTGTAGCTCTCGGTGTCGTAGCGGGCCAGACGGGCGTCGGCGGCGAGCCATACCACGTCCGCGCCGTGGGCGGTGAGCAGGGCGGCGTGGCGTTCCGCGGCGTCGCCGAGAAGCACGGCCTCCACGTTGGTATCCAGGCGGGTGGCGAGCTCGGACGCCCTGCCCAGAAGCTCCAGCGTAACCGGGCGCACCTCGCCGCCCAGGAGCTCGGCGACGACCCAGATCGATCCGGACTCGCCGCGCTCTCGCACCGGCCCGCGCGGGATAGCTCCGCCGTCGGCGGCGTCCGCATCCTGGAATGCGCCGCGGTCCTCGAGGTACTCCATTAGCCGGGACACCGAGACTTTGACCGGCTCGTTGCGTACGACTATGGCTTCCCTGTTAGACTCCTCGGAGTAGACCTCGCCGACCCAGGTTGGCGAGCCTTCGGTGCCGAACAGCGATGCGTCGTCCGACAGGTCGGCGGCGCTAAGCTGTTCGATTGGGACTGCGCGCGCGGCCTCCACGGCGTCGGGGCGCGGAAACGCCTCGGGGGCGACGCCCTCGGTGACGGTGAGCAAGGCGGGCAGGGGGCACGACAGCCGCTCGTGGCCCTCGTCGGTCTCCCGCTCGACGATGACGTGGGCGGCCTGCTCGTCCAGTTCCAGCCGGCGCACGCCGGTGACTTGGGGCAGCCCCAGCATCTCTGCGACTTCGGGGCCGACCTGGCCGGTCTCGGCGTCCACGCTGTTGCGTCCGCACAGGATGAGGTCGAACGACTCGCGGCGCAGCGCAAGGGCGAGCGCCCGCGCGGTTGCCAGGGTGTCGGAGCCTGCGAAGGCCCTGTCGACCAGATGGACGGCGCGGTCCATGCCCATGGCGAGGCACTGCATCAACGCTTCCTCGGCCTGCGGCGGGCCCATGGTGTAGACGACGGCCTCGACATCGGCGTGCTGCTTGAGCTCGGCAACGGCTGAGACTGCGAGGACGTCGAACGGGTTGACCTCGTTGGGCACACCCTCGCGCACGACGCGGCGGCTCTCCTCGTCGAAGCGCAGCATCGAGACGACGGGAACTTGTTTTATGCAGATGGCGATTTTCATGGTGTGTCTCGAAAACTTCACACCGACGGGGCGGCGTGGAAGGCGAGGACGCGCTCGCACCAGGACGCGGCGGCGAGGAGCGGTTCCTCGGCGAAGGGGGCGGCGGCAAGCTGGACGCCGAGCGGCAGGCCGTTTTCGGCGAGTCCGGACGGCAGGGTGATGGCGGGGAAGCCGCAGGTGGTCCAGGGGCTCTGGAAGATCATGTCGCCGGTGGTGGTGAGGTCGCGGGGCGCAGGCTCAGGCGTGGAGGGCGTGAGTAGCACGTCGACGCCGGCCATGTCGCGCAGTATGGCGCGGCGGAATTTTTCTCTCGTGCGCTGGGCGCGTACGAAGGCGACGGCGGGGGTGAGGTGGCCCCGCTCGATGGAGGCGCGGATGCGGGGGCCGAAGTCGTCGGGGCGCTCGGAGAAGTCGGCCTCGTGGATTCCCGCCGCCTCGACGGCCATGATGATGGAGTGGGCTGTCCTGAGCTCTTCGAAGTCGGCGGATGTGGCGAACTCCACCACGTCGGCGCCGGACTCGGCCAGGCGCTCCAGCGCGGCGCGGGTGTGGGCGCGCGTCTCGGCGTCGCTGTTGTCGTCGAAGAACTGGGACACGTAGCCGACGCGGGGAGGGCGGGCGTTCTCGACGGCGGCGCGGCGGTAGCTGCCCACGGGGCGCGTGGACGACGTCGGGTCCTTGGGGTCGTGGCCGGCGAGCGCGTCCAGGACGATGGCGGCGTCCTCCACGCTGCGGGTGATGGGGCCGAGGGTGTCCAGCGACCAGGCCAGCGCGAACACGCCGTGCTTGCTGACGCGCCCGTAGGTGGGCTTGAGTCCCACCACGCCGTTGTAGGACGCGGGGCGCAGGATGGAGCCGCCGGTCTGCGACCCCATCGCGGCGGGGAAGATGCGCGCCGCCACTCCCGCGGCGGAGCCGCTGCTGGAGCCGCCGGGGGTGTGCTCGGTGTTCCAGGCGTTGCGCGTGGGCGAGGGGTCGCCGCTGGCGAACTGGGTGGTCACCGCCTTGCCCATGATGACGGCGCCGGCCTGTCGCAGCAGCGCGACGGAGTGGGCGTCGTGGTCGGGCACGTAGTCGGCGTAGATGGGCGAGCAGGCGGTGGTGAGCACGCCCTTCGTGTTGTAGATGTCCTTGAGGGCGATGGGGATGCCGTGGAGCGGGCCGCGGGACTTGCCGGAATCGAGGTCGCGCTCGCTGCGTCGGGCGTCGTCGAGGGCGGCGTCGGGGTCGAGCGTGACCCAGACGCGCAGGGCGGGGTCGAGCGCGTCGGCGCGGGCGAGCAGCGCCTCCATCAGCGCCACGGGCGAGAGCGAGCGGTCGGCGATGAGTGCGGAGGCCTGGGCGACGGTGAGTTCGTGGAGGTTGGTCATAGGGAATGCTCCATCTATGTGCGATCGGGCGGTTAGAAAAGGGCGCGCGTGGCGGTTAGGACTTCGGCGAGCTTGGCGTTGGTGAGGCGGCCAAACGTGAACTCGAACACGCTCTCATTCAGTGTGAACAGGCGGTCCGGCCTCACGCGGCTTTCAGGCGACAGTGCCTGCCCAACAATGTCTTCGGGCGAAATGTGAATGGCTCCGGGCCGTTCGCGGCGAGTCCCGGTTACCTGGCAGACTACCCAGTCGTTCCATTCTTCTAACCCGGACCTAGCGAGCACAACGGCAGGCCGTAACGTCCTTCCGCGCAGGCGAGTGTACGGAAACGGCGCGAAGACTACGTCCCCTATCACCGGCCTATTTCTCCTGTCCATAGATGTCGGGCAAGTTTTCCAGTTCAGCTAGCCAGCCTTCATCGTCTTTCACGATGGGGATATGTTCCACCCACATGCTCGTCCACTCGTTCTTGTGGCGCTCCGCCAACACCACCAAGTGGTCGCCGTACCAAAAGGCCATACCGTCCACAATCTCCATCGTCCTGACGCTGACGGTACAGACGCGCTTGAGCAGGTCTATCACGCGCTCCTTGTGGTCGGCGAACCGGTAGGTGTTGAACTTCTCGCGTATGGTGGGGTCTTTCGGCTTCTTCTCCTTATACTGGTCGAGCACCCACTCGAGGGCGGAGCGGCTACCGAGTTTGTAGCGCCAGGCGTCATCCGGCACGCCGACGAGAGCGGTGTTTTCGTCCAGTATGATGCGGCCCTTCTCCTTGTCAGCTTTCAGGATAACCTTGGGAGGCCTGTCACCTGCCAACCGACTTTCGCGGCGCCCGAGTTCAAACGGCTCGGCGGACTCGAAACCTGTGTGTAGGTCGAGCAGTTCACGGCCCCAATGGGCGAAATCGTCAAACGTGTGGTACAGGGGCAGGCGGGGGAACTCGCGCAACAGGTCGTTGGCGTATTCGTGGCGATAAACCGGGTCGTGAAGCACGGCGTAGGTGTAGGCGAAGATGTCCTCGGCGGTGATGCTGTCGCCGCCGGCGAGCTCTTCGAAGTGTTTGCCCCACTCCTGGCGGTAGTGGTCGTTAATGCGCTTGATGCCCCAGTCGGTGATGTTGGAGACGCGCTCGCCGTCGGGGGTGTAGCGATAGAGGGGGAGGCATTGGGTTTTTTCGAGCAAGTCAAACCCGGGGCCCTTGTCTGTAGCCAAGACCTGAAACGGTTTGGTGGAAGAGATGCCTGAAAAGCAGATCACTTTGTTACTGTGCCGTAGATCTGACCCGAACATCGCGTAGTGATTCTTTGTCAAAACGTCATTCATCGTGAAGTCAGCAAAATGTTCCTTCATAGAATAGGGGCGATAGAGAGCGCGAATACGTTTGGCGTCCGAATAAACAATGCGCCGCCCACGCTTGAACTCATTGCGAAGATCTCGACTCCACTTGATGACTGGTGTGAATGACTCATCCTTCATGTCCAGGAGTCCGTTGTATGCGTCTGCAAAGAACAGAGCCTTGTTTCGCAGATTATGAGCCTCAAAGTCGTACACCCACTCGTCTCTATTTGTCTTGACTCCATTGGAGTACATCCCAAAAGTTGCTCGCTCATCTAACGGAGTCTTAGCGAGTTTCGTTTGCTTGTCAATGAGGGGAATCAAACGGCCAAAGTCAGCCTCGGATTGGTTGAGCCAATCACTTCTTCTGTCGGGTTCAATCTCCATGAAGCCAATGGTCGACACCATGGCATTGCGCAGATAGGCCAGTTTGTCCACGGCAAGCTCATCATCCTCTCTATAAGCATAGTGAATGTCACAGTGGCCTAGCTTTGACTTTTTCCGCACGAAGAACCCGATAGCTACTCCGGTTTGAATTCCGAACACGTTGTGGGTCGTTCCTGAGATTTTGGGGTTGCGCCGCACATCGGAAGCGAGGTCTAGAACGTAGATGTCCGTAAACTCCCTGGACGCCACTTTCCTGAATCCGTCATCCTGGCGGCCGTCGAGATAAGCCCGGTTTGTGACAAAACCAATTATCCCGTCGTCATCCAGCCTGTCAGATGCCCAGCGGATGAACCGCTTGTACATGTCGTACTGGTGCGTCTTTTGGGCTGTGCTCTCTTCGACATAGGTCTCTCTAATGCGGCGATCAATTTCAGGGTAAGGGCGATTTGCACCCCCGTCCCCCCAGAGCGTCGCACTGTCGTTGTAGGGGGGGTTGCCAATTATCACGCTTATGGGCTTTTCATTCTGGAGCTGGACGCGCATCCAGTTCTCGGTGGACAGACCGCCAAGGTTGAATGAGGCCTGCCTCGTTTCCACGGCCGCACCCCTGTCTCGCTCAACTTCCGCCCTCTGCTCTTGCCAACCCATGTTGTCGAGAGTGTCAACGAACACGAGGTTCGGGAACTCGAGGTAGCGGCCCATCTTTTCCTTGTAGGCGTACTCGATGTTGAGGTTGGCGATGTAGTAGGGCAGTATCGCGACCTCGTTGGCGTGAATCTCGTTGCGGTACTTGTACTCCAGCCGGTCGGCGGGCAGGTAGTCGATGAGGCTGGTGATGAAGGTGCCGGTGCCGGTGGCGGGGTCGAGAATCTGCACGTTGTCGTCGGCGAGACCGCGCCCGAAGTGCTTCTGGAGCAGGTGGTCGGCGCCTCGGATGATGAAGTCCACCACCTCGTTGGGGGTGTATACGACGCCCAGCCTGTCGGCGGCAGCGGGGTTGTACGCCTTGTAGAAGTCCTCGTAAACGGCCTTGAGGAACTGTTGCTTTTCGGCGTAGTCGGCTATCTCGTCCGCCGCGCGACCGATGGCGCCGTAGTAGGTGAGGAGGCGATCCCTTGCCTGGCGACGCACTTCGCCCGTGAAGAAGGTGCGTTCCAGGTGGTCGAGCCGGCGGGCGACGTTGTTTTCGCGGTGGAACTGGTCCTCGGCGAACACGCGCAGGAATATGTCCTTGGTGAGGATGTGCTGTAGCAGCATCTCGCGCACGTCGGCGGCGGTGACGTCGGGACCGATTGATGCGTGGCACAGCTCCAGGAAGGATGCGGCGGTAGCCTGGAAGTCGGCGTTTTCGGCCTCAGCCGCGTCCACGGCCTCGCGCAGGTTGGCGATGACCTCGGGAAGGTCAGCCTTGAACTGGGCCTGGGCGCCGCGGAACTCCTCGATCTGCGGCAGCTCGTAGTCCAGGAAACGGTGGATAAGCTGGTGTAGCTCTCCGGGCTCTTGCATGTTGGCCCGCATAGCCACTTCGTTGTTCTGAATGAGCACCGCTAACTGCGAGTCCTCGAAGATTATGTTGTCGCGGGGGTAGCCCCTATTGAACTTCCGCTCGATCTCGCGGTCGAGGTTGTCGCCGGTGTCCTTGGCCTCCCAGTAGCCGCGTGCCATGCGCAACGTGTCCTTCACCGTGCCGTCGGGCCGCACGCCGCCCACCCTCAGCTCGGGGACGAGGGTGAGCTTCTCCTTGTGGGCGTCGCAGTATGCGGCGAGGCAGTTCTGGAAGGCGGGCCGGATGTTCAGCTCGCGGTCCGAGCCGCCGGCCTCGATGAGGCGGGCGAGGTCCTCGTGGTAGCGCTGTATGTGGGGGTAGGTGGGCATAGTACGCTCATTGTACGTCATTGGATGTGCGACGGGGGAGGCGCAATACTACGCCATCTGCCTAACTGGTTACGCCCGTACCCTGGCGGCCCTTCGCAGTTGACGGCTCTGTGCTAGAATGGGTCCACATCGGCTCCGGAGGCCACACTCATGGACACAGGAGAACTGATTGCGCTGGCGGCGATACTGGTGGGTATATTGCTGTCGACGCTGATATTCACCTGGCAGATGCACTTTCAGAACACCAGACTCGAGGCCAAAATCGACGATCAGAATACCAGGCTCGAGGCCAAGATCGACGCGCAGGGCGACAGCCTTCGCGCCGAGATAAAGGCGGTGAGCAACAGCCTCGAGGCCAAGATCGACTCGGTGGGTAGCGGGCTTGGCGAGGTCGAGCGCAGCCACGCCCGACTCGAAGGCATCAACGAGACGCTCTCCCAGATCCTCAGGCAGCAGTCGCACACTCACGAATCCGCCGACTGATCGCGCCCCGATAGCCGCTCACCCTGACCCTCTCCCGCCAGTGGAGGGGGATATGCGGCACCCCCCATCCTAGCCTTCCCCCATCGAGGGGGAAGGGATCAAGGCGCGCCCTAGAACGTTAGCGACACCTTTAGTGCGCCGTCTTCCTTGGAGTGGGCGAGGTCGAAGGCTTCCTGGACGCGGTCGATGGGGAAGGTGTGGGTGACGAACGGGGCCATGTCGATGTCGCCGCGGGAGATGAAGTCGACGGCTATCTGGAACGCGGGCAGGCCGGGCTCGTCCTGCGCGCCGAAGACGGTATGCATGTCCAGCCGCTTGCGGAAGAAGGTGTCCCAATCGAAGGGGACGCGCTCCATGGTGGGCGGCAGCCCAAACACGGCGATGCGGCCGAGCGGCCTGGCGAGCTGCAGAGTCTGGTTGAGCGTCTCGACGCTGCCGACGGCCTCGATCACCAGGTCGGCGCCCTCGCCGTTGGTGAGGTCCATCACCGCGTCGGTGGCGCGGCGGCCGGACACGTCGACCGCCTCGTCCAGTCCCATCGCCCTGCCGGCGGCGAGGCGCTCGGGCACCGGCTCGATGCCGATGATGCGGTGCGCGCCCAGCCTGCGGAGCATGAAGTCGTGGAACAGGCCGACGGACCCCTGGCCCACGACGACGACCGTCTGGCCGATGAGCGAGGGCAGGCGGCGGCAGCCGAAGACCACGGTGCCGAGCTGCTGGGCCATGAGTAGGTGCTTTTCGGGCACGTCGCGCGGCAGCTTGAGGAGGAATTGTGGGTCTATGAGCTGGTAGCCGGCGAAGGTGCGGGAGCCCCAGATGTTGGGCGCGGTGAGCACGAGGTCGCCGGGGGAGAAGTCCGTGCCGCCGCCGTCCACGACCTCGCCGAGGCCCTCGTGGCCGGGGTAGCCGTGCGGCAGCGGGAACTCGTGGGCGTTCCAGCCCATGTAGACGATGTGGAGGTCGCTGCCGCAGATGGAGGCGAGGCGGGTCCTGACCAGCACCTTGCCCGGCTCAGGATCGGGCACGGGGACGTAGTCGCAGTGTATGCGCTGCAGGTCGGTGGCCAGGGCGGCGGGCATGTTTGCCATTGGGCGGGTGCTCCTGTGGCGGGCTTTGGAATGGTGGCATTTTCAAGGCGAGGGACGGGGGCTGTCAAGTTTGGGTGCGCTCCGCGCGATGCAAAACGGGCGGCGCGTGCTGTACAATGTGAGCATCCGAATCACTACGTGCGCCACTGGGCGGAGGATGCAAGTATGCTGAAGAAGCTGGGGCGGGTGACGACCATTCGCCAGAGACTGGAGGACGTGGACGTTCCTCCGGGACAGTTCGTCACAGACAAGTTCCCGATACTCACCTTCGGCTCTACGCCGCAGATCGACATCGACACCTGGCAGTTCAGGGTGTTCGGGCTGGTGGAGCGGGAGGTTACGCTGGACTGGCAGCAGTTCAACGATCTGCCGAAGGTGGTGCTGGACGCGGAGTTCCATTGCGTTACGCAGTGGAGCAAGCTTCAGAACACCTGGGAGGGCGTGGCGTTCACCGAGGTTATGAAGCTTGCGGGGGTCAGCCCCGAGGCGAAGTTCGTGATGACTCACTGCTACGGCGGCTACTCGAGCAACCTGCCGCTGGAGGTGGCGGCTGACGACGACGTGCTGTTCGCGTACAAGCACGACGGCGAAGAGCTGACGGCGCAGCACGGCTGGCCGCTGCGGCTGGTGGTGCCAAAGCGGTACGGGTGGAAGAGCGCGAAGTGGGTGAACGGGGTGGAGTTCATGGCCGAGAACGAGCCCGGCTTCTGGGAGATGCGCGGCTATCACATGGAGGGCGATCCCTGGAAGGAAGAGCGGTTCTGGAGTTCTCTGGGATAGAATCGCGCACGTTTACGCTCTCTCCGGCATTGAACGAGCCGGGTTTGCGCTGCTTTCGTCGCTGTTGATCGTGGTCTGGCTGGCATCCATCCCCTTGAGCCTGGCGTTGATGCCCACTATCAGCGCGCCGTCTGGCGCATCGAACTCGTCTACCTGGACGTGTTCGCGCCGGGAATGAGTTGCAGCACCAAAATGGCCAGGAAACACGCTCCGGCTATCAGCGCGCCTATAGCGGGAACCGCAGTGGCGCCGACGCCGAGGCTGCTCAGTTCAGCGATCTCGCGTTCGACCTGTGCGACCATGTACATGTACGAGACGAGGGTGACAGCCAAGCCTCCGGCGGCGATGATTGCCGCCACGACGCGGGGCAACACGATCGAGGCGATGCTCAATAGGCTGAACGCGAGCAGAACGTAGAAGAACGCTTGAAGCTCCTGCAGTTCGAATTCCACGGCTGCTGCTCTGAGGGTGAGGCTCTCACCGCCCGCCAACTCGCCAAAGGCGGAGACGAGAAAGCCGTACCAGGGCATGAAGACACCCATCAGCGCTAACACTCCCGCGACTAGGCCACCGATACCCGCCACGTTCATCCGCACGAACCCCGGGAGGGCGCCGACTCCTGACGGCGCTTGGGGCGTGCCCTGGCCATCTCCGGCTCCGGCTACAACTCCGGCCTCCGCCGCCTCACCACCGCCGGCAGCCCAGCCGGACCGGCGCGCTTGTACGCGCTTCAGCGCCGCACTCAGCCATGCGATGGTGGCGGGGTTTCGTTGCAGCATATGGCGGTGCTGGAGTTGCAAGGCGGCAATGGCTCCGAACGACAGCAGGGACAGCCAGAAGGCCATGGAGCTGACTATCAGAAGGATGACCAGCCCTACGGCGGCTATGGCTATCCGAGTCTCCACCTGCACGACGGGAGGGGCGAAGTAGGTGCCGACCGCCGCGGCGCCCAGGAGCACGAGGAGCACTTGATAGACCAACGGCACGCCGAGTAGGAAGGCGGACAGCAGGATGACGATGCCAAGGGCGGGAGCGATGTACTGTTCGGCGGTCGTGAAGTTGTTCATGAGGTCTCCTTCGGCTGCGGCGGGCTGGGGGGCGCAGCGGTGAACATGCGCAAGCATCCGGTAGGCATTATAGAGAGATTTGCGCCACTTGTACGTTAATCAGCCGTGACTGCAATGGTCACATATCGGTGCAGTCCTTTCAAGTGGGCAAGGCAACGGGCTGATCTGACCGCACAATCGCCAGTCCCACGCGCGAGGTGCAGCCTTGAACCGCGCGGAGCAACCGGAAGCGGAAACCGAGCGCCGAGAACCCCCAGCTACTCTTGACAGTATCTAAATAAGCTGGTATATTGATATTGTCAAAACAACGCTAGATAGACAGTCGTCGCGGCGGAAGCGACCGAAAAGAACAGGCAAGGAGAAGGACAGACATCATGGTTTCTACTTCAATCGACCTCAGCCATGAGGTCCAGACCGAAGTGGCGGCGGAGCTGCAAGTGCTGCTGGCAGACCTCATCGACCTGAGTCTGCAGGGCAAACAGGCGCACTGGAATGTGGTAGGCCCTCTGTTCCAGTCAGTACACGCCCAGTTGGACGGCATCGTAGACGATGCTCGGACGTGGGCAGACGACGTTGCGGAGCGCAAGGTCACCATCGATCTCGCGGCCAACGGGCAGCCCGGTGACGTGGCAATGGAAAGCCGTCTCGAGCCATTGCCACGAGGATACATAGCCGACAGGGAGGCTGTAGCGCTGATGGAAAGACGAGTGGCCGGCGTCGCTTCTCGTGCGAGACAGGCGGCGGAGCGACTCGGCGATCTGGACCTGGCCAGCCAGGACCTCGTCATCGAGATAGTGCGAGGTCTGGAGAAACACCAGTGGATGCTGCGTGCTCAGCGATGTTAGACGAACAGGAGCTGGCCCAGAGACTGCGGGCCACCGGTCTCAGAGCCACCAGACCGCGGCTTCTGGTCCTGGAGGTCCTTCATGAGGCGGGGCCTCACCTCTCCGCGGACGAGTTGGTCGAAGCTCTCGATGCCCGCGGCACTCCTCTGCCGCGTGGCTCCGTGTACAACGTGGTGGGGGCCCTGGCCACTCACGGACTGATGATGGTGACTGATATCGGCCCCGGGCGTGCGCTTTACGAGGTTGCCGAGAGATGGCATCATCACTTCGTTTGCCGCACCTGTGGCCTGATCGAGGATGTCGAGTGCGTCGTTGGGTTGAAGCCCTGCCTGGAACCAGATCACGTCAATGGGGAAGTTGACGAGGCGCAGGTGATATTCCGAGGAGTCTGCGCTGAGTGTCGGGCAAGGTTCAACAGCGAGAATCAGGCATGACTTTGTAGCCGGACACGCGGCCGCTCTGGCGCATCCAAGGCGGCAAAGGTCATTGGCGTTCGGGGGTGGGGTCGAGCTTCTGTAGGCGCGGCATCACTTCGGAGGCGAAAAGGCGCATACTTCGCTCGGCGCAGTCGAAGGGCATCCCGCCGTAGCTGAAGACGGCCACCAGCGAGCCGGCGCCGGTGTAGCTGCGGATTTCCATCACTTTCCGGTAGCATTCCTCGGGGTCGCCGGCAACCTGGAGACCGACGAAAGAATCTCGGAGATCGAGTTCTCCGTAGGCGACGAGAGCGTCGGCGACGTTGCCATAGTACTCGTAGGTCCGTGTGGTCTTGAGGTGGTCGTCGCTCAACTCGTAGTGTTTTATCGTCGAGTCCCAGTAGGCGCCGACGTAGCGGCGGGACATCCGGTAGGCCCGCTCCCTGTCCTCGTCGCAGTAGACGAAGGTGGTGACCACCGGGGCCGGCGGGTCCCCTTCGTTCACCTCCCTGTAGGCGACGTTGTACGTCGCCAGCGTCTGCCGCACCTCATGCCACGGCCGTTGCGGGACGATCAGCACACCCAGGTCCAACACCGCCAGAACGACGACGGATTCGGGCGAGAGAGCGGCGGCGTAGGCGCGTCCCCGGAAGGAACGCAGGGGACTGGGGCGAATCTCCACCCTGGGTTGCCGCACGAACTCGCCGTCGAATTCGGCGTAGCCCGTTTCCAGGGCGTTGAGCAACATCCGCGCCGACTCGATGAAGCGTCCGCGCGACTCGCTCATATCCAGCCGGAAGCCCTCGTATTCGACGCGGGCCACCCCGCGCTCCATGCCGACGATGACGCGCCCATCGCTGAGGTTGTCCAGCATCGCGACGTCTTCGGCCACCCTCACCGGGTCGTGCCACGGCAGCACCACCATCGAGCCCAGCTTGACCCGCTCGGTGCGCCCAGCCATGTAGGACAGGAACTGCAGCGCGTCGGGGCACACGGTGTAGTCGGTGAAATGGTGCTCGATGCCCCAGATGGACTCATAACCCAGCGGCTCGGCGAGGTCGGCCAATCGCAGCTCGTTGCGGTAGACCTCGTAGTCCGAGATGCGCTTGTCCGGATTCTGTAACAGGATGGACATACCTACGTGCATGACCGACCGTCCTGGCTAGCGCTCATCGGGGCTGCCCTGGGTTACCGCCACGCCGATTGTGTTGGGTCCGAGATGTGTGCCCAGCACGGGGCCGAAACGGGACAGGACGACGTTCTTCGGCTCCACCAGGTCGGACATGGCGGCGCAGATAGCCTCGGCGCGGCGAAGGCCGGTGGCGTAGCTCACGTGCATTCGGCTGACAGGCGCGAGCGCGCGCACGATCTCGATGATTCTGGCGCTCGCCCTCGCGTAGCTGCGGGGGCGCTCCACAGGGTGGGCTTCGCCGTCGCGGATGCTGATGATGGGCTTGAAATTGAGAATCCCGCCCAGGAACGCCTGCGCCTTGCCTATTCTGCCACCCTTTCGCAGGTACTCGAGCGTGTCGACGAGCACGTAGCCGTGGTTGCTCGGAATCGCCCGGCGCACGCGCCGAGTCACTTCGGCGAGGTCGGAGGTTTCGCCGGTCCACCGCGCGGCGCTGAGAGCCAGCAGGGCCTGGGCGCCTCCGGCGAGCCGGGAGTCCACTATCTCTATCCGAGACGCCGCGTCCAGAGACTCCATGGCCCGGGTGGCGGAATTGAGCGTGCCGCTCAGCTTGGCGCTCACGTGAATGGAGACTATCCGGCGACCTTCGTCGAGAAGCCGCCTGTAGACGCTCTCGAAGTCGGCTACGGAGGGCTGGGAGGTCGTGGGCAGGCTGGGAAGCCCGGGTAGCAGGGAGTAGAAGCGATCCGCGTCCATCTCCACGCCGTCCCGGTAGGTCTCTCCGCCCACGGTAACGTACAGCGGCACAACTGCAATGCCATAGGCCCGCGCAATCTCCCGGGGCAGGTCCGACACGCTGTCGGTGACTATCCGTATCGACATGTGACCTCCGACTCCGAGGCGCGACTATTGCGGAGGACTTTCGGGCTTGTTCATGCGATATCCTACGCGAGGCTCGGTAACGATGTACTCGGGGCTGTTCGCGTCGTCGCCGAGCTTGTGGCGAAGCTTCTTCACAAAGGAGCGCAGAAGGCGGGAGTCGTTGGAATAGTCGGCGCCCCACACCGAGCGCAGCAACCGTTCGTGGGTCATTACGCGCCCCGCGTTCAGCGAAAGTTCGACGAGCAGCTTGTACTCTGTGGCGGTCAGCCTCGCCGGAACACCGCGCACCGTGACGAGGCGTTCGGCGTAGTCGATGGCCAGGTCTCCCCGGTGGTACGAGTGTGATCCCCTCGTCTGCGCCGGGGTTCTCTGCCGCCGCAGCGCCGTCTTTATCCTGGCCACCAGCTCCGTCGGAGAGAAGGGCTTGACTATGTAATCGTCAGCCCCCTCCTCGAAGGCCCGAAGGATATCCTGGTCCCGATTGTAGGCGGACAGGAAGATGACCGGTACGTCGGAGACTTCCAGGATACGCCGCATCACCTGGATCCCGTCGGTTCCGGGCAGTTTCAGGTCGAGCAAGACCAGTTGGGGCTTTTCCAAGTCCATGAGCCGTTCGACTTCATCCGGATTGGTGGTCGTGGTGGAAGTGTAGCCCGCATCGGAGAGGGTGGCTCGAATGTAACGCAATATCTGTGGATCGTCGTCGACGGCCAGGATCAGTTCCCGCTGCCCCGAAACCCTTATCAGATCGGAGGGAAGGCGGTCCGCGGACGCCGCGGAGCTAGTGGGAGCCTTCTCCAGGGCGGGTATGGTGAAAGTAAAGCGCATGCCCTGTCTGTGTACTTCGCTTTCGGCCCATATACGGCCCCCGTGGGCCTCCACTATTCCCTTGCAGATGGCCAGGCCAAGGCCACTTCCTCCTGCCTGGCCATCGCCGTCCAGGCGGTAAAATTTGTTGAAGACGTGCGGCAGACGTTCCGGGGATATGCCTCTACCCTCGTCGGCAACGGAGATGGCGACGTAGACGTCTCGTCTCGCTCCGCTCACGTGTATGGCGGAGTGGGTCGGGGAGTACTTGGACGCATTGGAAAAGAGGTTGTTCAGCACCTGTAGCACGCGCTGCCTGTCGGCGTTGATCATGGGAAGGTCCTGGGGAAGGTGGACGTTGATGGTGTTCCTGCCGCCGCCGCGCAGGTAAGCGGTTCTCGCCTGCTCTACGAGGTCCGCCACGACCATGGGCATAGGAGTGACTGAGAAGGTTCCCGCCTCGATTCGCGTCACGTCGAGGAGGTTGTTGATCAGGTCGCGCATGTGATCGGCCTGCTCGTCGATGATGCGGAAAAAGTGGCGAATCTCGACGGGCTCCATGCCTATCGAAGAGGCCAGCGCGGTGGCGGCGGAGCCTTTGATAGTGGTGAGCGGCGTGCGCAACTCGTGGCTCACCATGCCCAGAAACTCGCTGCGCATCCGCTCGAGGTCCACGACGGGCGTCATGTCCTGTATGGTGGCGATGATGGTCGCGATCTCACCGTCTTGAGAGAAGATGGGAGTGGCATTGACCAGGACGGTCACCTGCCGGCCATCCGGAAGGTGGATGGCCAGCTCTTCGGCCCGCACCGACTCGCCGCTCCTGAGCACTTCGGCCAACGGGCCTTTATCGTGGGAAATCTCCCCGCCGTCCGGCCTCCGAACGCTCATCGCTTGCAGGATACCCTCCAGGCTACGGCCCGCCCCGCTCAGTCCGCCCAGCATCCGTCTCGTCTCCTGGTTGAGAGAGACCAGCTCCAAGGTGTTCGCGTCGAAGACCAGCACTCCTATCGGCGAGATGTTGATCAATGCCTCCAGGTCGGCCTTTGCCTGGAGCTCCTCCGAATATCGATAGGCATTGGCGATAGCCATCGACGCCTGTGCCGCGAACAGGCTCAGGATCTCCCGATCCTCTTCGGTGAACTCGCCACCTCGCTTCTGGGTCAGATATATGGCGCCCAGTCGCTCGTCCGCGAAGCGGAGCGGCATACCGAGAAAGGTCTTAGCTATGGGGTGGTCCTCCGGAAAATCTGCCTGCCGGAAGTGCTCGGCGATGTCCTTCAGCGTAAGCGGCTCGTCCAACTCGCTCACATATCGCAGCAGCTCCTGTCCCATGGGAAGCTCCCCGATACGCATGCGCTTCTCCGGGGAGATGCTGGGCGTAATCAGGTTCGTAATCTTCCCCGAGTCGTCGAAGACCGCAATCGCGCCGTCGCGCGTGTCTACGAGAGACCGGGCACATTCCAAGACCTCCTGAAGCACCGTATCGGGGTCGAGCGCCTGCATGATGCGAATGCTGGCCTCGCTCAGTCCGGTGAGACGACCGCGCAGCGACTCCACCTGGCGCCGTAGCTTCTCGGTCTCCTCAAGCGAGTCCCTCTTCGCAAGCAAGACCCGCGTTTCCCTTTCGTTGAGCATCATATAGCGATTCTACCACAAAGCGTCACAGAAGCGTCACGTCAAATGGCGGCAAAGTCACATTAAGTTCACCCGCGTGCCTTAGAGTTTCCTATCGGTTAGGACAAGCTCTGCACCTGGAAGGCTTTTGACGTTGCGACGTTTCCCCTCATCCCGCCTGACGCTCCTCGTAAACCTGCTCCTGGTCGTGGCCCTGATGTACCCGCATTCCCTCTCTCTGGCGCACGCGGGACAGGCCCCCGGGATACAGCCCGCCGGGCAGTACGGCCACACACAGACATCCCAGAACACTGATGACCCGGTCGATCCTACTACCAGCACGTCCACGCCAGAGACCGGGGACGGCGGCGACCGCAAGACCGCCACTTCCACGCCCGCCAGCACCTCCACGCCCGTCAGCACGTCCACGCCCGAGACCGGCGACAGCAGCGGTGGGAAGACGCCGACGCCCATGCCCACACCCACCCCCGTCAGCACCACCACTCCCGAGACCAGGGACAGCGGCGAGGGGAAGACCGCCACTTCCACGCCCGTCAGCACCTCCACGCCAGAGACCGGCAACGGCGGCGAGGGGAAGACCGCCACCTCCACTCCCGTCAGCACTTCCACGCCAGAGACCGGCGACGGCGGCGAGGGGAAGACCGCCACTTCCACACCCGTCAGCACCTCCACGCCAGAGACCGGGGACGACGGCGACGGGAAGACCGCGACCTCCACACCCGTCAGCACCTCCACGCCAGAGACCGG
>DAOUJZ010000045.1:0-75677 GCA_034421955.1 Dehalococcoidia bacterium | reverse complement strand
GGCGCCTGGACCGTCTACTTCTCCACCCAGCCCATCGCTACCATAGACCTCGACAACTGAAATGTGTTACCTATGTCTCCGAACAACTGTTACCCATCTCTCCGGTCTATACAATGGGAGAGGGCTAGGGTGACGGTGAAAGCCCCAGCACCGCCCTCACGTCGTGCAAAATCGCTTCCACGTCTAGCGGCGGCGTGAACACCACCCGCATCACCCCCTGCCGGTCGATCAGGTACACCGGCGCCCCGTGCGTCACCAGGTAGCGCTCCCGCACGCCCTGCCGCAGCGCGTCCACGCTCCCTTCCGTCGTCCCCTGCCGTAGCGCCTCGCCACTCTCCCTCTCCGCGTCCACCTCCACCGGGTCCACGTAGAACGCCGCCCACACCTCCGCCAGTTCCTCCCGGCTCCCCACCAGGTACTCCCACCGCTCCGACATCCGCCACCTGTCCGAGTACTCCCGCGCCGCCTCCACCGTGTCCCGCTCCGGGTCCACGCTCACCGCCACAACCGCGACCTCCGACGCCTCCGCCTCCAACGCCTCGCGGGCCGTGCGTAGCTGGCCCGTCACGATCGGGCACACGTCGGGGCAGTTCGTGTAAAGGAAGGTCAGCAGCACCACGCGGCCGCGATAATCGGCCGATGTGGCTATCCGCCCGAACTGGTCGGTAAGCTCGAAGCTGGGGATCGATTCGCCCGCGGTCAGCCGCGTACCTCGGAACTCGTCCGGGGTCGGGCCGCACGCCGCCAGGGCGATGAGGGGAAGCAGCAGCACGACGGCCCACCACGGGGGCGCACCCGCGCGAGGCGTCATGGAGTGAGTATCCTGCGGTCGGCGTGAAGGCGCTTGCGCTAGCGCTCGAGCTGGCGTTGGATAAGCGCCGCCACGCCCGGCACGCCCACCACGATCGCCACGCCCAGGATGATCACGCCTCCAAGACCCAAGGCGGAGTGTTCGATGACAATGAACAGGACACCCAGCCCGCCGGCGTACGCCGCGATGATCACCAACGACAGCAGCGGAAAGAGTATCGCGTCTATAACTCTCTGGCTCATATCAGTCCTATCTCACCCGAATCGCTCGCCCGCGGGCGAGCGTGCCGGCCACTATGTTATGTCCGCGCCTCCTCATCGTCAAGCGCTCCACCACGCTACCCCTCCTCCAGCCGCCGCCGCTCCGGAGCCACGAACGGGTTCGTCTCCTCCTCGTGCTTGAACCACCGGAAGAACACGATTATCAGTAGCGTCATGAACAGCGCGCCGCCGCCCACCTTCATTATCAGCGCCCCTATCTGCTGGTCCAGCAGCGGCGATATGTTCACCACCCGCGGCGCGTTAGCGTACACCTCGTAGATCGGCTTCTCCGAAAACGTCACGATCGCGAACACGATGATCTGCGCTATCGAAAGCGCGAACAGGTACATCATCTGTAGCGGATAAGCCAGCCGCGGCAGCTCCGGCATCATACTGCCGATCGGCCACCACATCAGCACCGCCGTCGCCATGAACAGCAGGTGCTCCCCCACGTGCAGCCAGTGGTACGTCACCGACGCGTTGTACAGCGCCGGAACGTGGAACAGGGAGAAGGCGATGTTGAACAGCGCGAACGCGATGATGGGATGCGTGAACAAGCGGGCAGCGCGGAACACCAGGTTGGGACGCATCAACGGCCTCAGCAGCCAGTCCGGCGTCCCCAGCAGCAGCAGCGGCGGCGCCACCAGCGTCAACAGCACGTGCTGCGTCATGTGCACGCTGAACAGGAAGTTGTCGCTCAGCACGTGTATCGGCGAAAGCAGCGCCACGTAAATGACCAGCACACCCGCCGTGAAAGTGGCTATCCGCCGCGGCTCCACCCCGTCCGCCAGGTTGTACCGCTCCCGCAGAGGCCCCACGCCCAGCATGTAGCCGCCCTGCAGCAGCGCAAGCCCCACCAGCGCCTCCGGGTGGGCGTGCCAGTGCGTCCAAACCGATTCCAGTACAGGGTCCACGTCAGCCCCAAAGTGTCACGACAGGCCGGGCCGCCTTCCCTATTGTCCCTTCCCCCTCGCAGGGGGAAGGTTAGGATGGGGGTGTCACCGAGCCCTAGACGAAGAAGTGGAACAGCGCCATCAGCGCCAACACTATCCCGGTGGCCGTCACCAGCCCCGCGACGAACATGCTGCTGAACAACTGGTGGTCGTACTTCAGGTGCATGTAGAACATGCCCACCAGCGCGAACTTGGCTATCGACAACACCGCCAGTATCGGGATGATACCGTGCCCGAGCCACGTCAGATAGAAGATACCCACCTCGATGGCGGTGATCACCGACAGCACCATCGCCACCTTGAAGTAGGTCATGGCCGTCGGGTGGCCGGTATGCACCTCCGCGGGAGCGCCCTCAGCCGTCGCCTGTTCCGTATCCTGACTCATTCCTCGCTCCGTCTATTGTCCCTTCCCCCTCGCAATTGTAGGGGCAGGTTTGAAACCTGCCCGGCCCCAAGTTGTCCCTTCCCCTTGACGGGGGAAGGCTAGGGTGGGGGTGAAGAGGGCTCAAAAGCCCTCGAACACGCCGAACAGGTACACCACCGTGAAAATCACGATCCACACCACGTCCACGAAGTGCCAGTACAGCGCCGCCAGGTCCACGTCCAGGTTCCGTTCAGGCGTCACGCCACCACTTCTGAATGAGAAGAAGAACAGCGAAAGCAGCCACACGATGCCCAGCGTCACGTGCGCCCCGTGGAATCCGGTCAGCACGAAGAACGTCGTACCGAAAAGGTTCGTGCGCGGCGTTAGCCCTATCTTCTCATCCACCTCCGTCACGCCGTCCACGCAGTACTCCGCCGCAACCTGCTCCTCGAACTGGGTCAGGTGCCCCGTGCCCGCCTCGGCGCACTCGAAGTGCACGTGGTGATTGGCGAAGACGTAAAACTCGAACACCTGGAACCCGATGAACGTCATCCCCATGATCGCCGTCGACAGCATCCACACCCGGAACGTTCTCAGCTTGCCCCGCGTCAGCGCCGAGTACGCCAGCACCATGCTCATGCTGCTCATCAGCAGCACGAAGGTGCTCACCGACGTCACCGGTATGTCGAACACGTCGATGGGAAGCGGCCCCGAAAGGCTCTCCCCCTTGTAGACGAGGTACGTGGCGATGAGCGAGCCGAAAAACATGCAGTCCGACCCCAGGAAGGCCCACATGAGCATCTTCCGGTGGTTTAGACCGGTCGTCGTCGGCTCGTGCTCTCCATGTGCTGCTGGTACGTGCGCCAAAGGTGTCAGCCTTTCTTAGTGCCTATCCGCTAAGTCCCTTCCCCCTCGCAGGGGGAAGGTTAGGATGGGGGTAACTAGTGCCCACCGCCCTCTTCCGGCTCGTTCACAGGCTCGAACGACCAGGCGTAGACGCCGAACATCCCTATCAAGCCCCCTATCACGGCCACGGCGAAGTTGAACACCAGGCCGTAACCGCCGATCAGCAGGCCCACCGAGACGATGAACGGCCAGTAGGACGGCTGCGGCAGGTGTATCCCGTGCCCTTCGTCCTCGCCGGACCCGCCGCCCACCGGCACCGCGCGCCTCACCGGCGCCCGCTTCTGCTCCCACCACTCGTCCCGGCCGTACACCGTTGGAATCGTCTCGAAGTTGTACTCAGGCGGCGGCGACGATATGGACCACTCCAGCGTCCGCGCGTCCCAGGGATCGTTCCCCGCAGGCTCGCCGCTCCTCCAGCCCTTCACGATGTTGTACACGAACAGCAGCATCGACAGCGCCAGCACCAGCGCCCCCACGGACGACACCCCGTTCCAGAACGACCACCCATACTCCTCGCCGTAGGTGTAGATCCGCCGCGGCATTCCGTCCATCCCCACGAAGTGCATCGGGAAGAATGTGATGTTCGACGCGATGAACATCGACCAGAACGTCAACTTGCCCATCGCTTCGTTGTACATCCGCCCCGTAAACTTCGGGAACCAGTAGTAGATGCCCCCCACCAGCGCGAATATCGCGCCGGTGAACAGCACGTAGTGGATGTGCGCCACGATGAAGTACGTGTCCTGCTGCTGCGCGTCCGACGACGACATCGAGTGCATTATCCCGCTGATGCCGCCGATGGTGAACAGCACGATGAACCCGATCGCGAACAGCATCGGAGTGCTGAAATCGATCGACCCCTTCCACATCGTGCCAATCCAGTTGAATATCTTGATGCCCGTCGGCACCGCGATAGCCATCGTCGTTATCGTGAACACCGAGGTAGCCACCGGCCCCAGGCCCACCGTGAACATGTGGTGGCTCCACACCATCCAGCCCATGAACGCGATGATCACGCCCGCCAGCACCACCGTCGAGTAGCCGAACAGCGGCTTCTTGGAGAACGTCGGCACTATCTCCGACACTATGCCCATCGCCGGCAGTATCAGGATGTACACCTCCGGGTGGCCGAACACCCAGAACAGATGCTGCCACAACACCGGGTTCGCCCCGTTCGCCACCACGAAGAAGTTGGTCCCGAACGCCCTGTCGAACATCAGCTCGATCAGCGCCACCGTTATCACCGGGAACGCCAGCACCAGCAGAATCGCCGTCACCAGCGTCATCCACGTGAACAGCGGCATCCGCATCAGCGACATCCCAGGTGCCCGCATGTTGATTATCGTCACGATGAAGTTGAACGCCGCCGCCAGCGACGCGATCCCCAGCACCTGCAGGCTGATGATCCAGAGGTCGATTCCGTTCCCCGGGTTCGCCTCCAGCCCCGTCAGCGGCGCGTAGCCGAACCAGCCCGCGTTCGTCGCGCCCCCCATGAACCAGCTGAACTTCAGAATGATCGCCCCCGAAAGGAACGTCCAGTAGCTGAAGGCGTTCAGCCTCGGAAACGCTACGTCCCGCGCCCCTATCTGCAGCGGGATTATGAAGTTGAAGAACGCCGCCCCCATCGGCATGATCGCCAGGAAGATCATCGTCGTGCCGTGCATCGTGAATAGCTGGTTGAACACCTCCGCGCTCACGATGTCCTGGTCGGCCCCCGCGAGCTGGAGCCGCATCAGCAGCGCCTCGAGGCCGCCCGACAGGAACAGCACGAACGCTGTCACGCCGTACAGTATCCCTATCCTCTTGTGGTCGATGGTCGTGATCCACGACCACACCCCCGTCGGATGTGTGGGCCGGGGTATGCTCAGCGGTATGCTTGTCATTCAGAGCCTCCGATTGGCCTCTCGGCCGACCCCTCTTCGTCCCTACTTCAGCGTCAGCAGGTATGCCACCAGCGCGTCGATCTGGTTCTCGGTCAGCGGTGGAATCGTCCCGTTGTACACCTCGGCGTCCCGGTACATGATATTGCCCGGCTTCACGCCGTCCGGGTCCGTCAGCCACTCCCGCAGGTTCTCCTGCAACAGCGCGCCGCTCACCGCGTCAGACCCGTCCTCGGTGTTGTCCATAAGCCCCGCCGCCAGGTGCCTCCGGCTCGCCACGTGCGTCAGGTCCGGCCCGATGATCCCCCTCGCCAGCCGCGTGCCCCGCACCGCGTGGCACCGGAAGCAGAAGGAGTCCTGGCTCATGAACAGCTCCTCGCCCTCCTTGGCCAGCGGGTCCGTCGGACTCGCCGCCTCCGCGAGCTGCGCCTCCACCCACGCGTTGAACTCGTCCCACGACTCCACCACCACCTTGAACCGCATGTTGGCGTGCGACACGCCGCAGAACTCCGCGCACTGGGCGTAGTACTCGCCCTCGCGCTCCGCCTTGAGCCACAACGTGTTGTCGTTGTTCGGGATCATGTCCACCTTGCCCGCCAGCTTGGGCACCCAGAAGCTGTGGATCACGTCCTTCGAGCGCAGGTCGACGTTGATCACCTCGTCCACCGGAATGTGCATCTCGTTAGCGGTGACCACGCCGTAGTCCGGGTAATTGAACTCGAACCACCACTGGTGCCCGGTGGCCTCGACCACGAACCCGCCCTCCTCCGGAGGCTCCGGCGATATGGTGGTGCTGTACAGCACCATCAGCGTGGGGATGGCCGCCACGACCAGGATGATCGCCGGTATCACCGTCCAGGTGATCTCAAGCGCGTCGTTGCCGTGTATCTGCTCCGGGTCGCCGTCGCCCGGCCGCCTGCGGTACTTGAACACCGCGTACAGGATGATGCCTTCTACGATCACGAACACCAGCGCGCCAAGTGCGAAGATGATCCAGAACACCACCGCCTGCTCGCGCGCCACCGGCCCGAGCGTGTCGAAGGTCGATTGCGGATGCGATGGGGTACAGGCCGCCGCCAGGAGCGTCAGCGCGCCCAGCAAGAGGATACCGAGAAGGCCGCCCGCCCGGCGGCGCGTCTTCTTCGTTTTCACCAATCAACCTCGCACAGTACGGATGCGCGGCGCCTGGGGGGTCGTCGCGCCGGCCCACAAAAATCTACCAAAGCCGCTATGAGTCGTCAAGGTTTGAGCCATCGTCTAGACCGCCGTCAAGACCGTCGCGTCCACCATCATCGCCGCGAACAGCAGCGCCAGGTACGCCAGCGAATACAGGTACAGCGGCTTGGCCCCCTCGATGCCCGGCCGCCTCCACAGCCGCCAGGCGTACACGATGAACCCCGCCCCCAGCGCCGTGCTCGACACGAAGTAGAACCACCCAAGCTCGCCCGTCACGAAGAACATCGACGTCAGCGCGGCCACCAGCAGCGTGTACAGGAATATCGACCGCTTCGTCTGCTCCACTCCCGCCACCACCGGCAGCATGGGCACCCCCGCGCTGGCGTAGTCGTCCTTGAGCAGCAGCGCAAGCGCCCAGAAGTGCGGCGGCGTCCAGAAGAATATGATCGCGAACAGGTACAGCGCCGGCAGACCCAGGTAGCCCGTCACGGCCGCCCAGCCCACCATCGGCGGAATCGCCCCCGCCGCGCCGCCGATCACGATGTTCTGCGGCGTCGACCGCTTCAGCGCCTTGGTGTATATCAGCACGTAGAACAGCGTCGCGCTCAGCGTCAGCAGCGCGCACAACAGGTTAGCGCCCGCCCACAACATCCCGAACGCCACCACGTTCAGCGCAATCCCAAACGCCAGCGCGTTCCCGGGCCGCACCGACCCCCGCGCCACCGGACGCGCCCGCGTCCGTCGCATGATCGAGTCGATGTCCCTGTCAGCGTAGTGGTTCAGCGCGTTCGCCCCGCCCGCCGCCAGCGCGCCGCCGACCAGCACCACCAGCACAAGCTGCCACTCCGGCACTCCGCGCGCGCCCAGGAACATCCCCCCCAGCGCGGTCAACAGCAGCAGCGAGATTATGCGCGGCTTGGTCAACGCCACGTAGTCCCTGACCACGCTGCTCGATGCCGTCATCTGCGCCATCATTGCGCCCACCGCCTCGTCGCGGTCGCCGTCACCGTCTCCGCGTCCCCGCTCGGCGCGTCCAGCAGCCCGGCACCCCGGCGCGTGTACGCCAGCACGCACAAGAACGTCAGCGCCACCCACGTCAGCGTAGCCAGGCTCAGGTGCACCGCCTTCATCTCCGCGGCGAACCGCGCCCAGATGATCCACGCCCCGGCCACGATCTGCACCGCGAACAGCGCCGTCGTGCACAGCGCCGCCCACCGCACCGCCGGCAACTCCCGCCCTCTCGCGTAGGCAATCGCCGCCAGCGCCAGCACCAGCACACCCACCATCGCGCTCAACATGCGATGCCCCATGTGAATCGCGGCGGGCACGCCCTCCGGCATAAGCTCGCCCCGGCACAGCGGCCACGTCGCGCACGCCGAGCTACCGCCGTAACCGACCATGAACGAACCGGACATCATCAGAAGGAAGACTCCCGCGAATGTGGCGGCCACAAGGATGTTCAGCCCCCTGCCGCCCAAACTCCTCTTCCCTTCAGGGGCGGAAGATTGAGATGGGGGTGACGCCCCCGTCTCCCGCCAGCCGGCCACGATGAGCACCACCAGCGCCGTCGCCAGCGCCTCCGCCAGCGCCAGGTGAATCAGCCGCAGCCACCACTCCAGCTCCGTGAGCACCGTCGCCCCGCCGAGCAGCGCCGCGGCCACCACCAGCGCCAGCCCCGCGATGGTGCTGCCCACCATCCACGAGTTGCGCCGGTAGTAAAGCCACACCACGCCCGCCGTAAGGAGCATGAGAGCGCCGAGAGAAGACGCGGTGAGACGATGGCTGTACTCGATGAGGGTGTCGGTCTGGAACGGCGGAATTACCTGCCCGTGGCACAACGGCCAGTCCGGGCAGCCCAGACCCGATCCGGTCGTCCGGACCACGCCGCCTAGAGTGACCTGGGCGAACGCGAATAGCAGCGTGACGATCGCCGCCCAGCGAAAGATTAAGTCTGTCCTTCTCGAGGGAGTCCGCAGCTTCCCAATCAAGGCTGCCTTTCAGTGCCAGCGCTCAGGCTGGAGCGGCGCACGGAGCGCCCGGCGGGAATTCCCCCGGCGCGGACGCAGACGCCGCGACAAACTATGTGCAACTTTTCACGAAGTCACAATAGCACAGCAACCGAACCCCAGTCAATCCGCACACCACCAGTCTCAACTCCCACGGAGCCGCCGTGTCAATCCTCAGTTGTCCGCCTCCCGCCACAGAGCGCACCCGGTCGCACCCACAACCAGCGGCAGCGCCGTATCCACGAACGCCCATATCACCCACGCCTGGTGGTTGCCGTCCAGGCTGTCCCCGCCCTGGGCCAGCAGCGAAAACCAGTTGTGCAGAAACAGTATCGTCACCGCCGCCGTGGCGTAGAACGCCACGTTCACCTCGAGGTACCGCAGCGTAACCCCCGCCTCCGGATCCCGACCGCCGATCTCCACCTTACGTGAGTAGTTGAAGATGAGAGCCGCCGCCAGCGCAATCAACATCAGCACGTCCAGCACGTACCACACCTGCAAAACGTCCAGTGTGTCATCCAGGAACGTGTTGACGATGAAGAACACCGCCACCACCACCGCCACCGCAATCAGATAGACCCCTCCAACTCTTCTCAGAATTCCCATTTCAACCGCTCCTCTCGCTGCTAAGCACCTGTGCCGGTCGGCCCTAGCATAGCACAGCCCAGCCTTCCGAATAGTCCCTTCCCCCTCGCAGGGGGAAGGCTAGGATGGGGGTGACACGACCGCCCATTCCTTGACGCGCCCAGCCCCCCGCCACTAAAATTGCATGACGCTCCCGGCCCGCTAGCTCAATTTGGCAGAGCAACTGACTCTTAATCAGTAGGTTCTCGGTTCGAGTCCGAGGCGGGTCACTCCCCCACTAAGAGCCTTCAAAATTGTCCCTTCCCCCTCCCATGAACCAGCAACTCGACTACATCAAGCTCCCCACCGACCGGGACGTCCTCGCCCCCGACGGCTCAGAGATACGTCTGCTGTCACAAACAACACGCGGCAGCATGGTCCACTGCACACTGAACCCCGGAGACGTGTCAGTCGCCGTGGCCCACAGAACGGTCGACGAGGTCTGGTACTTCCTCGAAGGTGCAGGCCAGGTGTGGAGGAAGCACGGCGACAGCGAGCGCGTCGTCGATGTAGCTCCCGGGGCGAGTCTGTCCATCCCCCTTGGCGCCCACTTCCAGTTCAGAACGACCGGCGACCGCCCCCTCAGGTTCGTCATCGTAACCATGCCGCCCTGGCCCGGCCCCGACGAAGCCTACCCCGTCGAAGGCCGCTGGCCCTCCACACACCGTCAATCATCGGCCTGACTAGGCCGCCAAAATGCTCTGCTGGTCTCGCTTCCCAACATCAGTGAAGGAGGTATCGAGCAATGGCTGAAGTAAACGTTACGCCTGGTCGGCTGGGCGACACCCAGCTCAGCACCGTCCTGGTCCAACCCGACGACGCCATCGCCCTGATGATGCTCGGTCACGGCGCCGGCACCCCCATACACGTGCCGCTGATGGTCCGGATGGCTGCGGCGCTCGCCGATCAGGGGATCGCGACTTTTCGCTACAACTACCCGTACAGCGAGCGCATGACCGACTACTCCCCGGACGACATCGACCCTCTCGAAGTCCTGCTGTCCACCACAACCCAGGCGAAGAGCGCCGCGGCGGCTCTGTCGCGCGACCTCCCCCTGTTCCTCGGCGGACGCTCCATGAGCAGCCAGGTCGTCTCGCTTGCCCTGACACGCGAACACTGGCCCGACGTTCAGGGCATGGTGTTGTACGTCTTCCCCATGCGCTGGCGCAACCTGCTCGGCAACCCCGTCAGCCACCTTCACCGCGTGCCGGTGCCCATGCTGTTCGTCCAGGGCGGCCGCGATGAAGAGTACTGCGATCTTCAGGAATTCCAACCTGTCCTGGACGAACTAGGCAACCGCGCCACTCTCCACGTAGTGCAGGACGCCGACCACGACTACGATCTGCCCGCCGGCTCCAACAAGACGAGGTCGGAGGCCCTATCCGAGGTCGCCTCCGTCACCGCCACCTGGATACGCAAACTACTGGACTCAGGCGACAGATGGAGCCAAACGTAACAATCCGGCCAGCCAACCCCGCGGACGCCGGTCCCATCGCAAGGGTCCACGTCGATTCGTGGCGGACCACCTACGAAGGCATCGTCCCCGCCGAGTACCTCGCCAACCTCTCGTACCGAGACAGGCAGTCCATGTGGAACGACGCTCTCACCACGGACCAACCCGCCACGATCATCCTCGTCGCGGAGACGGACGGCGGCCACGTCGTCGGCTTCGTGAGCGCAGGACCGGAGCGCGAAGCCAACCCAACCTACCGGGCCGAACTCTACGCCATCTACTTGCTTCAACAGCACCAGAACAGGAGACTGGGTCGCCGCCTCGTATCGGCTGCCACCCACAGCCTACTGGAACACGGATACCGTTCGATGCTGCTCTGGGTCCTTAAGAACAACCACCCCGCGTGCCGCTTCTACGAATCGCTCGGAGGCAAGCCCGTCAGCAGAAAGACCGTCACTATCGGAGACGCAACCCTCCAGGAAATCTCCTACGGCTGGCGTAACATCACCGCCCTCGCCCAATCTGGCGGCACCGCATAACGCCTTCAGATCGGGAAGGCGAGCCTTCCGACAACCTGACGCGGTCTCTTACGGGTGGCTATTCTGGAATCTGGCGTGGCGCGTCCATCACTGGTACGTGAGCTCGAACCTCACGACGCCGGTTCCCAAAGCTCGATCGCGTTCCCTTCCGGGTCGTGGATGCGGGCGAAGCGGCCGATCCCCTCCAACTCGCCCTCGTCGCTGACCTCGATACCTGCCGACCTCAGTTGCGTGATCATCGCGTCCAGATCGGCCACACGAAAATTCAGCATGAAGGCCTTGTCCGCCGCGAAATAGTCCGTGTCGGCATCGAAGGGCGAAAAGACCGTGACCCCGGACTCGGTAACCCAGGGCGCCATCTCCATGTCCGTCGGAGCAGGATTGATGCCAAGATGGTCCCGATACCACTCCGCAAGTCCCGCCGGGTCCTCCGCCCGAAAGAAAAACCCACCGAACCCCTGAACCTTTTCCATGCCAATCCTCCTCTTGCGATTCCGAGCGGAGCGCAGCGTAGCCGAGGAATCCAAGGCCCCTGTCCGCATCGCGCCCCTATTCTTGACCCGCCATTCCCCCGCCACTAGAATCGCAGGACGCTCCCGGCTCGCTGACCAGTCTACTCAACCCATAGGCTCTGAGGCTAAACATATCACAGCACGCAACAGACCGAAGAGTCGAAGCCGCACTCGTAGTGATTGTGCCCGAGGCCGAGCCGCTGGTGGGACGTTTCCGGTTCGAATACGATCCGGTAGCCTCTTGGGGCATCCCCGCCCACATTACGATCAACTATCCATTCATTCCCGGGGTCAATCCCTCCGCGGACACCGTCAACCGCCTGTCGAATCTTTTCGCCGCGATAGAGCCGTTTTCGTTCACCCTCGACCACGTAGGGAGGTTTCCAAACGTACTGTACCTGGCACCCGTTCCGTCGGCCCCGTTTGTCCACCTGATCGAACGGACCGCTCACGAGTTTCCCGAGTCTCCCCCCTACGGAGGGCAGTTCGACAACATTACACCCCACCTCACCGTCGCGCAGTTAACGAATACCGACCAACTCCAGTCCGTCATCCGGCAATTCTCGGACGCGGCATCGGACCACCTTCCTCTTCATGCCATCGCCGACCGCGTATGGTTGATGGACAACCGGGAAGGCCGATGGCAGAAGCGAATCTCCTTCTCCCTGGGCCCACGATGAATGACTCTTAAGCAATGAATAGCGCCAACACCCCTTGGGAGCCCGGCACACAAGTACTGCAACAAGACCTGTGGGACGACAAACTCATAACCGCCCGGCCCGTGACGGTCGTTGAAGACCGGACAGACCGCCTCGTCCTGTACACCCACCCGAACGCCCCCTATCGCTCCATCACCGCCCGCAACCGACACTCCGTCCCGGTAACCGAGCGCATCGATCTCTGGGAGTCGCTCGCCCACACGCCGCTGGAGGCGCGTGTCTCCGGCCCCTACCACGTTCTGACCCTCACTCCTCCGAAGTCGTGGCACTCGGTCTGGCTATTCTGGGACCTGGCGTGGCGGGTCCACTGCTGGTACGTGAACTTCCAGTCCCCCATACGCCGAACGCCCAGGGGAATCATGGTCCGCGATTGCGCCCTGGACATCAGGATCGAGCCGGACCTGTCATGGTCGTGGAAGGACACGGACGAGTTTGACGAGCTCGTGAGGCGCGGCTGGTTCACGAACAACGAGCAAGCGTCCCTGCTGGCCGAAGCCGATACAATGGTGCGCATCGTCTCCGAGCAGAGATCGCCCTTCTCGGACGGCTGGGAAAGCTGGAGACCTGATCCGTCCTGGCCAATCCCAACCCTACCCACCAACTGGCATCGCCTGCACACGTAGCCCTCTCCCCTCAAAGTGGCTCGCCTATCCTAGTCGCCAACAGCCACGGGGTTCGCGTGGAGTTTTGATTAGCGTCGCGCTTCTCGCATACTTGCTTATCAGCCATCCTTAAATCGCGGCTTGTCCCAAGACCACCTTACGCTCTCCACCTGCTCCACGCTCACCTTCAGCCATGGCGGCGTCTTCGAATGCTCAAGAATCTCCTCTGCGGTCATCCACAGGATATCCGCAACCTCCAGCGTATCCGTGATGGTCGGCTTGCCCGACTCGTACTCTCCGAGAAACAGGACATCCACCACGTACCCGAAGCCGGCAATCTCGAACGTGCTGCTTCGAACGTATTGCAGGGCCCGGGATACCCGCACTCCGGTCTCTTCCAACACCTCACGCATGGCTGTCGTTTCCAAGACATCCGATGGACCGTCGCCGGTCTCGGTCTGGCCGCCCGGGAACGCCAGGACACCGGGGGCATGTCCCACGCCGTCGCCCCTGATGATCATCAAGTACCGCCCATCCCTCACCACCGCACACTGGACGTTCACCACGAACCGTAAATCACTCTTCGACATCCGTACCCTCCATCGCTACGTCAGGGCAGCAGACGTGAAATCCTCGACCTCTATCTGACTTGCCCTCTCCCGAACCTGAAGGTCACTCGCCAATTCCCGACACCGAGACTGCGTAGTGGCCACCTATCTGCCGCCTGTCAATAGACTGTCCCTTCCCCCTCCCAATTGTAGGGGCAGGTTTGTAACCTGCCCAGCCCTTTTGCAACAACCACACGCTGTCGGCTGAGGGCAAGACCTGACACGGACATTGAAATCAATAGAGCCTCAGCCCAAAACGCTCATTGACCCTTTGTTGTGTCAAATGGGATGCTAACCTCCAATGGGCGTCAGATAGACACTCCCTTCGCGTTCGATGAGTCAGTCCACGAAATGGAACGATTTGACGAAAGAGTGGACTTACATGTGTAGAAGATCGAACTTAGAGGAGGCCCTCCTTGAGTGAGGAAGAGCTAATCCGGCTCTCGCAGTCGGGGGATTGGGACGCCTTCGAAGCGCTGCTGGAGTGCTACCGGACTCTGCTATCTAGGACCGCATTCCTGACGACGCGGGACCGTGGCACGGCCCAAGACGTTCTCCAAGAAGCGCTGGTACAGGTCTGGCGAGACCTTCCTTCCTATAGGCACCACGGCAGCTTCAAGGCATGGATGCTCAAGATACTACTGAATAAGGCCAGGAAGCATTACCGAAAGAAACAAGTAGACACCGTGGCGTTGGAAGAAGCGATGGAGGCTCCGGGAAACTCCGATGAGCCGGAAGAGACATTGGAGAGGGAGGAAGAGGCCCACCTGATGAGGCAGGCGCTTGAGCTCCTCTCTCCAAACCATCGAGAGGTTCTGGTGCTGAGGTACTACAACGACCTGACAGTTCCGGAAATCGCTAGGGTACTGACTTGCCGGGAAGGGACCATCAAGTCACGCCTCAGTCGGGCGTTGAGCCGCCTTGAGCGAATTCTATCGGACAGCGAGTTTCGTGGCAGGAAGGGCGCAACATGATGCACGAAGAGCGGCTGGAACGCTATTTCGAGCAAGAGAGCACAAAGGGGGACTTATCGGCCCGCCAGTGGCGTGGCGTACTCTCTCATGTGAAGACCCGAAACCAAAGGCGAGGCTTCTGGAGAGCCACGACATTTCTAACCCCTCAACGGCCTATCCTTGCTACAGTAGGGGCCTTTGTGCTAGCGGTTGTGGCTATCGGGGCATCCCTATGGATAGCTGCGCCATGGGGTGCGTCGCCTCCTACCGAGCCGGATCCAACGCAGGCTCTCCCTGGCCTACCTGCGCCCATAATCCTGGGACAAGGGTGGACAGCAGATAAGAGTCTTATAGCGCCCGGTGAGCCGGTCACGGTCACCCTGAGGCTTAAGAACGTTTGGGACAGGCCCGTCGTGTTCAGCGATTTCCCCACGACCATGACCCTAACCGATGTGGATAAGCGAATCGAGGAGCCGGTCCCATTGAAACTTCAGAGCGGCGGAGGATCGCCCGGTCGCATGGAGCCTGGTGAGGAACTCGTCGTCATGGCGACGGTGTCACCAAGTGTGAGCGCCGGCCTCCAGCCCGGCAGGTATAGCTTGGTGATACGGCTTCAATTCTCCCACACGCCGAGCAGACCCGAGTGGGGCCAGACACGGTCAGCACTGGGCAGCGACATCCTCTTCGTCGTCATTCCCCCCGAGGGGGCGCTTGAGAGGAGCGTGGTCGTGGGCCAGACACTGGAGGGGAACGGGGCCAGGATAACGCTGGACTCTGTACACTTCACTCCGGAGGAAACGCGCATAGTGGCGTTGGCTGAGCCCTTGGCGAACGGCTCACCGGCGGTCAGGCCAGCCCTTGCGGCCACACCCACTCCCGTCGTCTCATCACGGGGCACACCCACTCCCACTCCTGTGGGTGGGCAACCGGCCTTGGCCTTGGACGGAGACGCTACCGAGCTGACGGCCTTTTTCAGGCTGGACGGAAGCGCCTGGCACTTCCTAGGAGGCCACTCATACCGGGTGACGGCAGACGGAGTGCATCACGAATGGTCGTTCGGCCCTGTGCCGGTCGACGCCAACACCTTTGACTTCGCCATCATCCCCGGCGTCCGGCCGGGAAGAGACGGTGTGTTTGACTACCCGACAGACGAGGGCGCCTCGCCGTGGGAGTGGACAGTACCGCTTCGAGAGATTGAGGAACGTTAGCGGACTCGATGGGCCGTTCACCCGATGATCCCCGGCGAGCGTCTCGCCCTTTAGCTAGGCGTCTCCGAGGATTGAGTCGGCCAAGTCATGCACACCCTGGTTAACACCTGCAGCCTGATCAGACAGAGAGGCAATCACGGGGACACCCTCTACACGCAAGTTCACCCAACCACACTCGAACCAATCAGTTCCCTCTAGAGCCTCAGATTAGTCCTTAGCCCGAAGTCTGCCCCCACCTGCAAGGGCCGGTTCGTTCCCTACGCCCCTCGCACCCCCGCCGTCCCCGTCCAGTCCACCTCCCCCGTGCGCGCGTCCACCACCGTCGCGTACACCTCCCGCGCCCGCTCCGCCGTGATGTACCCCTCCCGCACGTCGTGCGCCACCTCCCGCGGCTCCCGCTCGCGCGGGTCCCCCCAGCCGCCCCCGCCTGGCGTCCGCGTCACGATAGTGTGACCCTCCGGCACCGACGTCGTTATCTTGCACGGCAGCCGCTTCGCCTCCGCGCCCGACGTCCCGTCCTCTGGCGCACGCACGTAGCACGCCGACGGCGACGCGTCCTCACCTCCGAACAGACCCCACGGCCCTATCCGCTCCCGGTCCGAACTCAGCGTCAGCGTCGCGCTCCGACCCATCACCCGCAGGCTCCGCTGTATGCCCACGCCCCCGCGATGCTTGCCCGCCCCCTCGCTGTCCGGCACGATGCCATACGACTCCACCAGCAGCGGGTACGCCAGCTCAATCGCCTCCACCGGCGCGTTCCGCGTGTTCGTCATGTGATTCTGCACCGCGTCCATGCCGTCCGAATCGAACATGGCGCCCTGCCCGCCCGCGTACGTCTCCACGAAGTTGTAGTAGATGCCGTTCCGCGGGTCGATCCCCCCGATGTTCAGCAGATTCATCGTCCCCGAGCACGCCGCGATCACCCGCTCCGGTATCACCTGCGACAGCGCCCCCAGCAGCACGTCCGTGATCCGCTGCGTCGTGATGATGTTCGCGTTGCACACCGCCGTCGGGTACTGCGCCGACAGCAGGCTCCCGTCCCGCACCCGCACGTCGATGGGACGGTACGCCCCCGCGTTCGGCGGCAGCTCCGGGTCCAGGCACGCCTTCAGTACGTAGTACACGCACGCCGCCACCGACGGCCACCGGCAGTTCAGCGGACCCTGGCACGCGTCGTCCGTCGCCGTGAAGTCCGCCACCAGCGAGTCCCCGTTCGCCCGGAGTTCCACCCGTATCGTGATGGGGTCCTCCGTGATCCCGTCCCCCTCCACCACGTCCTCGAACGAGTAGACGCCCTCCGGTATCTGCGCCAGCGCCGCCCTCATCCGACGATCCGAGTAGTCCAGCATCTCCCCCAGATACCGTCGCACAACCTCCACGCCGTACCGGGACGCGAGCCCGCTCAGCCGACGCTCCGCCACGTTGTTCGCCGCGTACTGCGCCAGCAGGTCGCCCCGCACCTCCTTCTGCGGCCGCACGTTCTGCGAAATCACCGCCCACAGGTCCCGCACCAGCTCCCCCTTGCGGAACAGCCGCACCGTCGGAATCTGCAACCCCTCCTGAAAAATCTCCGTCACCCCGAACGGCATAGACCCCGGAGCGAACCCGCCCATGTCCACGTGATGCGCCTGGTTCGCCGCGATCGCGATCAGCTCCCCCTCGTGGTATATCGGCGAAATCAGCGCCAGGTCGTTCAGGTGCCCCGGCCCCGCCGGATACGGAGTGTTCAGCGCCAGCGCGTCCCCCGGCTCAAGCTCCTCGAACGGGTACTGCTCCATCGCCGTCAGCACCGCCGAGTGCATCGTCCCCAGGTGCACGGGCGTCCCGATCTCGCTCTGCGCCACCACTACCACCTCGCCCTTGCCCGTGTAGATCGCCCCCGACGTATCCCGCCGGTCCTTGATGTTAGTCGAGTAGCTCGCCCGTATCAGCGCTGCCACCATCTCATCCGCAATCGAGTAAAACCCGTTCCGCATCACCTCCAACGTAATCGGATCGAAGCTTGGCCGTGTCATACGTGCATCCCTTCCGTGGTTGATAGTCCCTTCCGCTCGGTCCCCTGCCGCCTGCGCTGTAGGGGCGGGTTTCAAACCCGCCCGCCGTCTAGTCCTCGCAGGGGGAAGGTCAGGATGGGAGTGCCCGCCGCTCCGAGCGCTCAGTCCCTTCCCCCTCGCCCACCCTGTCATTCCGAGCGGAGCGCAGCGCAGCCGAGGAATCTAAAGCCTCTGCCAGCAAACCCCTTCCCCCTTCCGCTCGGTTCCCTCTCCCCGGCGTGGGAGAGGGTTAGGGTGAGGGGGCCTCCAGCCACACCCCCTTCGCGTCCTTCGTGCCCTTCGTGGATAAACCCCGTCCCCCTCCCCCGACGCAAGCCCCCTAGCCGCCCACGTCCCCACAATACTCCATCACGATGTCCCCCAACCGACACTGGTACTCCTCCAACGTGCCCGAGTTGTCGATGACGATGTCCGCGACATCCCGAAGCCCAGGCACCCCGATCCTGGCCTTCATCTCGTCCTTCTCGGCAACTCTCCTCTCAACGTCCCTCACCGATGAGTCCTTACCAGACTTCGCCCACTCCCGTTCCACGCGCACGTCGAACGGAGCGTCGATGTAGATGTTGACCATCCGATCGCCCAACACCGCCTTCAGATGCGTAGCCATCGAGACCCTGTACATGCTCTCCAACGACGCACATCTGATGCCCGCCCCTCCCATGTGGGACCCAACCAACCTCACAAACTCAGCCAGGGTCCCGTCAGCATCGACCTCGAAGAGCTGATCGGTGTAATCGTCGCCGCTCAAATCATACCCACGGGACGAAGCTATGACCTCGATGAACCGCGCGATCTTCAGCCTCTCAACGCCCCTGTCAGCAAAGAACCTGCCCGCCTCGCTCTTACCGCACTCGCTCATCCCACCCAACGAGAACAGCCGCGACACATGCGCCAACTCAGCCAACACTCGCGCCTCCCTCGCAAACCGCCCCCAAACAGTCAGTCCGCTCCCCCCTTCGCGTCCTTCGTGCCCTTCGTGGATAATCCCCCGCCCCTACCCCCGCGTCAACACCAGGTTCAGCGCCCCATCCACCGACGCTCGCTGCCCCGGCCAGACCACCGTCGTCGAATCCAACTGCTCCACGATCGCCGGCCCCCCGAACGTGTCCCCCGGCGCAAGCCGACCCCGGTCGTACACCTGCGTCTCCACCGCCTCGTTGCGGAAGTACACCCGCCGCGTGCCTACCATCGCCCGCGACGCGTCGCCCACCGCCGAAGTCGCCCGGCTCACCAGTTCCGGCCGAGGCATCGCCGCCACCGCCGTCACCCGCACGTTCACCACCTCCACCGCGTTGTCCCGGATCGCGTACCCGTAGCTCCGCTCGTGCGCCTCGTGGAACCGCACCGTGATCTCGTCCACGTCGCCCCGCGAAAACTCCCCGGACGCCGCCGCTACCTGCAGCTCGTACCCTTGCCCCACGTACCGCGCGTCCACCGTCCGCGCCAGCGTCACCCGCTCCCGCGACGCCCCCTCGCGCGCCATCTGCTCCACCGCCTGACGCTCCATCCGCTCGAACCAACGCGTCAGCTCCTCTGGCGTGATGTCGCTCCCAGGACGCAGCACCGTCCGCGCGAAGTCGTGCCGCAGGTCCGACACCAGCAGACCCAGCGCCGACGTAACCCCCGGCGCGACCGGCACCAGCACCCGCGGGATGTCCATCTCCTCCGCGAGCTCCGACACGTGCAGCGGACCCGCGCCCCCGAACGCCACCAGGCAGAAGTCCCGAGGGTCGTATCCCTTGGACACCGACACCACCCGGATCCCCTTCACCATGCTCGCGTTCACCACCTGCACGATCCCCTCAGCCGCCTCCTCCACGCCGATGCCCAGCGGCTCCGCCACGCGCTCCCGCACCGCCCTCCGCGCCAGCGCCGCGTCCAGCGGCATAGCGCCCCCCAGCAGCCCCGACTCCCCCAGCCTGCCCAGCACCACGTTCGCGTCCGTCACCGTCGCCTCCGTCCCCCCGCTCCCGTAGCACGCCGGACCCGGCGCCGCACCCGCGCTCTGCGGCCCCACGCGCAGCGCGCCGCCCGCGTCGATCCACGCGATGCTCCCGCCGCCCGCGCCCAGCGTGTGAACGTCCACCATCGGCACCCGGATAGGCAGACGCTCGATCTCGCTCTCCTGCGTCTGCCGCACCTCCCCCTCGTAGCACAGCGACACGTCGAAGCTCGTGCCCCCCATGTCGATGGAGATCGCGTTCGCCTCGCCCGCCTGCCGTGCTATCGCCGCCGCCCCTATCACACCCGCCGCCGGACCCGACATGATCGTGTGCACCGGACGCTCGATAGCCGTCTCCACCCCCATCGTCCCGCCGTTCGACTGCATGATGTACACGTCCGATCTCAGTCCCTCGTCCGAGATCGTGCGCTCCAGCCGCCGCAGGTAGCGTTCCATCACCGGCGCCACGTAGGCGTTGATCGCGGTCGTGCTCATCCGCTCGTACTCTTTGAACTCGGGAAGAACCTCGTGGGAAAGCGCGACCGTGACGCCGGGCAGCGACCGCCTCAGCGCCTCGCCCAGCGCCCGCTCGTGCTCAGGGTTCGCGTAGGAGTGCAGCAGGCACACCGCCACCGCGTCGACCCCGGACTCCGCCAGCAGCGCCGCCACCCGCTCGATCTCGGCGTCCGCCAGCGGCGTCAGCACCTCGCCCGTGTACAGCACCCGCTCCGTGACCTCGAAGCGCAGCCGGCGCGGCGCCAGCGGCTCCGGGCGCCGTATCCGCCAGTCGTAAAGACTCGGCCGCTCCTGCCGCCCTATCTGCAGCACGTCCCGGAAACCCGCCGTCACCACCAGCGCCATCGACGCGCCCTTGCGCTCCAGCAGCGTGTTCGTCGCCACCGTCGTGCCGTGAATGAAAAACTCGACCTGCTCCGGCGACACCCCGTACCGACGCGCCAGTTCGCCTATGCCCTCCGCGACCCCCACCGCCTGGTTCTCCGGCGTCGACGGCGTCTTAGCGAACTCCAGCCGCCCCGAATCGGCGTCATACAGCGCCAGGTCCGTAAACGTCCCCCCGACGTCAACCCCTAGCCTATACCCCACTATTCACCGTCACTCCGAACCTTTCCCCCTCACCCTGTAGGGGCGGGTCTGTGACCCGCCCGCCTCCTGTCATTCCCGCTCCCTCCTCCCCCGTCATTCCCGCGAAAGCGGGAATCCAGGGGTGGGGACAGCCTGTTGGGCACCCGGGCTAGAGTCCCTGAAATCGAGCACAGGGTGCCCCCGCTCCAAGGCCAAACGGTAGTCGGCTTCAAGCCTCAGCCAGGTGCGGGCGGGAATCCCCAGCGCCCTCTCCGGAGTGATCGCCTTCTTCCCAAGCACAATTGCGTTGACCGCACTCACGGGCCGCTCCATGGCCGCCGCAAGCTGTCGCTGACTCATCCCCCTGGCCGCCAGTTCGTCCCTGATCGTCACGCCGGGAGGAATCGCCGCCGCCATCGCCACGTCACTCCGAATGCCCTCCCGACTCCTGCTCTTCCGCGTCAGCCTCCTCGCGCGCCTTCCGCATTTCGTCGGTCAGTTCGTCGAACTCCTCCTTGGTAAGTTCCAGGTCCGTGTCCTCGAGCAAGGCCGCCGCCTCCAGAGCGTCGAAGTTGACAGTCCACGTCCGCGTTCCATCCGGATTCATTCTCCAGGTAGTCATCTGTTAATCTCCACGCCCTCTTCGTGCGCCTTCGTGCCCTTCGTGGATAATCCCGCGACAGCCCCCCTACGAGTTCGGCCCCCTCCCCATCGAGTACGGCTGCCACCGGCGCAGGTCCGTCTTCTCCAGCACCGACGGGTTCACGCACGCACGCGGCCACCGCCCGCTCAGCGCCAGCATGATCTCCTGCCCCGCCCGACGCCTCGTCTCCGGCCCCATCCGCGCCGACGCCGACGCCACGTGCGGCGTCAGAATCACGTTGTCCATGTGCAGCAGCGGATTCTCCGGGTCCGGCGGCTCCTGCTCCAGCACGTCCAGCCCGGCCCCAGCGATCCAACCCTCCTGCAGCGCCTTGATCAGCGCCTCCTCGTCCACCGTCGGCCCCCGACCGTTGTTGATGAACAGAGCCGTCGGCTTCATCTGCCGGAAGTGCTCCTCCCCCAGCATGTGGTGCACCTCCGGCGTCGCCGGCGCGTGCATCGACACTATGTCCGAGCTCTGCAACAACTCGCCCAGACCCACCGGCTCCACGCCGTACTCCGTGATCAGCACCTCGCCGATGTAGGGGTCGTGCGCCTTCATCCGCACCCCGAACGCTTTCGCCCGCACCGACGTCGCCCGCGCCACGTGCCCGAACGACACGAACCCCAGCGTCTGCCCCATCAACCGCGGAATCTCCGAAAGCAGCGGCCTGCCCTCACTCCACCGGCTCTCACGCACCATCCGGTCCATCGTCGTCAGCCGCCGGAACGTCGCCAGAATCAGCATCATCGTGTGGTCCGCCACCTCCTCGATGAAGGCGTCCGGAACGTTCGTCACCGGAATGTTCCGCTCCGTAGCCGCCGCCACGTCCACCGAGTCCGCCCCCACGCTCGCCAGCGAGATGATCTTGCAGTTCTCCAGGTTGTTGATGATGTTCGCCGTAATCCGCCGCCCCCTCGCGATCAGCGCGTCAGCGTCCCGCGCCGCCTCGATGAACTCCTCCTCCGTCTCCGCGTCCACCTCGATTATCTCCGCGTCCACCGTCGACAGAGACTCCATCTCCAGGTCGAACCCGCCGCCCGCCATGTCGAACGTAACCCCCGGCGGCTTCTGCGTAACCACTCTGAACTTAGCCAACTGCCTGCCCTCCTCAAATCTGTCCCTTCCCCCTCGCAGGGGGAAGGTTAGGATGGGGGTGACGCCCCCTACCATCAAGCCGTACCGTCCCCTTCCCGCCCCACCTACTCTACCGTCGTTCCCGCGAAAGCGGGAACCCACGGGCCGCGCATTAGCATACGCCCGCCCGCCAACCCTGTCCATACTCCACCTGATTATCCCCTCTCCCTTGATGGGAGAGGGTCAGGGTGAGGGTGAAAGGTCCCTTCCCCCTCGCAGGGGGAAGAGCCTGCCCTGAGCTTGCCGTAGGGTTAGGATGGGGGTGCCTCCTATGCTAAAATGCCCCTCGCCAACTACTCCGACGCCAGGAGAACACGCAAATGCCCGGTGGCAACCGCTACCAGATCGACCACCTCTCCCGCTACCTCTACTCCCTGCCCGTCCAGCAGTGCTCCATGTCCCTCTGCCTCAAACCCAGCCAGCAGATGGGCCAGCGCCTCCTCGACTTCGCCGTCCACACCGAGCCGGCCGCAACCCTCACCGAGGAAACCGACCCCTTCGGCAACACCAAGCACCAGATGCACATACACGCCGACCACGACTCTCTCGCCATCGCCGCCCGCTCCGTCGTGCAGACCGCCGCGCCCCAGCCGCTACCCGAGGCCCTCGACCCCGGCTCGTGGGACGCCATCGGACGCTGGAAGACCTCCATGGAACACTGGGAGTTGACCCGCCCGAGCGCCTACGTCCGACCCTCGCCCAGCCTCGACGCCTACGTCGCACGCCACGCCATCGCCCGCCGCCCGGACCCGCTCTCGTCGCTGCTCGCGCTCAACGAGACCGTCTACCACAGCTTCGAGTACCTGCCGGGCGCCACCTCCGCCGTCTCCCCCATCGAGCACATTCTGGAGACAGGGTGCGGCGTCTGCCAGGACTACGCCCACGTGATGATTGCCATCGCCCGCTCGTGGGGCGTTCCCACGCGGTACGTCTCAGGCTACGTGGCCGCCTCCGACAAACTCGGGGGTGCGGCCAAGCACAGCGCCACCCACGCCTGGGTCGAGTGCCTGCTGCCCGGCCTCGGCTGGACAGGCTTCGACCCCACCAACCGCGCACTGGTCGGCCCCGGCCACGTCCGCGTAGCCACCGGCCGCGACTACCGCGACGTCTCCCCCACCCGCGGCGTCTTCGTAGGCGGCGGCCAAAGCCTCCTCCAAGTCACCGTCACCATGCGCACAGCGCTGTAGGGGCGGGTTTCAAACCCGCCCGCCTCTCAATCCCTTCCCCCTCACCCCCTACCATTCCGAGCGCAGCGCAACACCCGCCTGCCATTCCGAGCGTAGCGCAGCGGAGCCGAGGAATCTAAAGCGGTCGCCTTGCCGCCCACCCCTCTTCGTGTCCCTTCGTGCCCTTCGTGGATAATCCGACCCCCTACGCCCCCACTCGCCTCCGCCGATTCCGCAGATAGTCCACCATCACGAACTTCCCCAGGTTCCGCGAGTCCGTGTAAAACGCCCGCCCCTTGTTGATCCGCGTCAACTGGTCGATGAACGCCAGCAGGTCAGGCTGCCGCTCCAGCATGAACGTATTGATCGTTATCCCCTCCTGCGTGCACCGCTTCACCTCCTTCAGCGTCTCGTCGATCGTCGTCCACGTCGGCGGATAGCTGAAGTACGCCCGGCTCCCCTCCATGTGCACCGTCGGCTCCCCGTCCGTGATCATCAACACCTGCTTCGTCGCCACTTTCCTCCGCGACAGCAACTGCCGCGCCAGCATCAGCCCGTGCTGGATGTTCGTCCCCGACACCCACGCGTTCCAACTCACCTCCGGCAGGTCCTCCCCCTTCAACTCCATCCCGTAGTCCGAAAACCCCACCACGTAGAACTGGTCCCGCGGAAACTGGCTGTGAATCAGCCAGTACAGCGCCAGCGCCACCTTCTTCGCCGCCGTGAAGCTCCCGAACATCCCCATAGACCGGCTCTGGTCCAGCATCAGCACCGTCGCCACCTGGCTCAGATGCTCCGTGCGGTGAATCTCTAGGTCCTCCGGCTGTAGCCGTATCGGCACGCTCGGCCCCTCCCGCAACACCGAGTTGAACAGCGTGCGGTGCAGGTCCACGTCGAACGGGTCCCCGAACTCGTACTGCTTCGTCTCCCCCGTGTAATCGCCGCCCTCACCCCGGAAGTAAACCTCGTGACGGCCCGCACGGTCCTTCTTCAACTCCGAGAACACCTCTTTCAGCGCCTGTTGCGCCAGCCTCCGCACCGCCCTCGGCGTCAACTCCAGCCGGTCCCCCTCCTTCTTCAGGTAGCCTGCCTCCTGCAACTGCCGCAGCACGTCCTGCATCTGCTCCAGTTGCCGCCGCGCCTCCTCGTCTATCAGATTCTCCACCTTGTCCGGGTCCAGGTCCTCCAGGTTCCCGCTCCGCATCACCTGCTGAAGCTGACGCTCCAAATCGTCCATGTCCTGCAAGTGACCCATCAGCTCCATCGCCTGGTCCAGCGTCAGCGACTCCTCCCCCATGAACGGGTAGTCCCGCGCCATGTCGTCGAACGGAGCCATGTCGTACATCTCCGCCGCCAGCTCCGCAAGCTCCTCCATCAGATCCGGGTCCATCGCCGACATCAGCAGAGACTCCAGTTCGTCCCGCATCTCCGAGTTCATGCTGTCCATCATCGACTGCATCGCCGCCATCTGCCGCTGCAGCTGCTCGATAAGCTCGTCCAGGCTCTCCGGCCGGTCCGGGTCGAAGTGGTGTCCGTACCGCTCCATGAACCCCTCGAAATCGGGGTCCTCACCCATCGCCCGGTCCCGCAGCATCTGGTTCAGCGCGCCCACCATCTCTCTCAGCTCGTCCATCTGCTCCGGCGTCATGTTCTGGATCTGCTGCCGCATGCTCTGGAAGAAGTTGCGCATCATCTGCTGCCTCAGCATGTCCAGCAGCTCGTTGAACTTCTCCCGCGCCTCCGAATCCATGAAATCGTACTGCTGCAACTCCCGGATAGCCCCGCTCGGACTCTCCGGCAGCGTGTCCAGCCTCTCCCGGCTCCGCTCCGCCCGCTCCTCCAGCATCTTCATCGGACCCTTCAGGTGCTCCCCGTCGTCCCCCGCCGCGTCCATCTGCTCCCGCGCCTCGCCCAGCCGCTTCTCGATGCCGGAGCGCTCCGTCTCCAGCACGTCCTGAAGCCGCTCTTTCAGGTCATCCATCAGCGAATCCACGTTGTAGCGCTCCAGTTGCGCCTGCCGCTGCCTCTGCAAGCGCTCCATCATCTCCCGCAGCCCCTGGACGCGCTCCCCCTGCTCGCCGCTCATCCCCCGCTGGAACAGGTTCCGCAGCGCCCGGTTAACGTCCCCGTGCGTAAGAATGTCGTCCGACAGCGCCTGTAGGAAGTCGTCCTCGTCCATATCCGACCAGTCCTGCGTCCCGTCCCACCGCGAGTATGAGTAAGTAGTCATCGCCTTCCTTCCTCTTAGTCCCCTCTCCCTTGACACCCCTGCCATTCCGAGCGTAGCCGAGGAATCTAAAGCGGTTGCTTGTGCCACACCCAGCCCGCCTTCCTCTCAGCCCCTTACCCCTCATTCCCCTTCGTGTCCCTTCGTGCCCTTCGTGGATAATCCCGCCGCCCCCCTCAATACGTCAGCGCCCCCCCATTCACGTGAATCGTCTGCCCCGTAATGAACGCCGCGTCCCCCGACGCCAGAAACGCGCACGTCTTCGCGATCTCCTCCGACAGCCCAAGCCTCCCCAGCGGAATCGCCGCCGTCCGGTGCGTCGCCGGCTGCGCGTTCGCCGGATACGTGTCGATGGCCCCCGGCACCACGTGGTTCACCAGGATGTTGTGCGGCGCGAGCTCCATCGCCAGCGCCCGCGTCAGCCCCAGTGCCCCCATCTTCGACGCCGATACGTGCGCCCACCCCGCGTGACCTCGGAACGCGTTCAGACCCGACACGTTGATGATCCGACCGCCTCCCGCCTCGATCATCCCCGGAATCAGCGCCTTGCTCAGGTAGAACGGCCCGTCCAGGTTCACCGCCAGCACCTCCCGCCACTCCTCCACGCTCATCTCCGTAATCGGCGCCGGCCGACGCAGCCCCGCGTTGTTCACCAGCACGTCCACGCGCCCGAACTCCGCGATAGCCGCGTCTGCCAGCCGGTTCAGGTCCTCCAGGTTGCCCACGTCCGCCACCACCGCCAGCGCCCGCACGCCCAGCGCCCTCGCCTCCTCCGCCACGGCCTCCGCCTCCGCCCGATTCGACCGCGCGTTCACCACCACGTTCGCCCCCCGCGCCGCAAACTCCAGCGCCGTAGCCCTCCCGATGTTCCGCCCCGACCCCGTAACCAAAGCCGTCTTCCCGTCCATGAGCACTCCTAACTAGTCCCCTCTCCCTTAACTCCCTCGTCATTCCCGCTCTCTTCCCTCGTCATTCCCGCGAAAGCGGGAATCCAGGGGCGGGGCGCCATACCCCCATTGACATCACAGAACATCCGTGCTACACTTCACTCATCCCAACAACGAGAGGAACCGCACACCATGACCGACAACAACCCCAACCCCGACCTCCCGGCCCTGCCCGACCGTGACACCATCGTCGCGCTCGAGTCCCATGTCGACCCGGACGAGTCCCACCCCGTCCCGGAATCGCCCCCGAATCCCCATGAATTCGAGGGCGAAAACGCCGATCTGATACAGATGCTACAGGATGATACACATATTCAGGACGTCCTGTCGCCCAGGCAGATTCTCGCCCTCCCCTATCTGCTCGGCCCCGGCTCCGCCTCCCAGCGCGCCAGGAACGCCAACATCTCCCGCACCACCCTCTACAGGTGGCTCGAAGACCCCGACTTCCGTGAAGCCCTCGAGAGACTCCGCAAAGAGGTCCTCCACGTCGCCGAAATCGAGGCCCAGTCCATGGCGCAGGACGCCATCTCCGTTATCTTCGAGCTCATGCAGTCCGGCCGCCAGCGCATCCGCCTCGACGCCGCCCTCGCCGCCCTCAAGCTCGCCCAGAGCGCCCGCCAGACCGAGCGCCTCGACCGGCGCGTCGAGAACCTCGAAAGGGCCGCCGCCCTGAGGAAGAAGGCCCAGTGGCCCGGCATCTAGAAGGCGCCGTCCGAGGACTGGAAAAACAGTTCGCCGCCGAACTCCTCGAAGTCGCCCTCGAAGACCTCCTCGACTTCATCGATAATCGTTGGTACCGCCACGCCGCCTACAACCGCGGCGACGGCTGGGACTTCCTAAACATGGCCGACGCCTGGAACTCCGGCCTCTCCGGACTCCACAAGGTCGTCATGTACCTCGACCGCTGCGCCGCCAGGGACGAGTTCCCGCACCCTCTCCCAATCGTGCGAGCCGTCCTCCCCTGGCGCCACGACCTCATCCGCGCCTACACGCCGCCCCCCGACCCCGATCCCCGCGAAGAAATCGACGTACCGCCCCCGCCTTCCTCTCAGTCCCTTCCCCCGTCTCCCACGTCATTCCCGCGAAAGCGGGAATCCAGGGGCGGCGGGGCCACCCCCCTAGTCGTCCGCCAGAACCGCCTCCTGGCTGCTGATGACCTCAGAGTCCTGAAGCTCCCGGACCCTCTCATCGGTGTATCCGAGGACGTCCTTCAAAATCTCCTCGTTGTGCTGCCCCGGCGTCGGCGCCGAACCCACCACCATCGGCGTCCGGCTGAACTTGATCATCTTGCCCGACACCCACATCGTCCCCGCCACCGGGTCCGGCACCTCCATCATGATCTCGCGCTCCCGAAGGTGCGGCTCGTTCGCCGCCTGCACCACGTCGTTCACCGGCGCGCATGGAATCGAGTAGCTCGAAAGATAGTCCACGGCCTCTTTGGTGGTGCGGGTGGAAAACCACTCCGTCAACTCCCGCTCCAGCTCCTCGGTATTGGTGCCGCGGTCGGCCCGCGTCGCGAAACGCGCGTCCTCCAGCCACTCCGGCTTGTCCAGCGCCTCGCACAGCCGATCCCACATGTGGTCGTTGTTCGCCGCGATTATCAGCCAGCCGTCGGTGGTCTGGTACATGCCGCCCAGCCCGCTCCCGTTGCCCCTGCGCTCGGACACGATGCCCCCGCCCAGGTACGCCGAAATCGGTATCTCGTTGGTCGTGAATCCGGTGTCCGCCAGGCACACGTCTATCGCCTGGCCCTCGCCCGAGATCTCGCGCTCCCTCAGCGCCGCCAGTGCCCCTATCGTCGCGTGCAGCGCCGTGATCCTGTCGATCAGCGGGAAGGCCGTCAGAATCGGCGGGTCGTCCGGGAACCCCGTCAGCGACGCCATGCCGCCCATCGCCTGCCCGATCGGGTCGAACCCAACCCGGTCCCGCAGCGGCCCGTACTGCCCGTAAGCCGACACGTTGATCATGATGATCCGCGGATTCAGCTTCTTCAGCACGTCGTACCCCAGACCCATCACGTCGATGGTGCCCGGCCTGAAGTTCTGCAGCAGCACGTCCGACACCTTCACCAGGTCCCGGATTACCTCCTTGCCCTCGTCCGTCCGCAGGTTGATCGACAGGCTCTTCTTGCCGCTGTTGTACTGCACCCAGTACGCGCTCTGACCCCTCACCGTCGGCCCGTTCGCGCGGCTCTCGTCGCCCCGCAGCGTCTCGACCTTGATAACCTCCGCGCCCATGCGCGCGAACATCAGCGCGCACCTGGGGCCCGCCTGGTAGCGCCCCAGATCCAGCACCCGGATACCTTCCAACGGAGCCTTCACCGAATTCGTCATGGTATTCACATCCCTCTCTTGCTCAACCTACCATTAAGTCCCCTCTCCCTTAATGGGAGAGGGCTAGGGTGAAGGTGAATGGTCCTTCCCCCACTTATCTCTGTCATTCCGAGCGCCCCCTCTCGCCACCGTCATTCCCGCGAAAGCGGGAATCCAGGGGCGGGGCGCCCACACGCGTCCCTACTTCCTCCCCTTCCTATCGAGAAACTCCTTGAACCCCTCCTCCACCGTCGTCGCCACCAGCTTGGTCTCCCGCGCATCCACCTCGTTATCGTGCATCTGCCGCCAGCCCGCCCCCACGTTCTCTATCGCCAGGTCCTTGATGCCCTGCACCATCCGCTCGTCATTCGCCGCGATGAGCTGCCCTATCTCCACCGCCTTCGCCATCAGCTCCCCCGACGGCACCAGGTGGTTGAGCAGCCCGATCTGAAAGGCCTCCTCAGCCTCCACCACTCGGCCCGTGAACAGCAGCTCCTTCGCCTTCGGCCACCCCACCTGCATCGGCAGCGTCCACGTCGAGTTCACCCGCCCGTACGACGCCGCCAGAAACCGGAACCGCGTCCTCTCGCACCCGACCCGGATGTCGAAGCTTGACGACATCAGCGCCCCACCGCCGTAGCACAGCCCGTTCAGCGCGCCTATGGTCGGCTTGCTGCACGACGCGATGTTCCACGCGAACAGGTCGCTCCCCGGGTACGGCTCAGGCGGCGTCTCAAGCTCGGCGTTGCGCGCCATCTCGTGGATGTCCGCCCCCGCCGAGAACGCCCGCTCGCCCGTCCCAGTGAAGATGACCGCCTTAACCCCCGCGTCCGCCTCCATGTCCAACACCGCCTCGTTCACCTCGCGGTAAAGGTCCCTGCTGAGCGCGTTCAGCACCTCCGGCCGGTTCAGCCTGATAGTGCCCACGCCCTCCTGCTTGTCCACAACTATGTTCTCGTAGCCCAACACGATTCTCCTGCTTGCAAAGTGGTGCCATTACATGGCCGCCCGCGCTCATCTCAGTCCCTTCCCCCTCGCAAGGAGAGGGTTCCGCTTGTCCCTTCCCCCTCACAGGGGGAAGGTTAGGATGGGGGTGACCGCCCCCTACTCCTCTTCCTCCAGCGTGCTCGTGTCCCCCTCCGGCAGACCCAGCTCCCGCGCCTTCAGCAGCCGCCGCATGATCTTCCCGCTCCGCGTCTTCGGCAGCGACGGCACGAACTCGATCTCCCGCGGCGCGACCCCCGCGCTCAGCTTCTGCCGGCTGAACCGCGTGATCTCCCTCTGCAACTGCGGGGTAGCCTCGAACCCGTCCTTGAGCGCCACGAACGCCTTCACTATCTCCATCGCGATGGGATCGGGCTTGCCTATCACGCCCGCCTCCGCCACCGCCGGATGCTCGATCAGCGCGCTCTCCACCTCGAACGGCCCCACCAGGTGACCCGCCGTGTTTATCACGTCGTCCGTGCGCCCCACGAACCAGAAGTAGCCGTCCTCGTCGATGCGCGCGCTGTCGCCTGTGACGTACCACCCCTTGCGGAACCGCGAGTTGTACATCTCCGTGTTGTTCCAGTAAGAGTGGAACATCGACGGCCAGCCGGGTCGCACCACCAGGTTGCCGTCCGTGCCCGGCGGCACCGGATCGAAGTTCTCGTCCACCACCCCCACCTCCACGCCCGGAATGGGCCGGCCCATCGAGCCTGGCCTAATGTCCATCTCCGGGTAGTTCGCCACCAGTATCGCGCCCGTCTCCGTCTGCCACCAGTTGTCGTGGAACGGCATCCCGATGGCCTTCTCCCCCCACACCACCGCCTCGGGATTCAGCGGCTCCCCGACGCTGCACGAGTACCTGAGCTTGGACAGGTCGTACCGCCGCGGCAACTCCTCTCCCGCCTTCATCAGCATCCTTATCGCCGTCGGCGCCGTGTACCACACCGTGACCTTGTGCTTCTGGAGCATCTCGTACCAGGCGCTCGCCCGGAATCCGCCCTCGTAGATGAGCTGCGTAAGCCCGTTCGTCCACGGCGCAAGCATCCCGTACGACGTTCCCGTCACCCAGCCCGGGTCCGCCGTGCACCAGTACACGTCGTCCTCGTGCAGGTCCAGCGCCCACTTGCCCGTCGCGTACTGCTGCACCACCGCCTGGTGACGGTGCACCGCGCCCTTTGGCTTGCCCGTGGTCCCGGACGTGTAGTGCATCACCGAGTAGTCGTACTGGCTCGTCTGCGCTGTATCGAAGTCCGCCGACGCCTTGCCCATCTCCTCGTCCCAGTCCAGGTCCGCCATGTCCCGGCCCTCGGTGTCCCGGCCATTCTTGTTCACGATGATGATGTGCTGTAGCTCGAACAGCTCCGGGATGATGCCCGTGATCCGGCGCCTGAGCTCCGGCTGCGTCACCAGCACCTTCGCCCCGCTGTCCTGCAACCTGTCCCTCACGGGATCGGGCCCGAACGCGGAGAATAGCGGCCCGACCACGGCCCCCGCCTTCAGTATTCCGAAGAAGGCGATGTACGTCTCCGGCAGCCTGTCCATGAACAGGAACACGCGGTCGCCCTTTTCGATGCCCAGGCTCTTGATGACGTTCGCGAACCTGTTGGTGAGCGTCTTCATCTGGCCGAACGTGTAGTCCTCGCGCTCGCCGTTCTTGCCCTCCCATATCATCGCGATCTTGTCGCGCCTCGGCCCGTTGGCGTGCCTGTCGATGGCCTCGTGCGCCTTATTCAGGTAGCCGCCCGGCAGCCAGTCGAGCTCGCCGTACATCTGCTGCCAGTCGAACTCTGCCCGTGTCTCGGCATACTCGAGATTCGGCTTGACGGGCATCTCGTCTCGGTCCGGCTTGTGGATGGTGGGAAAGGAAGAGGTGGTCATTGGTCGTCCTCCATAAGCTCTTGGGTCGCCGGTCCTCTAGCCGCGCGGCACGACCGGCAGCGTTATGTGCGACGGGTACTCCGCCGTGTGGTACACCGTCTGCAGCGCCGAAACGAAGTCCCCGTCCGTGCCGATGGGCTCCCCCGTGTTCGTGTTGCGGTCGAAGCGCGGGAAGTTGCTGCTCGAAACCTCCACCCGGATCTGGTGACCCTTCCTGAACAGGTTGCTGGTCGCCCACAGGTCGATGTCGTACTCGTACACCTGCCCCGGCTGGATCAGGCTCGCCGCGGACCTAGGGTTGCGGTAGCGCGCCCGGATGATACCGTCGGTCAGGTTGCGCGCGTACCCGTCGGGCGACACGTCCACCAGCTTCCCGGTGAAGTCCGTGTCCCTGGCCGAACTCGATGCGTACAGCGTCACCCGCACCGGCCCCGTCACCTCCGTGTCCTGCTCCAGCGGCGGCGTGGAGTACACCAGCACGTCCGGGCGCGCCTCCACCGGCCGCTGGTCGTACGCCCCGGACGCCATGAACGCCGGGTCGCAGCACAGTTGCCCGCCCCGTGTCGGCGCGGGATCCAGCGGATTGTACGCGAACACGTCGGGCGGCTCGGAATTCGGCGAGTCGAGGCTGAGCGCCCCGTCGCCGTTCAGGGTGTTGGCCTTGCCTCCGCTCCGCAGGTAGTACCTCGTGTCCACGGCTCGCTCCAGCGGCCAGCCGTCCTCGTACCGCCACACGTCCTCGCCCATCACGAAGATCCGCACCGGCGGCTGGTCGACGAAGCCGTTGTCCTCGCCCTTCAGCCAGTAGTCGTAGTGCGAGAGAATCTGGCCCTGAAGGTCCAGCGCGAGCGCCGCCGCCCTCGTCCCGAAGTTGTGCTCGCCGGATACGCTCGCCGGCGACCCGCCGTGAATCCACGGACCGATGACCAGCTTCTGCCCCCGCCGCGCGTCCTCGGTCGCCCCCAGCTTGCTCATGCGCACGTAGTTGCGTATGGTGCCGCCCAGGAAGATGTCGTACCAGCCGCCGAAGTTGAACGCCGGCACCTCGATTTCGGCGTGCGACTCCTCTATCGACACCGCCTTCCAGTAGTCGTCGTACTCCGGATGCGCCATCCAGTCGTAATAGTATGGCGCCAGCCCGCCCTGCAGGTCTGGAACGTCCTTCATGGGCAGATGAGCGAAGCCCGTGTTCAGGTCGTCCTTGGCCCGGATGATGCTCTCCAGCCCCCCGTCGTCGAGGGGGAGGCGGCGCGACAGGTTGCCCCAGTTGGCCGCCGTCAGTGCGCCGACGGTCCAGGAGAGGTTGAAGCCAAGCTCGAACGCGCCGCCCTGCCACGCCCAGCCCTCCTGGTAGTTGGAGGCCGTTACGCCCGGCGCGATGCCCTTGAGCGACGGCGGCTTGGACTTCGCCGCCAGCCACTGCGTCGCCCCCACGTAGGACACGCCGTACATGCCCACCTTGCCCGTACACCACGGCTGCGAGGCGAGCCACTCAACCGAGTCATGTCCATCGTTGATCTCATTGACGAAGGTGTAGAACTCGCCCTCCGAGTTGTACCGCCCCCGCACGTCCTGGATGGCGACAGCGTAGCCGCGTGACGCGGCCATGACGGCATCCAGCGTTCCGCCTCGGCTGCCCACCGAGCTCTTGTCGTACGGTGTGCGCTGCAACAGGCCGGGGAAGGAGCCGTCGGCATCCGGTCGGAAGACGTCCACGTAGGTCTTCGTGCCGTCCCTGAGCTTCAGCTCCAGGTTGGATTCGAACTTTACCGAATACGCCTCGGCCATCGTTCTGCCCTCCGTTCAGTTGTCATTCGCGCCGTCCGCTCGGAATGTAGCACACGCCTGTTAGCGTAGCAACCTTGAGCGGCGTCACCCGCGCATAGTACAATACTCCCGTTGTCGGTACGCCAACGTAGCTCAGCCGGTAGAGCAGCGGTTTCGTAAACCGCAGGTCGGTGGTTCGAGTCCACTCGTTGGCTCCATCAACTCCCACCGCCTAGTCGGGACGCACCCCCTCCTCCGCGCTCCCGCTCCGTGCGACCGCTTCCCTCCTTCGCGGCGGCTTTGTGAACAGCAACATCAGCGCGGTGATCGCGCCAAGCCCCGCGAACGTCATATACGCCGCATGGTAGCTGCCCGTGGTGTCGAAGATGATGCCCGAGAACAACACCGCGACCGCCTGCCCGCCCGACGCGAATGGTTCGGTCACACCTCGGATGACGCCAATCGAAGAGCGTCCGAAGTAGTTGGCGAACGCCACCGGCGGCACCACCAGGATGCCTCCAATTGACGTGCCGAGCAAACTCGAGTACACAATGGCCTCAACCGCGGTGTCGGCGTTCACCACCAGCGCTACCCCTGCCGTCATCACCAGCGCTACCGCCGTGAACACGTACTGCACCGGCGCTCGGTCCGCCAGCCATCCCCACACCAGGCTCGCCGCACCGGTGGACATCGCGTTGACGCTCACCGCGAGCGCCGCCACCCCCGCGTCCAGGCCCTGGTCCCTGAAGAACGCCCCTATGTGAACGTTCGTCCCCGCCTGTATCATGAACACGAACCCGCCCGCCAGCGCGAGCAGCCACAGCGCCGGCGTCCGCACCGCCTCCCCGAGCGTCCAGATCGGGTCGCGATCCCCATCCGCCTGTTCTCCCTGCGCCCGGCCGCCGGTCCTGCCGTCCGGACGCAGTCCGGCATCCTCGGGATTCTGCACTATCAACATGGCCGGGACCAGCGCGACCACGAGCACAATCACGCCGAGCGCCAGCCACGCGTCCTGCCAGTCCCTCTGTGCTATCACGAGGCCCGCTACCAGCGGAAAGGTAGTCATGCCGGCGGCGTGCGACAGGAACAGAACCCCGGTCGCGCGCCCGCGCCGCTCGATGAACCAGCGCGACACCGCCACCGAAGAGCCTATCTTGATGGGACTCGAGAACATCGACCGCGCTATGGCGTAGCTGATGTAGAACGCCAGCGGAGCCGTAGCCCACGACAGGTACATCACCGACAGTCCCAGCGCGAGCACGCTGCTTGCCAGCACCACGCGGATGCCGTAGCGGTCCATCAGCCAGCCTATCAGCGGCGACTGCACAGTGGCCACCAGCCCCCCCAGGCTGGCCGCCCCCGCGATGAGCGTCCGGCTCCATCCCAGGTCCTGCGAGATGGGGTAGATGAACACGGACATGGTGAGGCTTGCCGCGGCGTTGGACGCGAACTGCGCCGCGCTTGCGCCGTACAGCACCACCCAGCCGTAGAAGAACGGGGTACGTCTCGCGAGGCGGGTTGCTAACTGCAATTGATGCGTGTGGGGTCGCGCGTAGCGAAGGCCGCTCAGTACTGGCTCGGGGAGCGGGACTCCGGCCGCGCGGCGGATGTAGAATCCCGGCGATGCTATCACCGCCGTCCCAGCCCGTCAACGCGCGCCGGTTTGCCGCCGCGCACTCAGATTGGTATGGTAGTGTTACCCTTCCCTGGAGCCAGGCGACGGCATGGCCATAGACTATGGCAACCTTAGGTTGTCCCTGAAGAATCTGGAGACTCAACACCGGAATCTACTCTACCTGTCATCCGACTTTCCCCCATTCGTTCACGATGGCATGGCAGAATCGGTAATACAGAGATTCGAGATATGCTACGACACGCTCTGGAAGACGCTCCGGCGGTATCTGGTGGAAGCCCTTGGCGTCGCCGACGCGCCCAATAGCCCGAGGCCGATCTTTCGGCTTGCCAACGAGAATCTTCTTCTGGCATCCGGCGGCGAGCAATGGGAGTTGTACGTGCAGACCCGTATCGACACCACCCACGACTACGATGGCGGCAAAGCAGCGAACGCAATCAAGCTTATGCCCTCCTTCATCGACGATGCGATCGCCCTGTACGTCAGGATGACGGGAGAAGACTGGCTGTGAACGACTCGGTTGACCTCAGCCATGCCCAGCTCGCCATAGTCCGGCGCATTCTGGCCGAACACACGCCCGACTGCGAGGTCAGAGCCTATGGCTCTCGAGCGTCCTGGTCCTCAAGGGACTACTCGGATCTGGATCTCGCGGTCCTAGGCGATGGGCCGCTGCACTGGCAAACGCTCAGCAGGCTGAAAGAAGCGTTTGAGGAGTCTCGACTGCCGATGCGCGTCGACGTGCTCGACTGGCACGCCACGTCCGACAGATTCCGCCGCGAGATAGAACGCGGATACATTGTGCTGCAACAAGGGTCGCCGAGGCCCGGCGGAAACGCGCCTCGGCAATAAGCCCAACCTCGTACCTACCACAGGCGGGACCATGGACATCTCGATTGTAAAGCGCCTCCTCGAAGAGCTACTCGCCCTGAAGGGAATGCTCGTGGTCGTGGATTCCGGCGGCGCTGTTGCGGAACTTCACCCGCCAGCCGGGATGAAGCCCGAGTTCGAGGACGACTGGGCAATGCTCGAAGCCGGGTCGTGGCACGTTCACCTGAACCTGCCAAAGATCGATGGGGTGCAGTTCGTGGAAGCCGAGGACAATTTCCACAGCTTCCCCAAGCTCTACTACGTGCGCATGTCGGACGGGCAGGGCGGCACCACCATACGCTTCTACTTTCCCAACCCCTGGCTTGACGACGACGAGCAACCCACTGACTTCCAGCCGGAAAAGCTGAGCCTGTTCGAGGGTGTCAGGGACCGCTACGTCGGCAGCGGCGGCGTGGTGTTCGTGCGGCGCTAGGCTCGATCACGGGCCGCCGACGAGCCGCATAAGCTCCGAAAGGTCATCCTGCTCATCGAGGTGCTCCAGCAGCGCGATGAGGCGCCCCGTTTCTGCGGGGCCATGTATCGTCCGAATGCAGGTCCTCGCTTTCGCCAGCCGCTCCTCGACGCTCATCGGATTGGCCATCGCCCCCCGGAAGTGGTCGCACGTATAGCTCGCCTCCGAGCCGTCGTGCAGCACCGCCGTGGCCGTCGCACTCTGAGGCTCCGACGATGGCACAACCCGCACCTTGCCGAGTGTGGCTTCCAGGTCTCTACGGAACCGGCGCTCGTCGGTGAAGGTGTCTATACCAACTTCGCCGTCAACGAGCGCCACGGCAGCGCAGTACTCCACGCTGAACTTCCCGTCCAGACCACTCCTGGGCACGGACGCCGAGTGGCCTCTGTCCCGCACCGCCAGCGTTAGCGTCCGGACCATGTCCGCGTTCAAACCATACTCCCTTCGCAGTCCCAGCACGGCCTCGATGGGACGCTGCATGTGAACCTGCGCCGGGAAGCGCTTGATGTCGTAGCCCGGATCGGTCAGCCGGAACGTTTCGCCCAAGCCCGATGTCAGCGCGACCCAGTCGACGCTGCCGCCGAACAGCGCGTCCGCGTAGCCGTTGGGCGCCTCCAGGATGTGCTCGGTGCTCTCGAAGCCGGCCTGCGCTAGCAGCGCGGACTCCACGCCCATCCTCGCGGCGTTGCCCGGGTGCGTAGACTTCACCATGGTGCCGGTGTTCGCTGTCAGCCCGCCCGTCCGTGACGCGGCGATACCAAGCGCCATGTGGATTTGGTGTGCATCGAGGCCCAGCGTCTTCGCCGCTGCCGCCGCGCCGCCCAGGGGCCCGACAAGCCCGGGCGGGTGATACGCGGGATTGGACGCGGCCGCGCTGGCGGCCCTGATGCGGCCCTGTACTTCCCAGCCCAGCACGTAGCTCGTGATGACGGTCTTGCCATCGACGCCCGCCTGCTCGCCCAGCGCAAGCGCGGCGGGCAGGCACGACGACGTGCCGTGCGTCGGGGGGTCTCCCTGGATCTCGAAGTCGAGGCAGTGGCCGAACACGCCGTTCGCGAATGCTGCCGACGGCGCGTTGGTCTTGAAGCGGCGCCCCGCCACTGTGCAGTGTGGCGCGCCACCGAGTTGGCGCACGTAGCCGCTCACTATGTCTGAGAGCGGCTGTCGGGAACCGGCCACCATTACGGAAACACCGTCGGTGATGGCGGCCTTGGCGGCGTCCACGACCTCGGCCGGGATGTCCTCGTAGCGCAGACTCGCTACGAGTCGGGCAAGCTGTTCGGTCGCGCCCATCTACGTCTTCACCTGTCCGGCCCTGTCGCGCCGGGCGAAAACCCGGTGCGGCGTCTGGGCAATTGGCCTAGCTACCGGACTGGCTGACGTAGGTGCTGGGGTTGAGAATGAACTTGCTGCTGCAGTTGAGGGAGCAGAGATAATACCAGACGCCGTCGTAGAAGCGGCGAGTGCCCTTATCCGGATCGACCTCTGACGCGCCGTAGGCTGTGAGTCCCGTCTGAGCGCGCGCGGCCTCCTCGTCTACGTCTATCTGGCACACTGGGCAGGTAGCCATGGGGCAATCCTCCTTGATTGAGTTCTGCGGGAGCGAGAAGACCATTTGGCGGCCCGCTCGGCCCCCGCTGTGGGATACTCCCTCCGAGAGGCTAGACGGCGACCACCGGCCGGCCCAGCTCTACCTTGCCCTCGTGGGCCAGCAGGGCGGCGGCCACTCGCGCGCGGTGCTCATAGGTCGTGCCCAGGCGCATCGTCCACGAGCAGACTCGGCGATACCACAGATGCAGGTCGAACTCCATCATGAACCCGATGCCGCCGTGGATCATCTGGCCGTAGCGCACGATGTTCTCGCACTTCTCGTTGCAGAACGCCTTCGCCTGCGAGATTTCTACCTTGGCGGGCAGTCCCTGGTCCAGCTTCCACAACGCCTCGTAAGTGAGCAATTGCCCGCCGTCCACCCACATGATCATGTCGGCGCACATGTGCGAAATGGACTGGAACGCCGCGATTGGCCGCCCGAACGCCGTACGGTTCTTCGCGTACTCGATGGCCATGTCGGCGTCCATGCGAGCCGCCCCCACCATCTGGGCGCACAGCAACACCGTTGCCAGATCGATCATGTCCTGCACTATCGGCCAGCCGCGGTCCGCTTCTCCTACCAGGTTGGCCTTGGACACGCGCACGTTCTCGAACGTGACTTCGCTCTGCTTGTCCTTGGCCATCGTGAGCAGCGGGATGTGCGAGATGCCCGGGCTGCCGGTGTCGACTATCAGCAGCGAAACGCCTTCGTTGTCCTCGGACTTGGCGGCGGTGCGCGCTACGACGAGGCACTTGTCGGCCACGACGAAATTGTCCACGAACATCTTGGTGCCGTTCAGCACGTAGTCGTCTCCGTCGAGCGTGGCCTCCAGGTTGATCGCCTCCGGCGTGTACCTCGGCGTCTGCTCGGTGAATGCCCAGGTCAGTATGGAGTCGCCACTCGCCACGCCGGGTAGGGTCTCCTGCTTCTGCTGCTCGCTCCCCGCGCTAGCGATGGTGAGCGCGGCCACGGATGTCGAGTGGATCGGCAGCGGCGCCAGGGCGCGGCCCATCTCCTCGAGCACGATGCCGAGGTAAGTGACCGGCAGCCCCGAGCCTCCGTACTCCTCGGGCAGCGCGAGGCCGGGCCAACCCAGGTCAACGACCTTGCTCCAAAGTTCGGCCGGGTAGCCGCGCTCGTCCCTCTCCATGTCGCGAACCAGCGCGGGCGGACATTCCGCCTCCAGGAACTCCCGCGCGCTGTTCTTCACCATCTGCTCTTCTTCGCTCAGAAGTGTGTCCATTCTCGAAGTACCTCTTGCTTGGGTTGGTTGTAGTTGGTTAGCCCCGAGGGAAAGCGAATCCCCGGCGGGTCACCTGGTCTCGCATGACCTGAACGCTGCCGTGGTTGATGCCGGACTGGAATGCGCCCATAAGCTGGTGGGCGTACAGCCCGTCCTCCAAGGCCCCGTGCGAGCCTCTCAGCAGCGTGGCGTATGGGCCCAGCATCTGCGAAACGGCCTCGGCGGTTCTCACGCCGTGCTCCGGCGCCCACACCTTCTCGGCCGAGCCTTCGTATGTGAAGGTCTCGTCGTGCTCGACTATGGACATGCTCCGCATGGTCATCAGTCTGCACACCTGGGCTTCGATCCACAGCTCGGCGAGCTTGTCGCGCACCGCCGGGTCTTCGGACAGAGACAGGTCGCCGAGTTGGTTCTCTTTCACCCAGTTCACGATGTCCTCGTCCCTTCGCACCGAGATGAGGTACCTGCTGGCTCCAACGCGGTCCAGATTGAGACCCATCGCTCCCACGTACCAGCCCATGTTCTCCTCGCCCAGCAGCGCAGACTGCGGTACCCGGACGTTCTCCATGAACGTCTCGTTGGTTCGCGCCGTGCCGTAAGTGGTGCCCGGCGGCGCCACCGGATCGCTCTGGATGGTCCACAGCGGGCGCACGGTGATTCCGGGCGTGTCCATCGGGAAGAGAAAGATGGATATTCCCCTGTGCTTGGGAGCGTCGGGGTCCGTGCGGGCCATCAGGTAGAAGTGGGTCGCGGTGTGCGCCCCGGACGTGTACATCTTCTGGCCGTTTATCACCCACTCGTCCCCGTCCTTCACGGCGCGGCACTGCAGGGACGCCAGGTCCGCCCCCGCCTGAGGCTCCGTGAAGCCAAACGCGAGCGAAATCTCGCCGCTGATGAGCCTGGGGATGTAGTAGTCCTTCTGCTCGTCGGTGCCGGCGGCCATAATGGTAGGCGCGCCGCTGCCGCCGCCGCCCACGCTGATGCCCACGCGGGCGAACTCTTCCTCTACGATGTACTGGCTCAGCCGGTCGCCGCCCTGTCCGCCGTACTCCTTGGGCCAGCTGATACCCAGCCAGCCCTGGTCTCCTATTTTGCGGAACAGCTCCGCCACACGCGGGCCGCGCCCGCGGCGGCCGGTCTCCTTGCCGTCCTCGATGCCGTGCATCTCGTCCAGCACGTCCTGCGTCACGTGCTCGGCGATAAAGTCCTTGACCTCCAGGCGCAGGGCCTCCTGTTCAGCGTTGTAGCCAAAGTCCATGTTCCGCCTCCCTGATACTGCTGACGATGCGGGCCGCTCGATGCCCGGACACGCTCGCGCGGGCCTATCTTAGCAGACATAGGCAAGGCTTTGCACTAGTGGCGGACTATTGACCAAGGCCTCTTCATTGTCCCCTCTTCCCGCCACTAGGGAGGGTCAGGATGGGCGGCTTTAGATTCCTCCGCTGCGCTCGGAACGGAAGGATCAGGGTCCTTGGGCGCGGCTCTCCGGAAAATCTGCCCTATTCTGCACAATTCCGCACATTCCGTAGCTGGCGGCCCGATGTTCTTGTCACTTTCTATGCGCCAAGTTGTTAAGGTTCGTCACGCGCATTGCGCCGAATGTGGCAAAACGCGACGGTGGTGCTGGGCCGGAGGCGGGCGGGTTTCAAACCCGCCCCTACCCCATGACTGGCGGCCCCAGCACCTGTCAAGTAGAAAATAGCACGAACGTGCTATAGAATCAAGAGGGGGTCGGGGCCGCGAGCGCGGGTATACGCCCCAGATTCCCCGGCTACGCTCGAAATGACAGTGCTGGGGTGCGTTGAGATCGGAATGGAAGGGTCGGAGAGCCACCGCTGCGCTATGGTGAATGCGCCTGTTTGTTGGCGCGTGGCGTGGCTACTTGACATAAGATCGTGGGAATGGGCTTGAGAGTGGGAATTTCTGTGACACTGTTGGGGGTGGAATTGCGCAGAGATGGGGCCGAGATGGGATAGGGGTGAGGCGTTTGGGTTACGCGGTTGGGAAGGTTTGAGACACGATTTTCGGGGTATTTGCGGCGAGCACCCTGTGACGGAGAATGGAAAGCCCCTGATTATTGACAAAGAGTGACGACGGCGTTCAAAACGCCGTCGTCTTCGTTTCCGCAACCTCAGTTGTTGGATTTCGCAGCTAACCTCGTGGGAAGCCCAGTCCCCGGCGGGATACCTGGTCGCGCATCACCTGCACGCTGCCGTGGTTGATTCCGGACTGGAACGCTCCCATTAGCTGGTGGGCGTACAGGCCGTCTTCGAGGGCATTGTGCGAGCCGCTCAGCAGCGTCGCGTACGGGCCGAGCATCTGCGATATGGCCTCAGCCGTTCGCACGCCGTGCTCGGGCGCCCACACCTTTTCGGCCGAGCCTTCGTAGGTGAAGTTCCCGCCCTGCTCGACGATGGACATGCTGCGCATCGTCATCAGCCGGCACACCTGGGCCTCGATCCAGAGCTCAGCGAGCTTGTCTCGCACCGCCGGTTCCTCGGACAGCGCCAGGTCTCCGAGCTGGTTTTCCTTCACCCAGTTGATGATGTCCTCGTCCCTGCGCACCGACATGAGATAGCGGCCCGCGCCCACGCGGTCCAGGTTCAGGCCCATGGCGCCCACGTACCAGCCCATGTTCTCCTCGCCCAGCAACGCCGACTGCGGAACGCGAACGTTCTCGAGGAAGGTCTCGTTGGTGCGCGCGGTTCCGTAGGTGGTGCCCGGCGGCGCGAGCGGATCGCTCTGGATAGTCCACAGTGGTCGAACCGTTATTCCCGGCGTGTCCATCGGGAACAGGAATATGGATATTCCCCTGTGCCTGGGCGCCTCCGGATCGGTGCGCGCCATCAAGTAGAAGTGCGTCGCGGTGTGCGCTCCCGACGTGTAGATCTTCTGACCGTTGATCACCCACTCGTCCCCGTCCTTCACAGCGCGGCACTGCAACGACGCCAGGTCCGCGCCGCCGCTGGGCTCGGTGAATCCGAGAGCGAGGGAGAACTCGCCGCTTATCAGCTTGGGGATGTAGTAGTCCTTCTGCTCGTCGGTGCCAGCCGCCATTATCGCCGGAGCGCCGCTGCCGCCGCCGCCCACGCCGATGCCGACACGGGAGAACTCCTCCTCCACGATGTACTGGCTCATGCGGTCGCCGTCCTGGCCGCCGTACTGCTTCGGCCAGCTTATGCCGAGCCAGCCCCTCTCGCCGATCTTGCGGAACAGGTCGGCCACAAGCGGGCCACGACCGCGCCGTCCGCTGGTATCCTTCCCGCTCTCCCCGCCGTGCATCTCGTCCACCACCTCGGGCGTCACGTGCTCGGCGATGAAGTCCTTGACCTCCAGGCGCAGGTCTTCCTGCTCGGGAGTGTAACCAAAGTCCATCTCAATCCTCCGCGACTCATTTCGCGCCGAGCGCAAACGGGCGTGCAGCCGCGTTCGCTTCCGCGCCGCCTACATTTTGCTTGCACAGGTTGGCTGTGTCAAGGAATGCGAGGCGGCCTCCGCGCGCTTGTCACGCCCGTCCCGGTTCGGCTATCATGCTCTGGCGTTCAGCCAAGCGCCATGTACGCCCACATCCCACACAGGAGACACCTTAGCCATGCTGCCTTCAGCCCTCGACGACATCCGTGTGCTGGACATCAGCCAGGGCATCGCCGGCCCGCTGTGCGCCAGGATTCTGGGTGACTTCGGGGCCGACGTGATCAAGGTCGAGCCGTCGTCCGGCGAGCGTGGCCGCTCGCTCCCCCCGTTTCACGACAACGATCCCCACCCCGAAAAAAGCCTCTTCTTCCTGCTTCTCAACCTCAACAAGCGCGGCATAACCCTTAACCTCGAGACCAACAAGGGTCAGAGCATGTTCAAGGAGCTTGTGCGCGATGCGGACGTTGTGATCGAGAGCTACGCGCCTGGCCATCTGGCCTCGTTGGGCCTGGACCACGCCTCGCTGGAGCGTGAGAATCCCAAGATAGTGATGACCTCCATCACCCCTTTCGGCCAGTCCGGTCCCTACAGCGGATACAAAGGCGAGGAGATTGTAACCTACGCCATGTCGGGCATAATGGCCATCAGCGGCACCACCGACCGTGAGCCGCTTCGTCACGGCGGCGTGCAGTCGCAGTACGAGTCCGGCCTCAACGGCGCGCTCGCCACCGCGTTCGCGCTGCTGCTGCGGGACTTCACCGACGAGGGCCAGCACGTTGACATCTCGATGCAGGAGGTCGTCGCGTCCACCATGGTGATCGAGCAGCCCTTCTATCCCTGGAACGGCGGAGTGCGCGGCCGACGCAACCCGGAAGGCGCGCAGTTCAGCAACATCATGCCCTGCAAGGACGGCTACTTCATCAGCCAGCCCGGAGGCGGCGCAACCTGGGAGCAGATAGCGGACTTCTACCGGCGCGAAGAGCTCAAGGAGCCGCGCTTTGCCGAGCCGGACCAGCGTTCGCTGCACGGCCCGGAAATGGACGAGATCATCCTCGAGGCCACCAGCGACCGCACCATGGCCGAGATGTTCAAGGAAGCAAGCGAGGACTACCGGATGCTATTCGGCATCGCCCAAACCCCCGAGGACTTGGCCAACTGCCCGCAACTCGACTCGCGGGAGTTCTACTGGGAAGTCGACCATCCCGTCATCGGCAAGACAAAGGTCCCCTCGCGGCTCTTCAACATGACCGAGATACCCTCGAGCTACCGCATCCCCGCGCCGCTGCTGGGCCAACACAACCTGGAAATCTACGAGCAGGGCCTTGGCTACGCCAGGGACGACGTGGTGCGCCTGCGCGAGCTGGCCATAATCTGAGCCGCCGCCAAATGGGATTCGGTCGTAGGGGCAGGTTTGAAACCTGCCCTGGCCTACCGTGAAAGAGCATTCATAGGAGAAGCGCAAATGGCCAGACTGCCGCTGGAAGGCATAAGGGTTATCGAGTCCACCTACGTGTTCGCTCTTCCCTACGCCGCCGGTCTGCTGGCGGACTTGGGCGCCGAAGTGATCAAGGTTGAAGGCCCGGGCCGCATCGATACCACTCGTGGCGGCGCGTTCGGCGGCGCATACGCCGACAACGTAATCGGCGACGACCCCTGGAACCGCTCGGCGTCCTACAACATCCTCAATCGCGGCAAGAAGTCGGTTGTTCTCGACCTGAGCAAGCCTGACGGCCTCGTGGTGTTCAAAGACCTCATCAAGACCAGCGACGTCGTCATGGAGAACTTCACGCCACGCGTGATGCGCCGCTGGGGACTTGACTGGCCGAACATGAAGAACCTAAAGCCTGAGATCATCATGGTGTCGAACACCGGCTACGGCCACGGCGACGGTCCATACTCCGAATACCCGGCGCAGGCGACGACGCAGGAATCGACTCACGGCCTCACCCACATCACCGGCTATCGCGGCGACATTCCGTCCAAGGCCGGCCAGTCCTACGTCGATTTCCTGGCTTGCTGGTCCGCCCTGTTGGGCATCGCCCTCGGACTGCGCCATCGCAAGAAGACCGGCAAGGGTCTGTGGATCGACATAGGCATGTACCAACTCGGCTGCTTCAACACCAGCGAATTCATAATGGACTGGATGCACAACCGCAACCTGGGTCGGCGCATGGGCAACCGGCACCCGTGGCGCGCGCCGCAGGGCTGCTACCCGTGCGCCGGCGACGACGACTGGTGCGTGCTGTCGGTGGGCGACGACGAGGAGTGGGCCGGGCTTTGCCGCGCCATGACTCGCCCCGATCTTGTTTCAGACGAGCGGTTCGCCACCACGCTATCCCGTATGGAGAACCACGACGAGCTTGACGAGGTGATATCGGACTGGACTCGCACGCTTGGCAAGTACGAGGCCATGGAGCGCCTGCAGGACGAAGGCGTCCCCGCCGGTCCCGTGTTCGACGCACGCGACACTAACCTCAACGAGCACTACTGGAAGCGCGGGTTTCTTGAGCGCGTCAAGTATCCCGAAGACCGCAATCTGGGCGAACGCTCCCTGATAGCCCGCCCGTGGCGCTTCAGCAAGACGCCCGTGACGATAAAAGGCCCCGCTCCGTCGCTGGGCCAGCACAACCGCGACCTGCTCAAGGGAATTCTGGGCTACGACGACGCGCGGTGCGACGAGCTGGAAGAAGGGGGCATCATTGCCACCACTCCCACCAATCACCAGCGCCCGCCCGACCTGAGCATGGACGAACTGGTCCGACGTGGCCGTCTTGCCTACCACGACCCCGAGTATAAACAGAAGTTGGGCCTATAGCCCCCTCCGGTGGGCCCCGATCTGCCGGTCTCTACGCGTCGCCAGACGCGGTTGGCAGCGCGCGGATGGCCTCGCCGGATCGACGCTCGGCTTCTTCTAGATCGAACTGGACCTGGAGATTGAGCCAAAACCGGGCTTCCACACCGAACCAGTGCCCCAGGCGTAGCGCCGTGTCGCTGGTTACCGAGCGTTTGCCCGCGATGATCTGGCCGATGCGATTCGGCGGCACGTCGATCTGCCTGGCGAGCGCCGCCGGGGACACGCCGAACTCGTCCAGTTCGTCCCTCAATATCTCTCCTGGATGAACGACACGCCTCAACATTTCGGCAAGCCTCCCCACATACTAATGATAGTCGACGATCTCAACTTGCATGGGCTCGAGGCCGTCGGGCCAAACGAAGCAGATTCGCCACTGAGAGTTTATCCGGATCGAGTACTGCCCCGACCTGTCACCCCTGAGTCTTTCAAGGCGATTGCTCGGCAACGCTTGCAATGTCTGCAACGAGGGAGCCGCATTTAGAATCGAGAGACGCTTTGCCGCCTGTCGTTCAAACCCTTGGAAGGCGGGCACAAATTCCCCTGCTGCGAAACGCTCAGTACGTCTATCCCTGAACCCAAGTATCATCATGGAACAGCATACATTTGGCGACGACGGACGTCAAGCGTCACAGTTGTCGTCCCTGGCGGACCGTCGACTTACCGAGCCCGCCATTGACAACAGTGCTGCAACAAAATAATATCGGCGCCAAGCCAATCATCAAGAAAAGGGGGTCTTATGGGCACCACCGAAACTCTGGCCAAGTGGATAGTCGAAACCTCATACGAGGACATCCCGCCCACGGCCTACGACCAGGCCAAGAAGTCCATTCTGGACTATCTCGGCACCACGATTCTCGGGTCCACCACCAAGCTGGGCGGCATGATAGTCGACTACACGCAGGAACAGGGCGGTACGCCCCAGGCCCGCGTCATAGCCACCGACATCCGCACCACCAGCCCCAACGCCGCCTTCGCCAACGGCACTATGGGCCACGCCGACGACTACGACGACCTCGGTGGTGTTGGGGGTCACCCCGCCGTGGTTCTCACACCAACCGCCCTCGCCCTCGGCGAAGAGTACGGCCTATCCGGCCGCGACATTCTCGCGGCGTGGGCCATCGGCTACGAGGTTGGCACCCGCCTCAGCGACAACCTGCACCCGGATCGCGACTGGCACCCAACGGCCATCTTCGGCACGATGGCCTCCGCTGTTGCCGCCAGCAAGCTGATGGGCCTGGACGCCGAGCAGACGCGCATGGCGCTCGGCATCGCCGGCTCCGAGGCCGCAGGTCTCCGCCGAAACTTCGGCACCATGACCAAGCCGTTCCACCCGGGCAACGCCTCCCGCAGCGGCATCGTCGCCGCCAAGCTCGCCTCGCGCGGCTACACCGCCGACCCAGACATCATCGAGGGTCGACAGGGTTACGCCGACAACTTCGGCGGCGTCAAGTGCAATCTGCCCGCCGTAACGAAGTACCTCGGCCACCTCTACCTTCTCGAGGCGCAGGGCACGCGCATCAAGCCCTGGCCCTGCTGCGGCGGCAACCACCAGACTCTCACCGGCCTGATGGACCTGATCCAGGACGAGGAGATAAACCCCGACGACGTGGACCACATCGAGTTCACCGGCCCCAGCGTCCCCTGCACGGGCGCGCTGCTCCGCGCCGAGGTCAACGAGGGTCTCGAGGGCAAGTTCTGCCTCGCCTACAACATCGCCGCCGCGATAGTGGACCGCAAGGTGGACCTCAGCACCTTCACCGACGAGAGAGCCGACCGCGGCGACCTCCAGGAGTTCATGCAGAGGATCAGCGTGGGCCGCAACCCCGACGTGGAGTTGCGCAACGAACACATCGCCGACGGCAACCCCGAGGCACGCGTAAAGATTCACATGCGTGACGGCGGACTGCGCGACGTCGAGCTCGGTCCGGCGCTGCATCTCACCGGCGACGCCGTCGTCGACAAGTTCCGCGTCAACGCGGGCTTCGTCTTCGACCAGGAACGGGTCAGCGAGCCTATCCGCCTGGTCCAGAGCCTCGATGAGCTAGGCGAAGTCTCCGCGCTCATGGACACCGTCACGACCGCCGGCTAGACCGGTCCGTACCGCCTTTCACCCTGCCGCACAGACTGTAGCGGCGGGGGGCGGGCGCAAATGGAAAGCAAAGAGCAACCGAACTACTGAACCAAGGAGGAGGAATGGCCAGAGAGTATCCACAGATTACCTACACCGAAGAGGGAATGCGCGAGGGGATGCAGATCGAGGACGCAAACATCTCTGTCGACGACAAGGTGCGGCTCCTCGACGCGCTCGGTGAGACCGGCCTCAAGCGCATAGTCGTCGGCTCGTTCGTGAGCCCGCGCTACACGCCGCAGATGGCGCGAATCGACGAAATCATGGAGAAGTTCGTCCCCAAGGAGGGCGTCACCTACACCGCTCTTGCGCTCAACCAGCGTGGCATAGAGCGCGCCAGGGAGTACTCGCCCCCGCTCACCATCGAGCGCGGCGACGGCCGCCCCTCGCTCGGCTGCCACATGTGCGACGTTTTCGTGCGACGCAACGCTAACCGCTCGCAGATGCAGGAGATGGAGGCGTGGCCGCGCATCATCGCCATGGCCCAGGAGCAGGGCGCAACCGAGGCGGGCATTGGGACCAACGCCACGTTCGGCTCCAACTTCCTCGGCGACTTCAGCGTCGACCTCGTCATGAAGTTCATGGAGAAGCAGCACGACCTCTGGGACGAAGTCGGCATCAAGGTCACCCAGGTCAGCGTCGGCGACCCCATGGGCTGGTGCCACCCGGCCAAGGTCGAGGAGATATTTACCCGCGTCAAGGAGCAGTGGCCGGACGTGACCAACTTCCGCGCCCACCTGCACAACAGCCGCGGCATGGCCCTTCCCTCGATGTACGCCGCCATCAGTGCCCTCGGCCCCGAAGACAGCCTGAGCCTCGACGGCACCATCGGCGGCTTCGGCGGCTGCCCCTACTGCGGCAATGGCCGCGCCACCGGCATGGCTGCCACCGAAGACGCCATGCACATGATGGAGGGCATGGGTATCGACACCGGCGTCGACATGGACAAGCTAGTCGAGGCCGTCTGGATGGCAGAGGAGATACTGGGCCGCCAGCTCTGGGGCCACGTCTCCCGCGCCGGGGGACGCCCTACCGCCGAGCAACTCTACGACCCCAATGCTCCATTCGTGGAGACGCTGGATCACGCCAGGCACTTCAAGCTCGGCCCGTCCGCTTACGAGGGGCCGGACGCCATCTACCCCTGGCGCGAGCCCATCGCCAGCCCATACCGCGACCGCGTAGACCAGGGACTGCCCGCCTACGATGTCGACGGCGACTGGCCTTGGACGGAGGACTTCTTCCCCAAGCCCGGCTCCTAAGGCCATGTCGGAAGTCCCTTCCTCCTCGATGGGGAAGGCTGGGATGGGGGTGAACGTGGCAACACCTTCACCCTCACCCAAGACAAACCGCTACCAATCCATCGACCGAAAGGAAGAACTGAAACACAATGTCTTGCGGAAAGAGCTTCCTGACAGACGAAATCAAAGCGCTGATAGGCGCTACCAGCGAGCGGCGACAGGCAAGCCTGTTCGAGATCGAAAAGGAAGGGCTTCGCCGCTTCACCCAGGCCATCATGGACCCCGACCCGCGGTACTGGGACGAGGACTTCGCCAAGTCCACCAAGTTCGGCGAGATCGTAACGCCGCCCATCTACTGCACCTACCTCAACCGCACCGCACCCGGTACAACCGACCCCATCAGCCTCGCGTTCGACGCCGACCCGCTGTCGGACGGCATCAGGGGTGTGCGAGACGCCTCCTCGTCTGACGACGAGGGCGGGCTGCCCCGCATACCGTACCCGCCCGAGCTGCCCGCCACGCTCAACGGGGGCAACGAGATCGAAGTGTTCAAGTACCCCACGCTCGGCGACGTCATCTACGCGCAATCGAAGATAGCGAACGTCCACGAGCGGGTCGGTCGTGCCGGAAGGCACATGCTCATCACCACCACCGAGACCACCTACACCAACCAAGACGGCGAACTGCTGTGCATCACTCGCGCTACGGGCCTCCGAAGGGAAGGTTCCTAGCCCGATAGGGGAGATACGCCATGCCTGTAACTACGGCAGATGAGCTGAGGACCAAAGAGCAGCTCTACTACGACGACGTTGAGGTGGGCCAGGACCTGCCCTCCCTCGTAATCGGCCCCATGACCACGGTCCACGCATTCCGCTGGAGCGCGGCCATCGAAAATTGGCACAAGATTCACTACGACCAGGACTTCTCCGTCTACCACGACGGCCTGCCCAACATCCTCATCCAGGGCTCCTGGAAGCAGAGCATCATGCCCCGATACCTCAAGGACCTGTGCCTGCCCAACGGCTGGATGTGGAAGGTGTCGTTCCAGCATCGCGCCATGATCGTGCCCGGCGACACCATCACCTGCTGGGCAAAGGTCACCGAAAAGTCCGAGAAGGAAGGCCTGGGACACCTCGAACTCGATACCGGCATGAGACTGGACGGCGGCGTCGAGTCCTGCCCGGGGCGGGCCATCATCGTCCTGCCCATCCGCGGCGGACGCGAGGTGCCCTACCCGTTCGTGCCGCCCTCCGAGGACTAGGCCGATCAGGCGCGGCACGCAACGACCGCCGCAGCCGCGCCATCTTCATCACACGTAAGGAGTAAACATACACTATGCGCTGGTTAGCGATTGGGACCGCGTCCGGCTGGGACGACCTGGACAAGTTCGGCGAAGAGCTTAAGGCCACCAGCCAGTGGCGCCCCGACCCTCGAACGACGATATCGACGGTCACCGCCCTCGAAGACGGCCGACTGCTCGCGGAGTGCCAGGGGGTGAGCAAGGAAGCGTTTGAGAAGTGGCTCGCGGACAAGGGCTGGGAGGTCGAGTCCATCTCTGAGGTGTCGCACCTGGCCCGCTTTGGCAGCATCTGGCAGGTCCGCTAGGCGCCACTTTACCGTCTGACAACCGCGAAGGAAAAGAGAGGGCCCCGGACGGCAACCGTCCGGGGCCCTCTTTGCGTCTACGTCTACGGCCTTGCCTGAGCGTCTCCTACCGCCGCTCGGAACCGCGTAGTCTCGGGTCGAGCACGTCGCGCAGTGCATCGCCGAACAGGTTGGTGCCGAACACCGCGGCGCTGATGGCGATGCCTGGGAATATCGCCAGGTACGGGTGCGCCTCGAAATAGCGCATCCCCTCGACGGAGAGCATGCGCCCCCAGGAGGCGATCTCGGGAGCCACGCCAATGCCCAGGAAGGTCAGCGACGACTCCGTAAGGATGACACTGCCGATCTGCGCCGTGGAGTAGACGATGAACAGCGCCGCGCAGTTCGGCATCAAGTGCCTGAAAATGCGGCGCATCGGCCGCGCGCCTACCGCTATGGACGCATCCATGTACTGCGTCGACATCACCGCCAGAGCCACGGATCGGATCACCCTGGCGGTGCCCGGCACTATCGGAATGGCGATGGCAAACACAATCACGTTCAGGTTGCCCCAGTAAAACGAGCCGAACCCAAATGTGTAAAGCAGCGTGCTACCCTGGAGCACAGTGACGATCGTCAGGGCCAGGATCAGTCCTGGAAAGATGAACATCACGTCCAGCCATCTCTGGAGCAGCAGGTCCACCCAGCCCCGGAAGTAGGCGCTGGACAACCCCAGTATCGACCCCACAATGGCTCCCAGCGCCGTCGCGGTGATTCCAACGTACATCGACAGGATGGCACCGTTTATTATCCTGGAGTACATGTCCCGCCCGAAATTGTCCGTGCCCAGGTAGTGCTCCCAGCTCGGACCCTGAAGCGCGTTGAACGGGTCCGTCTCCAGGGGATCGTACCGGTCTATTGCAGGCGCGAAGATGGCGACGCACACGAACAGCAGCAGTATCAGCCCGCCGGCCGCACCCAGCGGCTTGCGTCGAGCGAAGTCTAGCAGCACGCTCAGCCTCGAGCGCCTCTGCCTTCCCGCGAACAGGTCACGTGCCAACTCCTGGTCGGCTATGTTCTCTGTTGACATCAGATCACCTAAGCGTAGACTAACCCAGCCTTATTCTGGGGTCGAAGAATGCATACGAAAGGTCAACCGCCAGATTCACCAGAAGCACGAAGATGGCGAAGACGAACACCAGCGCCTGTACTATTATGTAGTCGCGCCGGAATATGGAATCTACCAACAGCTTCCCCACGCCCGGAATGATGAACAGGGTTTCCACGATGACCACGCCGGAGAAGAGCACTAGGAGTTCTATTCCGATGAGCGTGAGCACCGGCAGGATCGCGTTCTTGAGCGCGTGCCTCCAGATGACCATCTGCTCGCGTAGTCCCTTGGCGCGCGCGGTGCGCACGTAGTCCTCCCGCATCACCTCCAGCATGCTGGAGCGTGTGATTCTCGCGCCGATGGCTGACAGCCTGTAACCGATGGCCAGCGACGGGAATATGAGCCGCTGGAAGTTGAGCCATGGGTCCTTCCAGATCGGCTCGTACTCCAGCGGAGAGGTCCAGCCATAGTAGCGGAGCATGAACAGAATGATCAGGATGGCAACGAAGAAGCTGGGGATCGAAAGACCGGCGAGCGTGAAGATACGCAGGCCGTAGTCTATCCACGTGTCCTGCTTGACCGCGGATATTATACCCGCGGGCAAGGCGATGCCCAGTGAAGTGATCATCGCCAGTATCAGAATGCTGAGGCTGATCGGGTATCGGAGCTGAAACTCCTCCCACACCGGACGGTTGGTCCAGAGAGCGTCGCCGAACTCGAAGCGAATGGCGTTCCACAGCCAGGTAACGTATTGAACGTACAGAGGCTGATCGACGCCCAGTTGCGCGCGCAACTCTTTGAGCTGCTCCTCGTCCGCCTGCACACCAAGCTCGCCGCTTCCCTCCAGCATGAGAGAGGCGATGTCTCCGGGCAGTATCCGCATCACCAGGAATACAAGCGTCACCGCTCCGATGAGTGTCGGAATCGCCAGCAGGACACGCCGTATGATGTACTCTTGCATTTGGTATCACCCCATTCGCCGGGCAGGCGTACCACCCGTCCGGACCGGCCCGGTGCGTATCAGAAGCGAGACTCCTCTCTCGACAGCAGTCCGAAGAGCCCACCAACTATCGCTCCGACGATAGGCATGGCCCAGTTAGAAGTCTTCACCAGATTCACGTTTAGTTCGCTGTAGTCCACGAACAACAGCACCAGGCCAATGAAGACGGATATGAAAAAGCCGGCTCCGGCCCCCCCTAGAGCGAACACTACCCCATTGCCCACGTTGACCGATTTCACCGCTGCCCTCCAATGCCGAACCGTTCCTGTCCCCAGGCTGGGTGGTGGGGAACCTGGACACAAAGCATGACGATTGCCTGGAGAACACCGGAAGTTGAGTCCTGTGTGTAGCAGGACTCGCCCCCTCCGGTACTCGCCGGGAACCCGCCATGGGGTGCGTACTATTGGGTTGTTAAGCCGAGCCTCACCACGGCTTTGAGGGCCACAGTGAGGCTCGGCTTTTCAAAGGCTCTTCTGGTTGATTAGCCGCCGCTGCCGTCGTTGCAGTTTCCGGTCCGGCACCAGACCTCTTCCCAGCGACCGAAGTTGTACACGTTGTCGCCGAAGTTCATGTGCCAGCCCTGCAGGTTGTTCCAGTGAGACATCGACTGGAACCAGTAGTAGCTGCGCTGCTCGACGCCGTCTTCAAGAAGCATCCGGTCGATCTGCCGGGTCAATTCGATACGCTTCGCGATGTCGATCTCCCTCGACTGCTGTGCGTAAAGCTCGTCGAACTTCGGGTTCTTGTAGCGAGAGTAGTTGACCCTGTCAGACTGCGTGGAGATCCAGCGGGCCCAGTAGCCGTCCGGGTCGTCCAGCAGGGTAGATCCAGGAGAGGTGAAGAGGTTGAACTCTCCGGAGTTGGCGACTTCACCAATCGTGGCGGTGTCCACAAGTCGGATGGTGATGTCGATGCCGGCCTTCTTCAGATCGGCCTGGTTGGCGATTGCACCGCGGTTGTAGAGCGGGCCGCGCCTCTGAATGAGCTCGAGCTCCAGTCCGTCCGCGAAGCCGGCCTCAGTCAGCAACTCCTTGGCCTTCACGCGGCGGGCATCCATGTCGGTGCTGTACCGCGGGTCGGCTTCCAGTTCTGCCTTGGGAATGGCAAACGGCAGGTGCGGGCCTATGTGCGAACCCAGGTTGCCCCAGCCTTCCACCGCCGCCTGAATGGTCGCGCGCTGGTCGATGGCGTAGAAGAACGCCTGCCTGACGCGTAGATCGTCCGTGGGCGGGTTGGCCAGGTTGAATGCCACATTGTGCCATGCGTTACGAGGCCCGACCAGAATAGTGATTCTGCTGTTGAGGTCGGGGCGGCTCTCGATGATGTCCGCCTCGCTCTTCTCCAGGTGGCGGGCGATTCCGCCCATCGTCAGGCGCTGGCCGCGGAAGGCGGCGAACATGGCCGAAAGGTCGGTGATGACCACGGACTGGTAGCCGTCCAGGTAGGGCAGCGGGTCCCCGTCTTCTCCGTTCTTCCAGTAGTCCATGCGGCGCTTGCCCACAAAGTCCACGCCTGGCGTCCAGCTGTCGACCTCGTAAGGGCCGGTCCCGACCAGGAACCCCGGCTCCTTGGCCAGGCCTTGGCGGAACTTGGTTACCTTGGCGATGGTCTCCTTCTGCATCATCTCGAAGCGCGCGCTGCCGATCGCGGTGAGGAACGAGCCCTGCGCCACGTCGAAGTTCACCTCGAAGGTGTAGTCGTCCGTGCACTGCCAGTCTTCACGCATAGTCGGGAAAACGGCCTTGCGCGTGGACACGTCGGGGTTGTACCACCTCGAGAACGTGGCGTCCACGTCCTCACAGGAGAACTCGGTGCCGTCGTTCCAGGTCGCGTCGTCGCGCAGATGGAAGATGTACTTCAGGCCGCCGTCCTGGGCCTCCCAGGAGTGAGCCAGGTCGGGCGCGAGTTGGCCGACGGGGTCGTCGCCCGCAGCCTTGATGTCGCGCGTAAGCAGGCCGTTATAGATCGGCGCCAGCGGCTGCACCGCGATGTAGCTGCCCTCCCAATGGAGGTCGAAGCCCGCAAAGGTCTCGTGCACCGCGTGGCTCAGGATGCCGCCGCGGTCGATCCCCTTATCCATCATCATCGTGGTTGCAGGCGTTGCCGTAGGCTGGCGATACGCGGGCACCGCCGTAGGCTGAGCTGCTGGGGCCGCCGCAGGCATGGCCGTGGCCTGCGGCTGTGAGGGCGCCGGCTGCGCAGGCATGGCCGTTGGCGGCGTGGTCGCCGGCTGCTGCTGCGACGTTGTCGGCGCTTCGTCTTCATCGTCGTCCGCAGACGTACAGGCGATGACGGCCATCGACAAGGCCGCCAGCGCCAGCACCGCGAACAGGACTATGGGAAACTTCCTTCTCATAGGTGTTGACCTCCTCCATTTTTTGAGATTGGAGCTGCCTGTTGTCCAAGTGGCCGTCTACTGGCGGCCTGACAAAGTTCACGCAATTCTAAAAGCACCGCCCCCAAAATGCAATATCAGGGCAAGACGAATCGACCCAAAGTTGATACGCCGACTGTCCCACACTGGAATTCCGCCCGTTTGTGACGTATCCGGGAAAGCTCCGCCCCGCTTCCTTTCACTCGGGAGCGGGGTGGGGACGGCGTGACTTTTCTGAACCCACCTAGTCGAGCTGTATACGCCCCACCACGCGGTCGCCTTCAGACTCGATGCGCAGCCTGGTGCCGAACGGCTCCGAAAGCTGCTGGACGTTCTCCAGGATAATCGCGCCCTCTTCATGGTCCGAGAGCGTAGGTATGCCCCTCTGTGTGGGCGGCAAGTCGTAACCCAAATCGACCGGGTGCAGATCCACGCTCAGCAACTCTCTACCCTCGAACCTGCACACCGGCACCACGGTCCGCCAGAACTGCGGGTCCCCCTCCATGCCCTTGTAGTTGCCTTCGTCGTCGTAGGCGAGCGACTCGTAAACATCCGCGGGCGTCGCCGTGGGCGGCAGCTTGTGCTGCTCGTACACCTCGCTGCCGTAACGGTGCAGCGTCGCCAGCGTGAAGAAGAAGTTCCCGAGCGAGTAGAAGATGGGCTTGCCCTTGTATATCTCAACGCCGCGCAGCGTGTGCGGGCCGTGGCCCACGAACACGTCGGCGCCCGCGTCTATCCAGCGGTGCGCCATCGGCACGATGAAGTCCGCGATGTCCTGCGTGTTCAGGTCGCCGTTCTGCCCCTCGTGCGCGTGGATGGTGACCACCACGAAGTCCGATCGGCGCTTGGCCTCGCCAATCCAATGGGCGATGTCCTCCAGGTCGTCCTCCCTGGGCTGGGTGCGGACGCCCGTGTCGTCGCCTTCTTTGAAGTTCAGGTTGACGAACTTATAGGCGTCCGGCTGATCGTCTCTCAGCCAGTCCCGCATCTTGCGAGTAGTGGCATCGGTTCCGAGCGTCTCGTCGATATCCTTAATCGCGGCGAACCGCTCCGCGTCCAGCTCGTAGTGGGTGTTGTAGCGCATCGGGCTTATGCCCGGTCGGCCGCCCATGTCGGGCCGGCTGGCGGACGCCTGCGCGCTGATCGAGAAAGTGGAGGCGCAGGCCAGCAGGCCCACCCTGCCCACTGGCGTATCCAGATAGCCCGGGCTACGAGCCTCGCCCAACGTCATGCCCGCCCCGGCGTACACGAGCCCGCGGTCCTTCAGCTCCTCCATGGTGTCCACCAGGCCCTGGTAGGTGAAGTCGACGGAGTGATTATTCGCGGCGCAATAGAGATTGAAGCCCATCCAGTCCAACTCGTCCAGGACGAAAGCAGGTGACCCGAGGTGCAGGCCGCCGTACTCCGAGAAGGGCACCCATGGCTCGCGCGGCGTCACGACCTCGAGGTTGGTGAAGGCGCTGTCGGCGCCCCGAATCAGCTCCACAAGGTCCAGAAACGCCTTGTCCGTGCGGTTCCGCACCCTGCGGCTTATGATGGAGTCTCCGGTCGCGACGAATGTGTGCACGCTCATTGTCTGTCTCCGGTAAGCAGTGTTAAACGAGCCTCTCCGGCCCCGATAGACACTAACACCGGGCCGTCAAGACTGTCAATTCCGACCGCCGTCAGCGGCCCGACGTCAGAAAGTCCGCCACCCGCTCGCCAATCATCATCGTGGGTACGTTGGTGTTGGCGCGCACGCAGTCGGGCATGATGGATGCGTCTGCCACCCGCAGCCCTCGCAGCCCGTGCACTCGCCCGAACTGGTCCACAACCGCCATCGGATCGTCCGCCGGCCCCATCTTGCACGTACAGGAGATGTGATGGCCCGTGGACACGGTGCGCAGCATCCAGTCCTCCAAGGCCTCTTCGCTGGCCAACTCCTCGTCGGTGGGCCGCACCCTGCGGTCGATGATTCCGGCGAAGTCGGGGTGCTCCACCAGCTTCATGCAGAGCCGCACTTCCTCCTTCATCCGCTCAACGTCGAATGGGTGACTCAGCATCCTGTAGTCGAGGAAGGGCTGCACCTTGGGGTCGGCGGACTGGAGCCGCAGCTCGCCGGACGACAGCGCCAAATAGAGGTGCGCGATCATGCCGATGCCCAGCGGCCTGCTGCCCATGACGCCGCGCGTATCCCAATCGGTAGCGTAGGAGAGCATGATTATCATCATGTCGTTTCGCAGGTGCGAGCCTGTCGCCGTGTAGCGCAGCGACAGCCCGAGTGTACTTGCTCTGCGAAGGTCGTAGTCCGGCTTCGTGCCCCAGGCCAGGGCCAGCTGGGGATGGTCGCGCAGGTTCTGCCCGACGCCGGGAGCGTCCCGCACCACGGGAATGCCGTGCCGCTCGAGCTGGTCCCGGGGCCCTACGCCGGACAGCATGAGCAAGTGCGGCGAGCCGATTGCCCCGGCGCTCAGTATGATTTCTCGTCCCTGTACGGCGAACTTCTCGCCACCGCTCTCTACTTCCACGCCGACCGCCCGGTCACCGTCGATGATTACGCGATTCACCATGCACTCGCTTCTGATGGTGAGATTGAGCCTGTGGCGGGACAAACCGAGGTAGCCAATGGCAGTACTCACGCGGGTGCCGTCTAGGTCGTTGCGGGGCATCGGACCCACGCCGGTCGAGTCGGGGTTGTTGTGGTCGGGAACATCGGCGAAGCCGGCGGCCCGGCAGGCGTTGTAGAAGGCCGCCTGCGAAGGCGTCCAGTTCTCGCGCGGCTCCCGCCGGGCGTAGATGGGGCCGTCGGAGCCGTGGTAGTCGTCCCGGAAGTCCTGGTCGTTCTCCAGCCTGCGGAAGAAGGGCAGCACCTTCTGGTAGCTCCACTCGGAGTTCCCCCACGAGGCCCAGGTGTCGTAGTCGTCGGATTCGCCCCGGAGGAAGATCTGCGCGTTGATGGCGCTCGAGCCGCCCGTCACCTTGCCGCGTGGCACGTACATCGTTTCCCCGCGGGAGCTTGCCTTGCCCTCGAAGTTCCAGTTGTGCTCGCTGTCGCTTACGAGTTTCTCGGCAACGGAAGAGTTGTACCTGACCTCTTCCGGCAACTGGTTGACGTCCGGGAAGTCCCTACCCGCCTCCAAAAGGAGAACGGAGACGGCCGGGTCTTCGGTCAACCGCGTCGCCAGTATCGCTCCCGCCGACCCGGCCCCAACGATGATGTAGTCGTACGGCATGGCCCCTCCCTGGTCGACCGCCGCGCCCCGGCCTCCCGGAGCGGGTCCAAGCACAAAAGCCGGGGTCGCCACGACTGCGCCAACGCAGGCACAGGTGACGCCCCCGGCTCGGTTAGCTCAAACCGGGTGGAGCGTCCGCGGCTGGCGAACGCCCCGCGAAGCGCTAGAGCTGGCTTTCCACCTCGGTGATCGCGTCGTCGACACTCTTCACCAGCCAGTCCACCTCGTCCTTGGTGATGCACAGCGGCGGGGCCAGCGAGATCACGTCGCCCGCACGCCCCAGCAGGCCGTTGCGGTTCCAGGCGTCGTTGAACTTCTTGGAGATGTCGGCCTCTTTGGGGAACTTCTCCTTGGTGTCGCGGTCCTGGACGATCTCGACGGCGGCCAGCAGTCCCATACCGCCCCGCACGTCGCCGACGATCCTGTGCTCGTACAGCGTCTGAAGCTGCTCGTACAGGTACTCGCCCATCTGCGCCGAGTTCTCCACCATCCCCTCGCCCTCCATGATCTCGAGGTTGGCAAGACCGGCGGCGCAGGATGCGGGGTTTCCACCGAAGGTGATCAGGTGGCGGAACGCGGACTCCTCGTCGCCCAAGAAGGCGTCGGACACCTTCTTGCTGGCTACGGCCGCGCCTATCGGCAGGTACCCGCTGGTGAGCGCCTTGGCCACCGTGAAGATGTCGGGCTGGATGCCCCACTGCTCGGTGGCGAACATCTTGCCGGTGCGCCCGAAGCCTGTGATGACCTCGTCGCAGATCATGATGACGCCGTACTTGTCGCAAATCTCGCGAACCCTGGGCCAATAGCCCGGGTCGGGGACGTGGATGCCGTTCGCCGCCGAGATGGGCTCTCCGATGAAGGCGGCGACGGTGCTGGGCCCCTCGTGCTGGATGGTGCGCTCAAGCTCTTCAGCGCACTCCATGTCCGAGCGGGGACCGCGGTAGGCGTTGGGGTTGTCGATGTGGATGTTGCCCGGCATCATGGGGCCAAAGTTCACCGGCGCGCTGATGCCTCCCCCGCCCAGGCTCATGCAGGCGTGGGTCGCCCCGTGGTAGGAGCCTCGCCTGCTGATTACCTTCCAGCGCGTGGGCTCGCCGTTGTTCTTGTGGTAGTTCTTCGCCATCTTGATGGCGGTCTCGACGGCCTCCGAGCCGCCGCTGACGAAGTAGACGCGAGACTCCTTGTCAGGCGCCAGCGAAGCCACCTTGGCAGACAGCTTCACCGTCGCGGGGCTAACCGTCCCGCCCGGCGAATAGCTGATGTCCTTCATCTGCTCGTAGACGGCCTGCGCAACCTCTTCTCGGCCGTGACCGATGTTCACCAGCCACATGCTCGAAAGGGTGTCGAACCAACGCTTTCCCTCGGCGTCGTCCACCCAGACGCCCGACGCGGCGCTCGCCAGCTTCACGCCGGTGTCCTCCGACATGTCGCCCGCCAACCGCGCGTGCGGCCAGAAGTGTGCGGATGCCATCTGCTTGAGGTCCTCGATAACCTCGCCGCTCAACGTGTTCGTGGTCACTCTCAGTACCTCCTTAGTTGCTTGGCATAGCATGGTAACATCATTACATCCTCGCGCCAATAGGATAGCGCCGCCAATTCCGGAGGGCAGACGTGAACGACCTCGATGACCTTCCCCGGCGATTCCGCCGCTTCGCCGAGCTGGAGTGCCGCGGTTCGTCGCCGCTGTACGAGTGGCTCTCGACCCGCATTGCGGATGATCCCCAGGTCCTGGAGTTGGCTGCCCGCTGCAACCCGGGTCAGCCAGCGCCCAACCTGTTCCTTGGGGCGGCGCATCTCGTGCTGCTCGACAACCCGGATCATCCGCTGTCGGCGTACTACTCCAGCTTGGCGGATTCACCCGAAGACCGACAGGCCGCCTATCCTCATTTCAGGTCATTGTGCCTCGACCACCGCGAGCGCATCGTCGAGACCGTGTCGACCCGGCGTGTTCAGACCAACGAGGTCGGCCGCTGCGCGGTGCTGCTTCCGGCGTTCGCAATCGTGGCAGAACACGCGGCTGCTCGCGAGACGGCGTTCGTAGAAGTGGGCGCCAGCGCGGGGCTCAACCTGCTGTGGAACCGCTTTCACTACGAGTACGGTGAGCAGGTTAGCTGGGGCGACCCGTCGACGCCGGTGCGTCTCGCCTGCGAGCCGAGAGGCGAACCGCTGCCGGCTATCCCGGAGGCGATGCCACGCATCGCCATGCGCGTGGGTATCGACCTCGACCCCGTGGATGTGGGCGACGCCGACGCTGTGGCGTGGCTGCGCGCGCTAATCTGGCCGGAGCACCGGCATCGCGTGGCCGCGCTCGAAGGCGCACTGCGAATCGTCGGGAGCGGACGTCCTACCCTCATCGCCGCCGATGCGCTGGACGCGCTGCCCGGCGTGCTCGACGGCGTGCCGCCCGGCGCGGCGACGTGCGTATTCCACACTCACACGCTCAACCAGTTCCCGCCGGAAGCGCGCCGCCGATTCGGCAAGATTCTAGACGAATTCGGCGCACGCCGCGACCTTTACGTGGTGTCCATCGAGCGGCAGGGCGTGCAGCAGGAGCGCGTCGGCGCACTGCTCGAACTGACCGCTTACGAGCGTGGACACAAGACCACCCGCCCACTGGGCCGGTGCGACAACCACGGCATGTGGCTGGAGTGGTTCGGGACAGCCGTCTGACCCATCCTCCCGCGTAAGCCACCGCCTCCTACTGCATAGGCGAGCACTCTGCCGGGAACAGTATCTTGTTCTCCTGCTTCAGCGGAGTCACGCTCACCGACGGCGGCCACACGCCCTTCGCTCGCGTTTCCTCTCGCACCCTCAGCCGCTCCTCGAAGCTCGAGTAGGCCCACAGGTGGATGAACTTGTTCAGCCCGCCGATCTCGGTAGTCCAGCAGCCGGCCAGAGGCGAGAACTCCTCGCGCGCGGCTATCGCGCCTTCCCACGCGGCGAAGACCTGGTCCACGCCTCCGACGTCGTAGGTGTAGATCCGCATTTCGTAGAGCGGGCCGATCTTTCTGTCGCCCAGCGGCGTCATGAAGGGCGCGGGGATGAGTATCTCGGTGTTCATGTTCACCACGTACTGACTGGTGTCGGGCGGCCACGCGCCGTCCGCGACGGCCCTGCCGCGAATGTCTGCGCGGTGGCCGAGGTCGTCATACGGCCACACGTGGATCACCTGGTTCAGGGGGCCGGCCTCCGTGTGCCACAGCGCGCCGAGCGGCGAGTACGCCAGCCGCCCGGGCAGCTTCGCGGCGAAGCCCGCCTCGAAGTCGGGTACGCTCCGGGGCTTCAGGTCGTAGGTACGCATCTCGTAGATCATTGGTTGCTCCTTTCGTCTTGTGGCGTTTTCTGGTTGACGTGAACCGGTCCGGTAAGGCGGCCGCCTCCCGTCACGGTCCTAGCGGCCGTGGAAGACGGGGCTTCGCTTTTCGAGGAACGCGCGGCGCGCCTCCTGGGCGTCGTCCGAGCCTCCCAGTATGCCTCCAGCGTTCGAGGTCAGCACCATCGTGTTCTCGATGGTGGTGTCCATCGCGGTGCGCATGATGCGCTTGCTGATCCACTGCACCAGCGGCGGTACGCGCATGATGCGGTCGCAAAGCTCGCGTGTGGTCTTCTCCAGCTCCTCGGATGGCACCAGGTAATTCAGCAGGCCCCACTCGTAGGCGCGCTTGGCGTCCACCTGGCCGGTGTACGCAAACTCGAGCGCACGGCCCAGTCCGGCCAGCTTGGGCAGATAGTAGGAGCCGCCATTCTCGATTATCTGGCCGAGCTGGTGGTAGCCGATGAAGCGGGTGGTCTCGCAGCCGAGCCGTATGTCGCAGTGGAGCGCCATGTCCATGCCGGAGCCCACGGCGGGGCCGTTTATCATGGCGATGGTGGGCTTGCGGATGAGCGAGATGTCGCGGTGCAGCTTGGTGAAGCCATGGTAGAAGTGCTCCCTGGTAGCGTCCGGCCCCTCCGGTCCGAAGTCGCCGGAGAACTTCGGGCCTTTCACCTCGTCGGGGATGTCGCCGCGCATGTCCGCGCCGGAGCAGAAGCCGCGGCCTACGCCGGTAAGCACAATCACCTTCACGTTGGGATCGTCGTCCCCGGCGCGCATATACTCGCCCACCTTCGCCACGGTGCCGTTCACCTCGGCCGAGCCTATCAGCGCGTTCAGCCGCTCAGGCCGGTTGAACTTGATCCACAGAATTCCGGTGTCCTCCGGCTCGTACAACAGGTAGTCAACCAGTTTGGGGCCCATCGTATACCTCCCAGGGTGAATTGAGTGCGTTGTGTAAACGGCGGCCGCGCGGGTCAGTCGGCGCCCACCGGCCGCGTGCCTATGACGCCCCGGCATTCCAGCGAGTCAAGTTCGGACGCCGGCAACCCCAGTATATCGCCAAGCACGAAAGTGTTGTGCTCGCCCAGTCCGGGCGCAGGCGTCGCTTGGATGCGGTGGCTTTTCGACATCTTCCAGGGCGTGGTCACTTGTCTGTACTCGCCGGCCTCGGGGTGATCGACGGTGTCCCAGAAGCCCCTCGCCTCGAGGTGCGGGTCGACTATCGTTTCGCCACCCTTGAGTACCGCGCCTGCCGGCACGCCGCGAGCCTGGAGCAGATGCATGGCCTGGTAGTGGCCGCACTCGCGAGTCCACGCGGCTACGGCCTCGTCGATCTCGGCGTGGTGCTGTCGTCGCCCGGTAGCTGTGGCGAGCCGGGCGTCTTTCGCCAGGTCGGTACGACCTATAGCGTCGCACAGTTCCCGCCACTCGGCGTCGGAGCGCACCTCCACGGCTACCCAGGAGTCGTCACCGACGCACGGGTACACGCCCTGTGGCGCGTGAACGGGATGCCGGTTGCCGGTAAGCCCGGCGACCCGGCCGTTCATGGCATGATCCAGGAACGCCTCGCCCATCATGCCCACCGTGACCTCCCGCTGGGCCAAGTCGATGAACGCGCCCTTGCCCGTCCTCAGGCGCGCCCGCAGCGCGGCCATCAGCGCGCCCACCGTGAGAATGCCCACGACGGGGTCGGGGAAGGTCTCGTTGCTCATCAGCGGCTGGCCGCCCTCGTAGCCCGTGATCGACGCTAGTCCGGCGGTCTGCTCCAGCGTCGAACCGAGCGAGCCGTAGTCCATCTCGGGGCCGGTTGCGCCCTGGCTGCTGATCTTGGCGTAGATAATCTGCGGGTTGGCGCGGGAGACTGCGCCGTAGCCCAGGCCGAGCCGGTCCATGACGGACGCCCGGAAATTCTCGACCAACACGTCGCAGACAGCGGCGAGATCCAGCAGAAGATCCTTGCCCTCTCGAGTCGCCAGGTCCAGGGTCACGTCCAGCTTGTTTGCGTTGCGTTGTACGTGGTGGGCCGAGCGATTCCAAGGGCGCTCGCCCGGGTCGCCTCCGGGGTAGAGATTGTAGGCGCCGGTCGTCGAGGGGCGGGCGAAGCCGCGGCTGGTGTCCATCCGCGTGCAGGACTCGATCTTGATAACCTGCGCGCCCATGAATCCCAGCAGCAGGGTGGCGTAGGGGCCCACGGCGATCTGGGTCAGGTCGAGTATGCGAAGCCCTTTCAAGGGCAGATCATTCATGGTCCGGCCCCTTGGCGTTCGCCAGTTCCGCAATCTCTGCGTCGGTCAGGCCCAGTCGGTCGCCCAGTATCGCGGCGTTATGCTCGCCCAGCACCGGAGCGCGGTCGTGATGCCAGGTGTGGCTGCTCACCCGGATTGGCTCGCCGGGGTAGGTTGCCGTCCCCGCGTGGGGATGCTCGATGTCCTGGAAGAAACCCCTGTCCCGGAGCTGGCCGGAGTCCAGCAGGTCCTCTACGTCGGCGACGTAGCCCGCGATTGTGCGCATACCTTGGAGCGTGTGGTAGATGTCCTCCTTGGACTTGGTGGCGGCCCACTCGCCTACAATGGCCAGCACGTCCTGCTGGTGCTCGCGGCGGGCCTCCCGCGTGCTGAACGCGGGGTCGTCGGCCAGTTCGGGCACGCCCATCAGATCGCACACCCTGGCCCAGATGTCCTCCCTCACCCCTATCTCCAGACCCGGGCTCACCCAGCCGTCGGCGGCGCGCACCAGGGCGCTCTCCCTTCTCGCGGGAACGCGCCCGAACTGGTGGTGGATCGAGGCGTGTATCTGGGCTACGGTCACCGCGTCCATCGCCGACACGTCGACGTACTGGCCCTCGCCCGTGAAGTCGCGGGCGTACAGGGCCAGCATCGCGGCGGAGAACGCGGCGACGCCGACGGCGTACGACACGACACTGCCGCCTATCCTGAGCGGCTCGCGGTCAGGCAGGCCCACGGTGTGCATCAGCGCGCCCATTGCCTGGGCCACGATGTCGCCGCCCTCGTAGTCGCGGTAGGGGCCGGTCTGGCCGAACGGCGTGATGGACACGTACACCAGGCCGGGGTTTCGCGCGGCCAGACCGTCGTAGCCTAGGCCGAGACTCGCCACGCGGCCGGGCGCGCCGCTCTCGATGAGCACGTCGCAATTCTCGGACAGGCGGCGCAAGGCATTCGCGCCGCGCTCAGACTCCAGGTCCAGGGTCACGCTCTTCTTGCCGGTATTGAGGTACAGGTAGGGGGCGCTGGTCTCGACGTCGGGATCGTCGCCGAGGAAGGGGCCGTCGCGGCGGGACGCCTCGCCGACGCCGGGGCGCTCGATCTTGATGACCTCGGCACCCATGCCGGCCAGCAGCTTGGCGCAGTATGGCCCGGACACGCCTTCGCTGAGGTCCAGGGCCGTGATGCCGCCGAGGAGGTGCTCGCCCATCTCCATGCGCTTCGCCGTCGTCCGGTCGCCGCGCCTATCTTCCGGTGTAGGCGGGCCGGCGCTTCTCGACGAACGCGCGCACGCCCTCCTTGTGGTCCTCGGTGCGGCGGCTGATCTCCTGCGCCGGGCCGGCCAGCCGCAGGCTCTGCTCTAGGTTGATGTACAGCGAGTCCTGCACCAGCTTCTTGATGAGGGCCATCGAGTAAGTTGGGCCGTCGGCGATGCGCTGGGCCAGTTCCATGGTGGTCTCCATCAGGTCCCCATGGTCAACCACCTTGCTCGCCAGTCCGAGCCGCAGCGCCTCGGCCGAGTCGATCACGTCGCCGGTGTACTGCATCAGGAAGGTGTTGCCCAGGCCGATCATGCGCGGAAGCTGCCAGCAGGAACCGTCCGCCGGAATCAGCCCGCGCCGTATGAACGTCTCCGACAGCCGGGCGTTCTCCGAGAGCAGGCGTATGTCGCAGGAGAGCGCGATGCCGAGTCCCAGCCCCATCGCGTAGCCGTTCACGGCGGCAATGGAGGGTTTCTGCAGGTTGTGCAGCCTGAGCGGCAGGAATCGGACGTTTTCCGCGCCCTCCTCCTCCGTCGGTTCGGCCCGACTGGTCCACTGGTGCTCGAGGTATTCCCAGGCGGTCATGTCGGTGGGGATAGGCTCCTCGGCGACCTTGCTGCGCTCCTGCACGGACTGGTCCATGCGCTTGACGTTCGCGCCGGAGCAGAACGACGGGTCGCGGCCCGTGAGCACGACGGCCCGAAGGTTGGGGTCCGCCTCCAGCCGGTCGAGTTCTGCGTTGATCTCGGCGGACATCTCCGAGCCGATGGCGTTCCTGGTCGTCGGGTCGTCCATGGTGATAACCATCACGTTGCCGACGTCGGCAACCTCGATGTAGTCGTGCGGCATCTCATCCCCCTGAGCGTCTATTCGGTCGGTCGGCATACGGGTGTCGATTGTGTGAGTCTGAGAATAGCGTTGGGCCAATGGGCTGTCAACTTGGGAGAAGGCAGCCACCGCACGCCGTCGGTCGCATGGAAAGTGTTCAGGCCGCCTGCTCGGCCGGGCGGTACTGGAGCGCCTCGGCGAGGTGCGGCGCCTCCACGTTCTCCGAGCGGCCCAGGTCGGCGATGGTTCTGGCGAGCTTGAGCACCCGGTGGAACGCCCTCGCAGACAGGTGGAGCCGGCTGGTCGCCATGCGCAGCAGGCTTGAGGCCGCGTCGTCCACCTTGCAGTACTCCCACACCTCGACCGGCCCCATCTCGGAGTTGGTTATCAGTCCCGTTCCCTCGAACCGCCTGGCCTGCACCATGCGCGCGGCTTCGATTCGTTCCCGTGTCCTCGCCGACGTGTCGGAGCCCGGCGGCCTGGTGAGCTTCTCGTACTCCACCCTGGGTACCTCTACGAACAGGTCTATCCTGTCCATCAGCGGGCCGCTGATGCGCTTGGCGTAGCGTGTGACCTGGCTGGGGGAGCAGACGCACTGCTTGCCCGGGTCTCCTGCGAACCCGCACGGGCAGGGATTCATGGCGGCCACCAGCATGAAGTTTGCCGGGAAGGTTATGGTTCCCTGGGCGCGGCTGATGGTCACCACCTTGTCTTCGATGGGTTGGCGAAGCACCTCCAGCACCGAGTGACCGAACTCCGGCAGCTCGTCGAGAAACAGCACCCCGCGGTGGCTCAGGGTTATCTCGCCCGGCCTCGGCATCCGGCCGCCGCCCACGAGTCCCGCGTTGGAGATGGTGTAGTGGGGCGACCGGAACGGGCGGCGGTTGACGAGCGGCGACGAGGAGGGTAGCAGACCGCTGATGCTGAATATCTTGGTGACCTCCAGCGCCTCCTCCTGGGTGAGCCTGGGCAGGATGGATGGCAGGCTGCGGGCCAGCAGCGTCTTCCCGCTGCCGGGAGGGCCGCTCATGAGCAGGTTGTGGCCGCCGGCCGCCGCGACCTCGATGGCGCGCTTGGCGTGCTCCTGGCCGCGTATGTCGGCGATGTCCACGACGCCCCCGCAGCCGTCGGCGGACACGAACCCGTCGCCGTCGGTGGCCACGTCGCCCGCCGCGGGCGTGATCCTGGGGCCGCCGTTCAGGTGGTGGAGCAGTTGGCCCAGCGAGGAGACCGGGATGGCCTCCACGCCGTCGACCAGCGCGGCCTCGTTTGCGTCCGGCGCGGGCACGAACACGCGCTTGAAGCCCTCCTCGCGCGCCACGGCCACCATCGGCAGAATGCCGTTGGTGTGGCGCAGCGTGCCGTCGAGGGAGAGCTCGCCCAGGAAGACGGACGAGTTGGGGATGTCCTCGATCTGGCCGGAGCTTACGAGCAGCGCGACCGCGATGGGCAGGTCGTAGGCGGGGCCGGCCTTGCGGTGGTCGGCGGGCGCGAGGTTGACAGTGACGCGGCGCATCGGGAATTCGCAGCCGGCGTTGCGGATAGCCGAGCGCACACGCTCGCTTGCCTCCTTCACGGCGGCGTCGGGCAGGCCGACTATGTTGAAGGCAGGGAGGCCGGGAAGGATGTCGACCTCCACTTCCACTATGAGGCCGTTCAGGCCGACGACGGCGCAGGTCTTGCACTTGGCGAGCATTTTCCGATCTCCGAACACAGAATTAGCACGCACATTCTAGTATGTTCGGAACACGCCGTCAAGTCCTGGAGCGAAGATCTCGGCGAGTTTTGGCAGATCGTGTTGCAAACTGATGCATTCTGATGCACTTCTGGCCGAGCGCGCAGGCGGGGTCAGCCCCACGCCAAGGAGAGAATAGCACGCCCGTTCGCGCCGTTCAATAGGGCTGCCCGGGGTTGGAGCAGGCGTCCGCTCACCCTCGCGTGAGCGCCGCCACTATGGCCGGGTCGTAGGGCAGGTCGATGTCGTGGCGCGGGGACGGCTCGAGCCGGGGGAGACGCGGCCAAAGCTCCCCGGCCGACCGGTTGTACACCAGGTCGGCCAGCGCGGGCAGGGACGCCACGTCCTCGGCGTTGTAGCGCACCAGCGTTTCGAGCGCGGCGGCGCTGCCCATCATCCACATGCGCCACATACGCACCGCGTCGTATCCGCTCAGCCCGCTCAACTCAGATGGACGTCCCACGCCCAGCCGCGCCTCGATGCTCTTCAGCCCGCCGCCGTAGCCGAGCCGTCGCAGCGGATACATCAGGTCCAGGTGCGCGACGTGCCTGAACACGTTGCCGAACGAGTGCTCCACGTAGGGCAGGTCGAAGCTGGCGCCGTTGTAGGTGACCACCAGGTCGTAATGCTCCAGGGCCTCTCGCAGGTCGAGCAGGTTGTCGTCGCGCACGAATCCGTGGTATCCGTCACGGTCGAGAATTCCCACCAGCGTCAGATAGCTGGAGTACGGCGACAGGCCGGTCGTCTCTATGTCCAGGAACGCCGCGCTGTCGCGGTAGTCCGCGTACAGACGCCACAACTCGCGCGACGGCAGCGTCCTCGCGAAGTAGGCGGCGTCACCGTTGTCGTGGCGAGTCAGCGATTCCTCGACCAGCCGGAGCAGCCGCTCCCTACGCCTCTGCAACGCAGAAGGCAGCGACGGCGCACCCATGAAATCCTCCCACGTCAGCACGCCCGACTCCCACAGCAGCCGCTCGTACGTGTAGCCGATGCCGGGCAGGTGCAGGAACGTGTTTCGCAGCATGGGAAAGGTGCCTTTCTCGCATTGGTGTCGGTACGAGCGTTGGACTCGATTCTTTCGCCATCGGACACGATTGTCAACGGCCTGCCACATCCTCAACCCTCACCCTAACCCTCTCCCAGTCTTGGGAGAGGGGACTAACGCTTCATTTGATGTCCAGCGCGCACCAATACCGGGCCAGGATGGTGCGCTATAATTGAGGCGTGTTACACCTTTGAACGGGAGTGGAAGATGGCGTCGCGATTCAGGGCGCTGCCGAGCGTCGACAGGGTGATGAGCGACTCGCGTGTGGACGCGCTGTCGCGCACCTATTCGCGTCGCGCCGTCCTGGAGCTGGTCAGGGACCGGCTCGCCGTCGCCAGGCGGCGCATCGCCGATAACGGCGCCGACGCGCCCGGTCTCGACGAGTTGGCGAGCGACGTCGCGGCACAGGCGCGGGCGCGCTTCGGCGCCTGGCCCCGCCGCGTGATCAACGCCACAGGCGTCGTGCTGCACACCAACCTGGGCCGCGCGCCGCTGAGCGACGCGGCGTCCGACGCCGTGCGAGAGGCGGCGGCAGGCTTCGGCGACCTGGAGCTTGACCTGTCCACCGGGCGGCGCGGCTCACGCCAGGCGGCGGTGGCCCGCCACGTCTGCGAACTGACCGGCACAGAGGCGGCCATGGTCGTGAACAACAACGCCTCCGCCGTGCTGCTGGGTCTCGCCGCCATCGCCGCCGGCAAGCAGGTCATCGTTTCGCGCGGCGAGGCGGTGGAGATCGGCGGCGGCTTCCGCATCCCCGACGTGCTCAGGCAGAGCGGCGCGGCGCTCGTGGAGGTTGGCACAACCAACCGCACCTACGCCCGCGACTTCGAGGACGCCATCGGCGACGACACGGGCGCGCTGCTGCTCGTTCACGCGAGCAACTTCCGCGTGATGGGCTTCACACACTCGCCCGAAATAGCCGAGCTTGCGGAGATCGGCCGCAGGCGGGGCGTTCCGGTGCTGCACGACCTTGGCAGCGGCTGCTTGCTGGAGACCGAGCGGTTCGGCCTGGCGCACGAGCCGATGCCGCAGGAGAGCGCAACGGCGGGCGTGGACGTGATGTTCTTCTCCGGCGACAAGCTGCTAGGCGGGCCGCAAGCGGGCATTATCGCCGGCAGCCGTCGCATGGTGGACGTGGTGTCCCGGCATCCGCTGGCACGGGCCGTGCGCATCGACAAGCTGAGCATGGCGGCGCTGAACGCGACGCTGCTCCACTACGTGAAGGGCGAGGCCGAGGGGGAGGTACCGGTCTGGCGTATGATCGGCGCCAAGCCGGACGATCTCCGCGCCAGGGCCGAACGCTGGCGGCGCGCGCTGGGCGGCGGATCGTGCGACGCGAAGGTCGTCGAAACGACATCCGCCATCGGCGGCGGCAGCCTGCCGGGCGAGACGCTGCCGACCTGGGCGCTGTCCGTGTCCCGGGAAAACGCGAGCGCGGCGCGGCTGGCCGAGGGGATGCGCGCGTCGGACCCGCCGGTGATCGGGCGCGTGGAGCGCGAGGCGCTGTTGCTGGACCCGCGCACCGTGCTCCCCGACGAGGAGGACGCGCTGCTCGCCGGGCTGGTGGCGGCGCTGCGGAACTAGGCCGGTCCTGACAAAACCGGCGCATCGAACGTTGCACAAAGCAGTACATATCCGAAACTGAATCACAGGAGATTGCATCGTGAGACCGACCATAGAATACGAACCCAGTTACACACTACTGACGGTGGAACTCGACTCTGGCGAGGTGATAAAGGCCGAGCCGGGCGCGATGGTGGCGCAAGAGGGCGTCGACATGGCCACAGGCATGGGAGGCGGCGGCATAATGGGCGGCCTTAAGAGGATGATGGGCGGCGAGTCCTTCTCCGTCAACACTTTCACCGCGCAGAGGGGTGGCGGCTGGGTCAGCCTCGCGCCGTCCACCCCCGGCGACATCGTCCCGTTCCGCCTGGACCCTGGCAAAAACCTGTTCATCCAGGGCGGGTCCTACATGGCGTCCACCGAGAACGTGGAAACCGACACGCAGTTCCAGGGGCTCAGGGGCCTGTTCAGCGGAGAGAACATGTTCTTCCTCCGGGCGTTCTCCAAGGGCGGCTCCGGCGTCGTGTACATCACTTCCTTCGGCGCGATAAAGCAGGTGCCGGTGCATCCGGGCAAGGAGCTTGTGGTGGACACGGGCCACCTCGTGGCCTTCACGGACGATGTGGAGTACTCGGTGGGCAAGGTGGGCGGCATCCGCTCGCTGATAGCGGGTGGAGAGGGCCTCGTGATGAAGTTCCATGGCAGCGGCAGCGTGTGGATACAGACACGCAACGTCCAGTCGCTCGCCGACATCCTGCTGCCGTTCCTGCCCACCAACCGCAGCAACTAGCGGGTCCGATTATCCTCCTCTCCCTCGACGGGAGAGGATTGAGGTGAGGGTGAAGGGGACTACCCAGTAGTCCCTTCCCCCTCGACGGGGGAAGGTTAGGATGGGGGTGATGGTGTAAGCCGTGACGCTGTTCGAGGACAGGGCGAGGCGGGAGCTGGCGCGCGGCGCGCCGCTGGCGGCGCGGATGCGGCCCCGCACGTTCGACGAGTTCGTCGGGCAGAGTCACGTCGTCGGCCCCGACTCGGTGCTGCGCCGCAGCATCGAGGCCGACCAGCTACCCTCCATCATCCTGTGGGGGCCGCCCGGCACCGGCAAGACCACGCTGGCCACTCTCATAGCCGGCCAGACCAGGAGCCACTTCGAGCGCGTCAGCGGCGTCGCGTCGGGCGTGGCCGACCTGCGGCGCATCGCGGCGGAGGCCAGGGAGCGGCTGGGGACCCACGGCGAGCGCACGCTGCTGTTCGTGGACGAGATCCACCGTTTCAACAAGGCGCAGCAGGACGTCGTCCTTCCCTACGTCGAGGACGGCACGTTCGCCCTCATCGGCGCGACCACGGAGAATCCGTCGTTCGAGGTGGTGTCGCCGCTGCTGTCGCGGGCGCGGGTGTTCGCGCTCGAATCGCTCACCGACGACGAGGTGGCGGGCATCGTCGCCACGGCGCTGGCGGACCGCGAGCGGGGACTCGGCGAGTCGAACGCCGCGCTGGACGACGACGCCCTGGCCGCGCTGGTAAACCTCGCCAACGGCGACGCCCGCTCGGCGCTCAACGCGCTGGAGCTCGCGGTGTCCGCCACGCCCCCGGACGCGGTCGGCGCGCGGCTCGTGACCCAGCCGGTGGTCGAGGAGGCGATGCAGCGCCGCTCGCTGCGACACGACAAGGCGGGCGATCTCCACTACGACACCATCTCGGCGTTCATCAAGTCGGTGCGCGCCTCCGACCCGGACGCGGCGGTCTACTGGCTGGCGCGTATGCTGGAGGCGGGCGAGGACCCGCTGTTCGTGGCGCGGCGGCTGGTGGTACTGGCGGCGGAGGACATCGGCATGGCGGCGCCCATGGCGCTGACGGTGGCGGTGGCGGCGCAGCAGGCGGTGCACTTCATCGGTATGCCGGAGGGCCGCATCCCGCTCGCCGAGGCGACGGTCTACCTGGCGACTGCCCCCAAGAGCAACGCCGCCTACTCCGCCATAGAGCGGGCGATGGAGGACGTGCGGCACACCCGCAACGAGCCGGTGCCGCTGCACCTGCGCAACGCGGTCACGGGCCTGATGAAGGACATGGGCTACGGCAAGGGCTACCGCTACGCCCACGAGTACGAGGGCCACTTCACGCCTACGCAGAACCTGCCCGAAAGCCTTGCGGGCCGTCGCTACTACGACCCGAGCGACCAGGGCTACGAGCGCGAGGTGGCCGAGCGCATGCGCCGGTGGTGGGGGAAGGGGACTAGCGGCAGTCCGGCCCCATCTCCCTGAGTGGCAGACTCTGGGGCGATGGAGCGGTCCTTTAGCCACTACTCATAGCCACTACGAAGACGTCTACCTCTCAGCGAGTTTCGCGCCGCAGACGGTGCATACGGTGTAAAGGGCCGTCGTAGGTTTCCCGCATGTTGGACATTCAGGTCCCTCTACGTGCGTTATGTGACTGATGTGCCGCGCAAGTAGGAATGCTACCGCACCACAAAGAGCGATCGCGGCGGACTTTGTCAATGCATCCGTTACCCCCAAGTGTAGCCAGAGCATGAACGACAGGACGACGAGGGCCGTCGAAACCGCCAGAGAGCCAACAGCCACAATCCAGTGTCTCGCCAAAAGCGGCCAGGAGACTGCCAGGGAGGTCAGTGCCAGCACCAAAGCCACAAGACTCGCGAACTCACGAACAGGCACACTGAACCCTGTATCGTCAACGGTGCCGTCGCTTGAGAAGCCGAATGTGGCGGCTAAGACGACTGCCATGAGTACGGCGAGTGAGCCTATTCCGATTACTCCGAGATTCCAAAATTCGCTGCGGCGTGGCTTCGATTCAATGACCAAAGTGGCCCCTAGTGGAATAATCACCATTGCAAGGATTACGTAAGCCATGGTCGACAGAGGCAGTATTGCCAATAGCAATAGAATCAACAAGATGGATGGCGACCATGCCACCGCTATGACCGCAATGCCAATGACCGGACCGACAATCACGCTCCTCAGCAGATCCTCGCGCCGATGCTGAGAGGCTATGAGCGCCATTCCTGTCATTGCCAGGGCTAGACCCAACGAAGCTGCCCAGAACTCGAGATCCGATAACAGCAGACGTGTTTTGGCTTGGTATGAGAAATCGGTTGGCTCGAGTCGGCCAACGGCAACAGTGGTCCACTTCCCGTCGGGTGTCCCGACTACGACGCCCTGGATTCCCAAGGCCAACACCACATTGCCGCTCGTATTGTCGTAGACGATTGCCAACGGCCGCGTGGCGAGTTCCCGCAATTCACTGTGCCCTTCAGTGGACACCTTTTGGACCCAGATGTTCCCTTTCTGTTGCAGATGTTCGGTAGAGTAGACGACCTGCGCCTGCGTATCGTCGGTGCCGACCCACTTCACCAGTGGGCCATCGAGTGAGTAACGGCCCCTCGGCGTTTCCACGCTCTGTCCGCCCCAGTCTATCTCTCCCGATATCCGTGGCCATTCTTCGACCTCGCTCCAAGAGACTCCGCCATCGACGCTGCGGTAGAACCAGAAATCTGCGTCCGCGACAATTGATCCATCTTCTGAGATGCCGACGCCCTGAACACCGTACAGGGTGTCTGGGGGTGAAGTCGCCACGCTCGCCAGCGCCGCCACCCCCGCCACCAGCACCGCCCACCTCAGCCGCGTGGTCCCCGCCGCGGGCACTTCCCGCCGCCACACCCACAACGCCGCGCCCCACGCCAGCGGTATGACCAGCGAGTCCGTCGCGTCCCGCGGAGACCCTGCGGCCCCGCCCGCCAGAGCGATTCCGCGCATGATCCAGTCGTGCACCGGGCCGAAGGTGTTGAACGCGGCGTAGAGGACCGGCAGACCGACGTAGGCGGCAAGGAACGCCAGCCGCTGCGCGCGGAGGTTGCCCCGCACCGCGAAGGACAGCAGGAACGCCAGCAGCGGCAGCGCGAACACGACCCACGCGAGGTCGCTGAGCTTGCCGGTTAGCCACGCGTGGGGCCACAGCGCCTTGAGGAGCAGGTCGTTCAGCAGCAGCACGCCCAGCGCGGCGACCGTCGCGGGGTGCGTGAGGGCGGACTCGGCGCGGCGTCGGAAGTCCCCGCCAGCAGCCCAGGAGGGCCAGTGTGGTTCGCGTGGTTTGAAAAGAGGCCTCATTGCCGGATTCTAGTTGGCGTTGCGCCGCATGGCAAGGACACAGACCAATTCACACCCTTGACACTCCCCGGAAACCCCCGCACCTCGAAAATTCCGTCACTTTCCTGCGCCACCCGTTCCCAGCCGTGTCTCACCCATTCTCATCCACGTCCCACCAGTTCCCATTCGTGCGCCATTTCTTCCCACAGATTCGCCGAATTACCGCAATCTCGCCAACGGTATTGAAATACCCGCACATCGGTGCTATTATCGCCCACGGTAGGGGCGGGTTTCAAACCCGCCCGCGTGAGGGACCGACCCCGCGCCTTTCTTGTGTCCCTTCCCCCTCGCACGGGGAAGAGCCTGCCCTGAGCTTGTCGAACGGGTTAGGATGGGGGTGATAGCGCGAGCGCGGCACTGACCACCGCCCCTTACCCTTGTACTCTTCTGCCACGCGACAGGACGTTTGTGCGCCAAAACGCCCATATCGGCAGGACAGAATTGAGCGCGATCGCGGCCGCTCCCAGCTAGGGAATGTGCGGAATGGCGCAGAATTGAGCACATTTCGCCTCCCCCTCTCGCGGCGATGACGATGGAAGGGGCGGCGATGGCGGTGCGGGCGGCGCTCACGGCCCGCCGGTTGGATTCGGGCGCGCTTTGTACTATTATCTGTCTCAAACACAATGGAGGTCTTACCGACATGGTGAAACAGGGCGTGATACCCGACGAACTTACCAAGCCCTTCTGGGACGCGGCCAACGAGCAGCGGCTGGTCATCCAGAACTGCTCTGCCTGCGACCGCCTGCAGAATCCGCCGCTGGAGTCGTGCTCCGCGTGCGGCCTGGCCGACGGCCTGGAGTGGAAGCAGATGAGCGGCAAAGCCACCATCTACAACTACTGCGTCGTCTACGACTGCCCGATCGCCTCGCTCCAGGAGGACCAGCCTTTCAACCTGGCCGTGGTCATGCTGGACGAGGACCAGGGCATCCAGATGTACTCCCACCTACCGGGAGTGCCGATAGACGAAGTGCCGGTGGGCGCCGCCGTCGAGGTGGTGTTCGAGGAGACCGCCAACGGCCAGCTCGTGCCGGAATGGAAGGTGGCGGGCTAGAGGCATCCCCGCAGTCCCTTCCCCCTCGCAGGGGGAAGGTTAGGATGGGGGTGACGA
>DAOUJZ010000044.1:0-71901 GCA_034421955.1 Dehalococcoidia bacterium | reverse complement strand
CCCCCCCCCCCCCCCCCGAATATCTGTTCTGTTTCGGTGTTCGCCCTTCTTGTTCGCGGCGCGCGGCATGACACGCATCCTGAACCCCCGCGTCGCCCTGCTGCTCGCCATTGCCGCCGCCCTCATGCTGCTGCTCCGGCCCGCGCCCGCCGGGGCACAGACCCCCGACACGCTGGTGAGCAACATGGGACAGGCTCAGCACACAAGCAGCGGCGACTTCAATTTCGCGCACGCCCAGGCGTTCACCACCGGGCCCAACATCACCGGCTACACCCTGAACAGCATCGAGGTCGAACTTGCGCCCACAGGCACCATCGCCGCGACGAAGGTCAAGGCGGAGGTGTGGTCCGACCTGGGCGGCGAGCCGGGGGCGAAGAGCATCGAGTTGACGACGCCGTCCAGCATAACGTCGGGCGCCAACGCCTTCACCGCGCCGATGAGCACCACGCTGCTGCCCAACACCACCTACCAGTTCATCATCTACTCCACCGAGGACCTCGGGAATAATCTTCTCGTTCGCAACACCGGCACGAATAACGAGGACGCCGGGGCGGCGCAGGGCTGGAGTATCGCGGACGGCTCGCACTACAAGGGCAGGGGCGATTTCGCGGGGGGCACGGGTTCCTGGTTGGACTTTTCCGGTGAGCGGAAGATCGACGTCAAGGGCTCCGCCAACTCGGGCGCGACGCACACCGGCACGGCGGGCGACCTCGTCAGCAACACGGGCCGGCAGTCGAGCAACAATGCCAACACCAACGGCGACTTCGGCGGCAAGGCCCACGCCCAGGCGTTCAACACGGGCACTCACGGCGGGTACTACGGGCTGACCGGCGTGGTGGTGCACCTCACCGGCTCCGCGACGACCAGCGCGACCTTCCGGGCCGAGATATGGTCGAACTCGGGCGAGACCCCCCGGCGTCCTAAGGAGAAGCTCTTCGACCTTACGGTGCCGAGCAGCATCGCGGCAGGCGCCAACACGTTCGCGGCGCCGGGCGGCGCGATGCTGGAACCGCGCACCCGCTATTGGATAGTGGTCTACACCACCGGCGACCTGTCCGGCTTGGGCGTCTCCCGGGCGCTGGCGAACGCGGAGGACTCGGGCGGGGCCGCCGGATGGTCCATCGCGGACACGTCCTTCTACACCAGCGCCAACACGCCCCCGACGGGCGGCGCCGCCAGCGCCTGGACCAACCATGCCAACCGGGGCAGCGTCCGCATCAAGGTCAACGGCTACGCGCTGACGCCAAGCGCGCTGACGCTGGCCCTGAGCAGCGACACCGTCGCGGAGGACGGTGGCAGGGTCACGGTCACCGCCGCGCTGAACGTGCCGGCGGCGACGACCACGTCGGTTACGGTCACGGCGGCCTCGGGCTCCACGGCGACGGCCTCCGACGACTACGGCGCGCTGCCGACGCTGAGCATCGGCGCGGGCAAGAGCTCCGCCACGGGCGCCATCACCATCGTCGACGACATGATCGACGAGGACAACGAGACCGTCATACTCACGACCACGGTGAGCGGGCTGACGGTCACGGGCGTCACGCTGACCATCACCGACAACGACGACGCGGGCGTCACGCTGGGCGCCACCTCGGCCAGCACGCAGGTGGGCGAGTCGACCACCTACACGGTCAGGCTGAACACCAAGCCCACGGCGAACGTAACCATCACGCCCACGAGCAGCAGCACGGGCACGGCGACGTCCTCCGGCGCGCTCACCTTCACGCCCGACAACTGGGACAGGCCCCAGAACGTCACCGTCACCGGCGTGATGGTGGGGTCCGCGACGATCACCCACGCCGCCAGCGGCGATAGCAAGTACGCCAGCAGCCTGTCCATCGACTCCGTGTCGGTGACGGTGAGCGCGTCCACAAAGACGGTCACGTTCGCAACCACGACGGCGACGGTGCGCGAGGGCTCCACCGTGAACCTGACCGTGACGCTGGGCCGCAACGCGCCCACGGGCGGCGTGCACGTCAGCTTCGCCTGCAGCGCGGGCACCGTCGCCGCGTTCACGACCGGCACCTGCATGTCGGACGACGTAACGGCCTCCACCGTGGGATTCACCATCCCGGCGGGGCAGAATACGCGGAACTTCCCGCTCAGCACCGTGGCCGACGCGCTGGTGGAGGGCGACGAGACGTTCACGGTGACGGTGAGCACCGACACGACGGGCTGGAACGTCGTCAGCGCCTCCGACAGCGTGACGGTCACCATCATCGACGACGACGCGGCGAACGCCAAGATCGGCTTCGGGACCTCCGGGCGCACGACCAAGTACACCATCAGCCGCGCGGAGAACGTGTCCGGCGGCGCCATCAACGTGCCCGTCGTGGTGAGCCACAAGCCCGCGGCCACCACCACCTTCGCCGTGTCGGTGGAGATCGGCGGCACGGCGACCGAGGGCACGGACTACAGCATCGCCACCAAGTCGGTCACGTTCGGTCCGTACAGCCCCGACAACAAGACGCAGAACCTGGTCATCACCATCACCAACGACGCGCTGCTGGAGGACAACCAGACCATCGAGCTAAAGATCAGCGACGGCGGCTCGGGCGCCGGCAACAAGGGCGCGCTCTACACGCGCCACGCGATGGGCCGGCTGGCGCAGGTGACCATCACGGACGACGACCGCACGGGCGCGAAGGTCGCGTTCCACGCGAGCAACGCGGGGTCCACCTTGCTCTACAGGGCCAGCGTGGACGAGGACGTGACGGGCGGCACGCTCAACGTGCCGGTGATCCTCAACCGCATCCCGGAGAAGTCGGTGACCTTCGCGGTGTCGCTGCCGACGGTGTCGACCGACGCGGCGACGGAAGGCACGGACTTCTCCATCGGGACCAAGTCGGTCATGTTCGGGCCGAGCGACACCCTCACGAACGGCACGGTCAGCAAGAACATCGCCATCACCATCACCGACGACTCGCTGGTGGAGGAGGACCAGGCCATCCGGCTGTGGATCGACGACAGCGCGACGAACAACCTGGGGTGGCACTACGCGCGCACCAACGGCGGCCGCGAGGCGCGGGTGACCATCGAGGACGACGAGGCGGACGAGGCCAAGATTGTCATCGGGACGGACTCGGCGTCGACGGCGGAGTCGCCGGTGTCGGCGACGGAGACGGACGCGAACTTCACGGTGAACGTGCCGGTGACGATCAGCGCCAAGCCGGAGTCGTCCATCACCATCCCGATCACGGTCACGGGCGGCACGGCGACAGCGAACACGGACTACATCGTCAGCGCGACCACCGTGACCTTTGGACCGGGCGACACGACGCAGAGCATGACCACCAAGACCACCAAGAACCTGGTGGTCACCGTGGTGGGCGACCAGCTTGTGGAGGAGGACCAGACCATCATCCTGCGCATCGGGGACACCGCGTCGGGTTTGGGCCGCCACTACACGCGCAACATCACCAGCCGCCAGACCACGTTCACCATCAACGATGACGAGCGGCCGGGGGCGAAGGTCGCGTTCCACGCGAGCAACGCGTCGATCACGTCCAAGCACACGGCGAACGTGAACGAGACCGACGGCACCATAGACGTGCCCGTAACCATAACCGACCTGCCGGAGTCCCCCACCAACTTCACGGTGGAGGTGCTCGCGGCGAGCACGGCGACGGAGTACGCGGGCACGGCCAGCGTCCACGAGGACTTCCGCGTGCTCGCCAACAAGCAGGTGTCGTTCGGCGACACCGGCACTACGACCAAGAACATCCGCGTGCAACTGAATAACAACGCGCTCGTCGAGCACCCCGAGACGGTGGAACTACGCATCGTGGCGGCGGACTCGATGTCGGCGGGGCTGAACAAGCACTACGCGCGCCACGCGCAGGGCGCGCTGGCGACGCTGACCGTCGCGGACGACGACGCCGCGAACGCCAAAATCGCGTTCGGGAGCGTCGCGGCGTCGACGATGAAGTTCACGGCGAACCAGCGGGAGGACGTGACCACCGGCACCTACTCCATCCCCGTCAGGGTGAGCCACAGCCCGTCGGTGGAAACGACCTTCGAGATCGAGGTCGTGTCCGGTGGCACGGCGACGGAGGGCACGGACTACACCATCGGGACCAAGACCTTCACCATATCGCCGACGACGACCAGCAACACGGTCACCGTGACGATCACCAAGGACGATTGGGTGGAGGACGACCAGACCATCGAGGTGCGGATCAAGGCGGCGGACACGTCGGGGACCACCCTGGAGAAGTACTACACGCGCGACGCCAACGGCTCGCTGGGAACCATCACCATTCTGGACGACGAGCAGCGCGACGCCGACATCGCGTTCGGGACGGCGACGCGGACGTCGCGGTACACCGCCAACGGCGAGGAGGTCGTCGGCACGCTCAACGTGCCCATCGCCGTCAACCACCTGCCGGAGTCCACCACCACGATCGCGGTGGAGGTGCTGTCGACGGGCAACGCGCGCGAGACCGACCACCCGACGAACGCCACCGGCAACCCGCGCGACTTCACCATCGGCACCAAGTCGGTGACGTTCGGGCCGGCGAGCGCCAAGTCCATGAACCTCGCCATCGCCATCAACAACGACAACGTGGAGGAGGACGACGAGACCCTCGACCTGCGCATCGTCGCCAAGGACAGCCCGGTGGACGACCTGGGCGACCACTACGACCGGGGCGGGTCGGAGGAGACGGTCGGGGCCGGGGCGACGGCGCGCATCACCATCAAGAGCGAGGACGCGGTTGGCACGGTCACGCTCACCACGGCCCCGATGGGCCAGGTGGGCGTGCAGGGCGGCGACGTCCTGCTGTTCGAGGGCCAGGAGATGACCGTCACGGCCACCACTGACATCCCCGTCGGCCCGGGCGGCTGGCGCGTGACGCTCAACCTGCGGCCCTGGCGCACCAGCATCACCGCGTCGCCCAACGACGTCCAGCTGCCCACGTTCACCATCCCGGAGGGGGCGAGCTCCGCCACGGGCACGGTGGTTGTCGTGAAGGACACGCGCGCCGAGCAGCAGGAACTGCTGCACATAGGCGGCAACGCCAAGCGCAAGTCGCGGACGCTCCAGGTGCGGCCGCAGTGGACGCGCGCCCGCATCACCGACAGCGGCGCGGGCATCACGCTGAACACGGCCATGCTGGACCTGCTGCCCACGGAGGAACTGACGTACACCGTTCGGCTGAACCAGGAGCCCACGGGGGACGTGACCGTCACGCCCGCGAGCAGCGCCACGGACAAGGCGACGGTGTCCGGCGCGCTGACGTTCACGTCGACGAACTACGCGACGCCGCAGCCGGTCACGGTGACGGGCGTGGCCGCGGGGTCGGCGACGATAACGCACACCGTCACGTCGACGGACAACGAGTACACCAACCTGGTCAACCTGCCGAGCCTCACCGCGCGGGTGACGGCGGCGGCCACGACGTTCGCCCTGGTGGAGAAGGAGTCGGGGCTGAGCACGGTCACCGCCGAGGAGGGGGAAACCGTCGTGCTGGAGTTGACTGCGGACACCATCGCACCGATGGGCGGGACGGCGTTCAACGCGGTGTGGACCGTGGAGCCGGAGCCGATAGTCGGCACGGCGGGCGTGACCGTGAGCCACACGGCGCTGACGGTGACGGCGAGCGGCGCCGGGAATACGTCGACGTACACCGTGCGGCTGAACTCGCAGCCGACGGCGAACGTCACCATCGCGGCCAACAGCGGCACCGCATCCAACGCGACCGTGACGGCGTCGCGGACGTTCACCACGTCGAACTGGGCGACCCCGCAGGAGTTCACCGTGACAGGCGTCGCCACGGGCACGGCCATGATCACCCACACCGCCACCAGCGCCGACACGAGCTACGAGGGCGCGACGGTCGGCTCGGTGGACGTGACGGTGGCGACGGCGGCCGTCACCCCCGGGGGTCTGGCTCTTTCAACCAACGCCCCCATGAACAGGGTCAACGAGGGCGGCAGCCTGCTGGTCATCGCCACGCTGAACCAGGCGTCGGTATCGGGCACCACGGTGACGCTGACGGTGGACATGTCCTCCACGGCGGAGACGACGGACTACACGCTGCCGACGACCATCAGCATCGCGGCGGGCAAGACCTCCGGGTGGGTTACGCTCACCACTCGACAGGACGACGACCCGGACAACGAGACCATCGTGCTGACGGTGGCGTCGACCGGCCCCACCCTGACGGGGACGGGCCTGACCGTCACCATCGTCGACGACGAGCGGGGCGTGACGGTGACGGTGCCGGAGGGCAAGCGCCGCGCGGACGCGTCGGTCACGCTGCCGGACGACGACGCGCCGACCGTGGGCGTGAAGCGGATCGAAGTCAGGGCCTCGCGGCAGTCGTGGACCGCCAGGAGCGGCAAGGGCAGCGTGACGATCTCCTACACCGACGACGACGGCGGCGAGGCGACAATCGCCTTCGGCAACAACGCCGCGCGGACCAACGTCTACCAAGCCACGGTGATAGAGGACGTCACCGGCGGGACGCTGACCGTGCCGGTGATCGTAAGCGGCGCCGCGGCCGAGCCGCTGGCGTTCACCGTGCGGGCGCTGCCGGACAGCACCGCGCGCGAGGCGAGTTCCGCAACGGCCTGCACGAACGGGCAGGGGGACTTCCACATCGCCAACAAGACGGTCACCATCCCCGTGGGCGCGACCACCGAGGACCTCGCCATAACCATCTGCGACGACGCGCTCGGCGAGCCGGACGAGACCATCCGGCTGGGCTTCGCCCCTGCGCGGACGCCGGCGCGGGACGTGGAGGACCTGTTCCAGCGCAAGCCGGCGGGCAACCTGCAGGCCGTCATCACCATCGACAGCGAGGACGTTCCGACGTCGGTGCGGCTGGACAACCCCAACCACCCTCTGGCTCAATCGACCGCCAACGTCCGGGAGGGGCAGACGGTGACGGTGCGGGCGACGCTGGACGTCCCGGCGGACCAGGGCGGGGTGACGGTGACGCTGGTGCTGGACACCACCAGCGCAACCCCACACTCGACGGCATCGGACCCGGCGCAGCCAAGCGACTACACCTTCCCGGCGCCGTTCGTCATCCCGGCGGGGGAGACCACGGCCACGGCCGTCATCCGGCTGCCCACGGACCAGACCGTGGACGGGTCGAAGACCCTGCGGTTCACGGCGACGACGAATCCGAGCCTCACGGTCACGTTCTCGCAGAACCTGTTCAACTTCGAGATCGGCATCTCCGACATAGACACGCCGGGGCTGTTGCTGAGCGAGAGCATCGTGACGGTGGCCGAGGGCGCGGGTTCGCAGCAGGGCACGTCCGCCAACTACACCGTGCGGCTGACCACGCGCCCCAGCGCGGCAGTGACGGTCGCGCTCCAGAGCGAGGACGAGTCCAAGGCGACGGTGTCGCCGGAATCGCTCACGTTCACCCCGCAGAACTGGCAGGCGCCGCAGCAGGTCACGGTGCGGGCCGTGGCGCGCGGCAGCACGCGGATCACGCACACGGCGGCGAGCACGGACGGCGCGTACAACAACGCTGCCGAGACCCTGAACGTGAGGGTTAACGCGCCCACGTCGAACCCGACCGACCCGCCTCCGCCCAGGCCCACCACGCCCACAACGCCCACCGGCGACGGCGACGGGCCGCCGGATAGCAGGGGCGAGGCCGAGCTGGGCATCAGCCGCCAGGCGACCGTGACCGTGCGGCCGGGGTCGACGACCCGCTACACCATCCGGCTGACCGTGGCGCCCACCGCGGACGTGATGGTGACGCTGTCCAGCGCGCACCCGAGCAGGGCCACGGTCACGCCGTCGCCGCTGACGTTCACGCCGCAGAACTGGGAGGCTCCGCAGCGAGTCACGGTGCGGGGCGTCGCACCGGGCACCACGCGGATCAATCACAACGCGGCCAGCTCGGACTCCGTGTACGACGGCCAGTATCGAAAGGTGATCGTCACGGTGAGCAGCCCCGGCGGCGGCACGCCCACCACGGGCGGCGACGTCGGCCCGCCCACGGTCGGCGGCGGCGGCCCGGGCGGCGGCGGAGGCGGCACTGGAGTCGGAGGCGGCGCTGGCGGAGGCGGCGGCGCCGCGGCCGTCGTCAACCAGCCTCCCCGGTTCGACGAGCGGCCGCCCGTGACCCGCTCCGTGCCCGAAAACGCGACCGGGGGCGACGCCGTTGGCGACCCCGTCACGGCGACGGACCCCGAGGGCGACGCGCTGACGTACAGCCTCGGCGGCCAGGACGCCAAGTTCTCCATAGACGAAAGCACCGGCCAGATCACCGTCGGCACGGGCGCCGCGTTCGACTACGAGGAAGGGCGCAGGACCTACGTCCTCGTCGTGACGGCGAGCGACGCCGACGGCTCCGGCGAGAGCCGCCAACTGGCCGTGACCGTCAACGTCACCGACGTCCAACTGCCCGGCAAGGCGGGCGGCTACGACGCCAACGGCGACGAGAAACTGGACCTGGGCGAGGTCATGTCGGCGCTGCGCGACTACTTCGGCGGCCGGCTGACGCTGGAAGAGATGCTGGACATCGCCAGGGTCTATTTCACCAACTGACGAATTCGAGAGAGACAGCATGAAGACCATGAAAACTAGGAACCTGAGCAAGGCGGGACGCTCGGCGCTGCTCATCGCTGCCGCGGCCCTGGCGACGCTCCTGTCGTTGTTTACTCATCCCGACGCTCTGGCGTCGTCGCACACCGCCGAACGGTCCTTCTCCGTTCCCCGCGCCGCGCCCGGCGAGGTCGTCGAGGTCACCGTCGCCCTGGCGCAATACGGCGCGTTCGCCCAGCTTGTGGAGACGCTCCCCGACGGGTTCGTCTACCAAAGCTCCAGCGTTGACGAGCGCGCGGTGGATGCCGACGGCCAAACCGTCTCCTTCATCCTCATCGGCGCCGTGGAGAGCGTCGTCTATACCGTCGCCGCCCCGGAGACGGAGGGCTCCTACGTCTTCTCCGGCATGATAAAGGACCAGGACAGGGACGAGCGGGCGGTCGCGGGCGACACCCGGATCACGGTCGCGCTCCCGGCCACGCCGACACCCACGCCCGAGCCGACGCCTACGCCCGTCCCCGCGACGCCCACGCCGGCGCCCGAGCCGACAGCCACGCCCACGCCGACAGCGACGGCGGAACCGACGTCCGCGCCCGCGACGGCCACACACGCGCCCGAGCCGACGTCCGCGCCCGCGACGGAACCGACGAGCGCCCCCGCGACAGCTGAACCGGAGCCGACAGCCGCGCCCGCGACGGCCACGCCCACCCGCGCGACGGCCACGCCCGCGCCGGTGACGGCCACGCCCTCGCCCGCGCCAACCGCCACGTTCACGCCCGCGGTCGTACCCGCCGCCGAGCCCGCCGCGCCCGCGCCCACCGCCGCGCCCGAGACGGCGACGCCCGCGCCGGAGCCGACGGCGACCGCCGCGCCAGCGATGGAACCGCGCGACCAGGCAGGCCCGCCGGCGTGGCTCGTAATCGTGATCGTACTGCTAGTGGCGACGGCGGTCGGCGTCGGCATTGCTATCCGGATCAGGCGCGGGCGCGCGCGCTAGCCGCGCCGGTCCCGGGAGGCGGAGAAGAACAGAATAATGCGAAGTTGCACAATAGTGAGGCTGGCTCATACTCTTGCGCTACGTGCCGCCAGCGGTGGCGCAGGTTGCATGTCCAGCAGGCAACGGATGTCCGCCGTTCGCTGTCAGTGCCCGCGACCAGCAGTTAGGCTGGGATGCGGGCGATTCTCAGTCCGGCCCGCGCGTGAAAATCGATGTCAACACTCTTTAGCTACGTGGAAGTAGGGCCCTCCGGGGCGGCCTGCTACTATTGCGGACTGTAAGGGAGGGCTGTGTGTATAGGTCCAGTTCTGAGCCAAGCGGCGTGATTGAAGAGTTTAGCCGACACCGGGACAGGTATCCGACTGGCAGATGCCATTGTGGATGCGGCGCGCTAACGAGAGCAGGCTTCTTTACGCCGGGCCACGACTCACACTTTGCCGCACGACTGCTTCAGCAGCTTCGTGGTGATTCCGTTGTTTCGGCAGCGATTGAGCGGATGGCTAAAAGAACAGGCCCTCGACGCCAGCCAAGACGCTGAAGGCCTGCCCAGAGTCGTTCAGAAGTCTCTCGAAGAAAGAGGCCGCTCTGAAAAAGCTGAGCGACATACAGAAGAGGTTCCGTTCACTTACGGGGTTCAGCAGGAACAGCATTGGGCGAGAAAGCCCCCAAAGTAAGCGGAACTGTTCGTAGCCTGGCTGAAGACACGGGCTGGCCAATAGAAAAAGAAAGGAGTCGAGAAGTGATGTTGGGAGATAGGGATGCGCAGGTTGCGGCGGATACTCAGTATGCGCTCGGCGCATTTGACGCCATTGCGGAGCTTCTGGCAGTGATGGCGCAGAAGCAAGGCTTGGAGCTAGACGACGATATAGCGGGGCTGTTGGCACGGGCCAACCTGTTGAGTGACGAGTTTCAGGCGCACAGGAAGACTGGCTTTGTGGACACAATTGCAATATTCGATAGTGTGTACACTCGTGGCCCAGATCCTCGCGGCAGAGAGAGGGGGTGGGAGGGTGCTTGAGCGTCGTGTGGACGTAGCGCGGTCTTTTTTGATTTCGGAAGTGGCGAGGGCGTCGACTACTACAACCTACGGCGTGGTCGGAGAGTTGACTGGCGTTATCGCACGCTCGGTGGGGCGAGTCATTCTGGAGCCCATATCGCGCTACGAGCATCGTCATGGCAGGCCGATGCTGACTGCCCTGGTGGTTCTTGACGACACCAAGATCCCTGGTACTGGGTTCTTCGACTTGGCCCGGGAGTATGGCCGTCTCACCGACCAGGGCGAAGTGGGGTTTTGGTATGAGGAGTGCGAGAGGGTGTACGAGTACTGGCGGTAGGAAAGGGAGGCCATTATGCCGCAGAGGAGAACGAAAGAAGTCCGTGTCTTGCTCACGCCCGACGAAAGGGCGTATGTCATGTTGGAGTCCGAATCTCGCGGGGTGTCTGCCTCATCGTTCGTGCGGATTCTCATTCGTGAGGAAATGAAGCGCGATTTCGAGCAGTACCCGACCAAGATGCGATCTGTGTCGGACGCGAGGACAGCGAGGGAAGGGGTTGGCCAATGAAAGAATCTCGATTGTGGGAAATACTGCGGGAGGCTTATAGCAGTAGGCTCTGGCTCGTTGATGTTACGAAGGACGAGATAAGTTATTGCATGGGTAACGAATTGGTAGCGACCATTCAAGGCCACTACCAACCGCATGTCTACAACACCGGGCAAAATCACGAAATCAATCCTCACGAAATCCCATGGCATCCAGCGATAGACGGTCTCACCGATAAAGGAAGACGAGAACTCCAACGTCTCACAAGACTGCTGGGATTGGAAGGCACATATTGAAGAAGCTGTTAATCCTGTCGCCTTTGCTGATCGTCCTGACTATCGGCTGTGGAAGTACGGTGGGCGAGACTTACGTTAAAGTTGCGGTGATACGGGACGACACTTCGGCTGCTGCCGTGCTCTGGTTCATTTTCATTTCACTGTGGATATTGGGCGGTTGGATCCTGGCGAGGCTAGGAGCCATACGGAACGCACTTCGAGAACTGATAGCACTGAAGAAAGAAAGTAATGAAAAATAGCGTTCCGTTTACTTACGGGGTTCAGAAACACTTGGAACGATGAACGGTTCTATTAGACAGCGTAGCTCCGGCACGTGGGAGCTGACGCTGGACGTGGGGCGGGACTTGTCGGGGAAGCGGCGCCGCAAGTATGTGACGGTGCGGGGGTCGAAGCGCTACGCCCAGCGCAGGCCGCGCGAGCTGCTGTCGACGCTGGACCAGGGCATGGGCCTGCCGATGGGTTGGGTGACGCCGAGGGAGTGGCTCGATCGGTGGATGGCGGAGGTGGTGACGCCGCGCCGCAGACAGGGGACGAAAGAGCGGTACGCCGAAGTGATCGAGCGCCACATCGTGCAGCGCGGCGGTTCCGTTTACTTTGGGGGTTTCTCACCCAACGCTGTTCCTACTAACCGCCGTAAGTCGACGGAACCTACATGAACATCATCACCGGCCTCAGCCGCTCCGCTGACATCGAGCACCAACTCGTCACCGGCGTCCACGGCCCGGGCGAGGTGCATCTGGTGATCGTGGGAGGGAGACCGTAATGCGCTTCGCCCTGTTCGGCCTGCTCCTGGTGGCCCTGGCCGCCTGCTCAAGTCAAGGCTCTGATACGCCTGCGGCGGTATCGACGGTCACGCCGGGGGTGACTCAGGCGGACGCGTCCGCAATCCATATCAACTTTGTTGGGGGTGAGGCACTGACGGGGGAGACGCGGAGCGCGCTTGCCGAGCTGGTCGAGAGGATTCATCCGGCGGTCGTGCAGGTGGTCGCCGGTCCGGGCGGCGGCTCTGGATTCATCGTCAACCCCAACGGTCTGTTGGTTACGAACAGCCACGTCGTTGACGGTTTCGACAGCGTGGAGGTGATCCTCTCTGACGGCCGTCGCTACTCCGGCGAGGTCGTAGCAACGCAAGACATGACCGACCTTGCCACGGTGAGGATACGGGGCGGCGGGCCGTTCACCGCGTTGGCCGTGGGGGATGCGGGACAGATGCGCCTGGGCGACGAGGTGCTGGCGCTTGGCTACCCTGCGGTCGCCGAGGGCCTTGGCATATCCCTGACGGTAACGCGGGGCATCATATCGGCGGTGAGGAGCGTCGATGGCGTCGACCTGCTCCAGACCGACGCGGCGCTCAACCCCGGCAACAGCGGCGGCCCGCTGGTCAACATGGCCGGGGAAGCTGTCGGCGTCAACACTTTGAGGGTGTCGGAGACGCAGAGCGGTCGGCCCGTGGCCGGCGTCGGCCTCGCCGTCTCCGCGGCCGAGTTCGCCGGGCTGCTGGGCGGACAGGCGGCTGCCCCTACTCCCGCAGGTCCTACGTCGGCCCCAACGTGGACGCCGGTTCCAACGTGGACCGCAGTTCCCACCTGGACGCCCGCGCCCACGTGGGTGGCAGTCCCAACGCCAACACCTGCCCCGACATGGACGCCTGCCCCAACGTGGACGCCCGAACCTACGCCTACACCTACGTTTACCCCAACTCCGGAGCCGACGCCGACGCCAGTGCCAACCCCAACTCCCGAGCCGACGCCGACTCAGACGCCGACCTTTACACCGACCCCCACGCCCACGCCACTTCCTCCGTTCGTGGACTTAACGGTCGGCGACAGTGATCAGCGTGGGTACACATGTGGCCTGCGTAAAGACGGGACAGTCGTGTGCAGGGGTCTGATGAGACCACCTGCAGGCGACGATAGATTCTCCACCATAAACGGTGGGGGCACCTATGTCTGTGGTTTGCGAGACGACTGGACTGCGGCCTGTTGGTCGCCATGGGGATCGCATTCGTTACTGCCTAAAGGCGAGCAGTACACATCCATCACCAGCAGCGCTGAGTGGATCACCTGTGGATTGCGAGCAGATGGTGTCACGCATTGTTCAGAGCCGAGTTACGAACCCCCAGCCCATGAACGTTTCGTGTCCATAAGCATCCAAACTTCACAGTACCCCCCTCGTCTGTTCGGCTGTGGTTTGCGGGACGACGGCTACGTCGTGTGTTGGGAGGAGTATGGCCAGGTGGTGTCCTCAACGCCGCAAGTCGGAGGGTTCACATCAATCAGCACCGGGGACAGGTACGCCTGCGGTTTACTAGACACTGGGGCTGTCGTCTGTTGGGGAAGCAACTGGGATGGGCGAGCCTCGCCGCCGGACGATTTGCGTCTTACGCAGATATCCAGTGGATGGCGACACACATGTGGCCTGCGTCCAGATTCGGCTGCTGTGTGCTGGGGATCTGACGAATACGGGCAATCCTCTCCACCAGAAGATGTGCGTTTCACCGACATATCCAGTGGTCGGGATCACACGTGTGGTCTGCGAGAGGATGGGGTGATCATCTGCTGGGGTAGTAACTCGGACGGGCAGTCGCACCCGCCGTTGCGGTGACTCGAAAAATACCATAGGCGCGGAAGGGAGCGGTTCCATCAAATTGCGGGGTCTAGCAGGAACAGCGTTGGGTGAGAAAACCCCCAAAGTAAACGGAACGGTTCGTCGCCTGGCTGAAGACACAGGCTGGCCAATAGAAAAAGAAAGGAGTCGAGAAGTGATGTTGGGAGATAGGGATAAGCAGGTTGCGGCAGATACTCAGTACGCAGTCGGCGCGTTCGACGCCATTGCAGAGCTTCTGGCAGTCATAGCGCGGCACCAAGGTTTGGAGCTACACGCCGATATAGAGGGGCTGTTGGGACGGGCCAACCTGTTGAGTGACGAGGTTGAAGCGCACAGGAAGAATGGCTTCGTGGACACAATTTCAGTCTTCGATGATGTGTACACTAGTGGCCCACATCTTCCCGGCAGAGAGAGAGGGTGACGCACCATGCCGCGAATGACACTGGCGCAGGCTGGCGCGAGACTGAGGGCGATGTACGAGGGCGCGCCGCATAGAGAACAGGGAGCCCACGTCATTCTCTTCGGCATCATGTACCCAGATGTCGTCAGCGTCCTGACGGCCGCCGCCATCGTTCGCGAGTCCGGCATTGGCGACTCCTATGAGCAGGAAGTGAACTACGGGCGCACACTGGCGAAGTACGTGACGCTGAGGACGACCAGGTGACGGGGAGCGGGGATGATCGTAGCGTGGCTGAGCAGGGCCTTGTTCGTTCTACTTGTTCTGGTGGCCTGTGGAGGCACTGACAAGCACGTTGCTCCAGCAACACCTACTGCTGCCCCGACACCGACCGTCCGCCCGTACCACCCGCCCACTCCGACCTACCCGATACCGCTCGACCGACGCTTCATGAGCTTTGGCACACCGGGGCCTACGGCTACACCGGGCATGCCTAAACCCAAAGCCACGTCACCCTTCGACCCGTACTATGGCGCCGGGTTGAGCTGGGACATACACCAGTTCACCACGGTACAATGGTTCGAGCACAACAAGGACACGATCATCGCCAGCTTCGCCGACGCCATACTGGCGGCGCGGGGCCGGTTACCGTTCAGCCGGTCATTCAGGTATTCCCTCTCGCCGATTCGTTCGGTGCGGGTGGTGTCCCTGCCGCAATGGGCCTGCTCCTCCGCGGCATTCTCGTCGAACAGGTGCGGCTCGAACGCTTCGTATCTGATCAATTGGAATCTCCCTTCGGTCTCCGGGGTCGCCTTCAGAATTTCGGAGTGATGGAGTTTCATCGTCTTCCTTCCTTTCTTGAGTGCTCCCGAAATGCAAAGAGGTCCCACGCATGCCTGTAATGCGAAAAGGCCCCATATATGGGTCCGGGCGGGGGAGGCCGTCGCACTTGCGGCGACAAGCCTCCCCCGTACTCCTGCGGTCGATGGTGACCCCGACCGGCTCCTAGAACAGCCTCAGCGTCTGTTGCTGCTGCTGTTCGGTCTCAGCCTCGGCGGTTGCCTCCTGCTGGCGACGGTTCCGACGCCGCGCCGGGGGAGCGGGTCTCTCGTAGGCCGGGTGCTTGGGTGTCTCCTCCCACCTGGCCTTCGCCCTCTCGGTCACCGCCGGGACCTCTTCGGCCAGACCGGACAGGTCATGGCCCTCGAAGGTCTCGATGTGCGGGTCCACCGAGGGCCGCTGCACCCCGATAGTGGCCCTACTGCCCTTGATGGAGACGACGACCTTCAGGTCCTCCGATTGGGGTGTCTCCTCCCCTGAGTCGCCGGAGTCCCTGCCGTCCTGTGCCGTCTCGTCGCCGGCGTCCTGCCCGTCCTGCGGGGTATCCTGTGTGGCTTCCTCCGTCACCGGGTCTGCGGCAGTCGTCTCGTCCGGCGCATCGCCGAAGAGGCTGTCGTCGGCGCTCGGGCCATCCGAGCGGGTCGCTTCCGTTCCAACTTCGTCAGGCATGGTCTCTCCTTTCATTGTTCGATTCCGTGGCTGCGCTCGTGGGCGCAGTTGGCTAGGCGGCGATCCCCGACGCCTGTCTCTTTATCTCGCCCAGGGTCTGCGGCTTCCAGTAGAGGTCGCGCTCCACGGCGGGGACGCCGCCGAACACGGTGACCTCCGCCAGCTCGTCGAGGCTGAAGTAGCCCAGCTCCGTCTCGAACCCCTCGACGAGGCCGAAGCAGAGGCCGGTCTCCGCCTCCCACTCGGTGACGTACCAGGTCCAGTTGCTGTAGGGGCTGAACAGCTTCACGTGAGCGAGGACGGAGTCGTAATCTTTGACGTTCTCGTTGGCGTAGAGCGCGGGGATGGTGTCCCCCAACTCCTTCGTCATCAGCTTGTGCCTGCGGAGCCCGCTGTGGTTGTCCTGCCAGATGATCGTGGTGGTTCCGTTCTTGTCAGACATCGTTTTCTCCTCTCCTTGTTCTATGATTGCGTTCACGTGCGCCGATCACTCGACGTGGGTCCCCACCGTCCGCTCCACCGCCTCCGGGGTGACGTAGGTGGGCGTGACCGTTCCCAGGTCCATGTCCAGGTACAGGGCCATGAAGGGGCAGGTGCCCGCCACCATCCGGCGAACAACCTGTAGCACCAGCGACGCCATCATCTGGTTGATGGTCGGGTCCTGGTCGGTGAGGTCGAGGGCCGCCGCACAGTCCACGTCGGGCGGCCTGGTTGACACGGCCGTCAGGAGGTCGGGCCGCTGGAGCGTGGGCGCGGGGGCCAGGTAGCAGGTCTCGCCCTCGAAGGGCGGCTCCTCCCAGTCCACCCTGCCGGAGACGTTGCCCACGAGGACCTGTCCCCAGTTGGTGTCGTTGCCCGCGTCGATGAGCCAGCGGGCCGGGTGGCCCGGCAGGCACTCGGCCATTGCCTTCCGTGCGAGGGCGTTGTCGGCGCAGCCGATGATGAGACTCTCGCCGTAGTCGATGAGGCCGGGGTAGCCGTGCCTGTTCGGTCGGGAGTCGTCGTCGAACTCCCGAAAGGGGTAGACCGAGTATCCGATGGCACGCCGGTAGGCTTTGGTCAGCCGGTCGGCCAGGGCCTCGCTCTTGAACCTTCCCACGTCCCCGGCGTAGAAGTTCTGGCGCAGCAGGTTGTGGGGCTCCACCCGGTCGTGGTCGACCAGGACGATGGTGGCCTCCCGTCCCTGGAAGAGGCGGCAGAGGCCCTCGGCGACGAAGCCGCCGGTCCCGCCGCAGCCGACCACGGTTATCCAGGGGTTGTCCAGCAGGAACGCGTTGTCCAGGTGGTAGGGCATTCTTCGATTACCTCCTTGTCTGTGAGATCAATGTCTTCGCCGATGAACCGGACGCACGCCTCCGGCCCGTCGAAGACCTGCGGCCACTCCACCGGGGCGAAGTGGCCATAGACGCCGACCCGGAGGCTCAGCTCGGGCCGGTCGGCATCGAGGCGTCCCACGACGCCGTACACGCGGAAGCCCTGCTCGTCCTTGTTATCTATGGCCGAGAAGAAGGTGCGGGAGCGTCCGTGGGAGTGGAACTCGGCCACCACCCCTGCCGGGGGCCGGTAGGTGAGGCGCGTGGCCGTCCCTTCCTGTTCGGGCACCACCAGCCGGTAGGAGCGCCCGTCCCAGCGCACGGCGAAGAACCGCTCGGTGTCCGGGTCGTCTTGAAACCAGCCCAGCCCCAGCTCGAACAGCCGGGACGGGATGGGGCCGTGGGCCAGCTCCACCTTCTCGGCAACGGGAGCGAGGCCGCGCACCTCGCAGGGGGCGACCGGAATCCGCGCCGTCAGGTGGGCGCTCTCGGACTGGACGAAGAGCCCGCCCGCTCCGAGAACGTAGTCGTAGCCGATGCCTTGCGCTCCGCTCAGCCCGTCCTTGTGATTGAAGAGGTAGCCGACCGGCGGCGTCTCGCTAGCGGTAGCCATAGCCCCGTCTCCCTTGGCTGGCCGCGATGGCCTGGGCCACCGTGCACTGGGGAACAAGGTCCTCAACCGGGTACTCAGTCTTTCCATCCAGCTCCTCCCATAGCACGTGCAGGTTGTCGGGGTGCTTTCTCGAACGCTCCCGCGAGTCCCCGGTCATGGAGAAGAAGGACCGGAAGAAGGACTCCGGTATCTGTGCTGTCTCCTCGGGGAACCGGTGGCTTCCGGGGCAGACCCGCCCGTCCCTGAAGACGTTGAAGGCGGGGGCGCGGTAGAGTAGCTGCTCGGGGTCCGTGGGACGCTCCGGCGCCGCGTAGACCCAGGGCGCCCGTGCCGGCGAGCAGACGAAGACCAGCCCCGGCATGGGAAGCCGGAGCCGGGCGGGCGGCTTGAACGCCTCCCGTTGCAGGGCCACGGGCCAGACCTGGGGCGGCCGCCAGAGGGCCACCACCTGCCCGGTCTCGCCCTGGTTCCACCAGAGGGCGTCCTGGGGCAAGAGCCCCGAGGAGAAGCCCAGGTGCTGGGTGAACACGTTGGCGATCTCGTCCGCCGAGACGGTCCTGACCCAGACGGACTCGTCCTCGAAGCCCCGCAGCAGCAGGGTCTCCTCGTAGACCTCCAGTTGGAGGTTCAGCTTATCCGCGGGCATGTCCGCCGGTCCCGGCAGGGACCACTCGGTCTTCTCCATGTCGGTCGTCATGGTCATTAGCCTCCTTTCCTTGTTCTTGTTCGGGCACTCGCGGCAGCACAAAGTCGAGCATCTCGGCGAAGCGGCCGGGGAGGTCCTCCTCCAGCCAGTCGGCCAGGGTGAACACCGAGTCCATCAGGGCGCTGGCCTTGCGCCACTCTTCCGTCCCCTCGGCGATGATCTCGTCCTCCCAGGGGTCGCAGAACCCATCAAACGCCCCGTCCTCGTAGCAGTTATCGAGGAAGAAGTTGCCCGTCTCGGCGAAGACCCAGGAGGCGGCCTTGGCCGTCCCCTCGAACGGGGTGTCCTTCACCGCCTCGGTGAGGGCCTCGACGGGTATGCCGCTCTGGGGAATCCTCTCCAGGGTCTCTTGCGGGATGCGCTCGGCGGCCGACTCCAGCCAGGCCGTCCGTATCTCGTCGGACTCCCCGTAGAGAGAGTCAGGGGGTCTGGCCAGCAGGAGCAGGGCCGAGATGCCGTCCCGGTAGCCGTTCCACAGCTCGTGGAGACCTTCGTAGCCGAAGCCCATCAGGTCGAAGGGGATGCCCCTCCGCATCCAGCTCCAGGGAGGCTCCTCCCCCTCCCATTCCATCCAGTACTCGATCACCGGCATGTAGAGGGGGAAGTGCTTCCCTGCGAACAGGTTGGCGAAGCGCTCCACCCTGGTGCGCACGTCGGGGGCCGAGAGCGCCTCCTCCGCCCCGTCGGGGAAGAGGCGGCGCACCAGCTCCGTGAACCATGCGTAGTCGTCGGCGTACCCGACGATGGTCACCAGCTCCCGCAGCGACGGCGGACGCCGCAGGAGCAGTTGGGATAGGCCGCTCAGGAGCGTCGGGGCCGCAGTCGCCACCGCAGCGCCTCCTTGAGCCGCCCCGTGGTCGAGGCGTAGTCCTGCGCCTGGGCGCAGGCCGCTTCCACGTCCTTTTGCCGTGCCGCCGCGGCGTCCAGGTCGAGGGTGCCGTCGGGCCGTGTGAGCTCCGCCGTGAGCTCGATGATGCGCAGGTCCACCGGCGGCGAGGCCGCCAGCAGACCCGCGAAGGTTCGGGTGTCCATCGGAAGCCTCCTTACCGGGTGAAGGCCCCCTTGGTGCCCACCCGCCGCTGGAACTCGTAGACGGTGTCCTCGCCCCGCTTGGTCTCCTTGACCGAGGCGTTGGCGATCTCGCCGTAGAAGTCGGCGAGCGTTCCCTTCACCTGCTCGACGGTCATCTGGGGGTCGGGGTCCGGGAACTCCCTGTCGTCGTACACAAACACGCGTGCCATTGGTGTTTCTCCTTTCCGATTGTGATACATGCATTTCCGTGTGCGGGAAGGCCGCCGCTTTTGTGTGCGACGGCCTCTCCCGTTTCCATGCGGTCTAGCGTCCCGCGCCGACCGTCTCCCTCTCCTGCTCCATTGCCCACTCGAACATGGACATGGAGGCGGGCTGGGGCTTCCCGTTGCGGCGCTTCGGCTTGACCGGCTCGGCCAGGAACTCGGCCCAGGAGAACAGCGACTGCTGCGGCTCCTCAGCCTCGTCGTGGTGTCTGTTAGCCCCGTTGCCGTTAGAGGTCTGGGCCGTGCTCGGTACGAGCTTGACCGTCGGCCCGAGGAGGTCGTCGTGGCCGTTGGCGTGGTGTCCGTCGGTCCCGTTGCCGTTGACCGCTATGGTCTCCGGCTCGAACTCGACGGCCTCCCATCCCTCGTCCACCAGCAGCTCCTCGGCGCTGGCCTCGGCGTCTCTGGCCTGGGCGAAGACCTCCTCCACCGTCTCGTCGTCGGCGTCCTCCTCGTCGCCGCTCACGATCTTTCGGGCCAAGGCCATCATCAGGGCGTCCCCGTCGTCGCCGTAGACGGCCAGCCCGTCCTCCGGCAGCTCGCCCTCGACGGCCAGGGAGCTTTGCAGCTTCTTGGCGACGAGCTTCAGGGCGTCGGCCTGCAGGGTGTTCCGGTAGGACATGAACACCACCTTCACCGGGCGGGTCTGCCCGATGCGCCACGACCGGCGGGAAGCCTGCCGCATCACGTAGACCGAGTAGTCGGTCTCGTACCAGCAAATCGTCGGGAAGTCGATGAGGTCGAGGCCCGTCTGCACCAGCCGGGGATGGCAGATGAGCACGTCCAGCCCCTTCGCCACCCTGTCGGCCACCCACGCCTCCCGCCTGTCGGGAGCCACTGCTTCGGCCTTCATCACGGCCACCCGGAACCCGTGCCGGGTGAGTATGTCGTCCATGCGGCCGGTGATGTCCCGCGTCCCCGTGTGGGTGACGTAGACCAGCACCCTGCGCCCCGCCAGCCGCTCGGCGGCCACCAGGTCCACCAGCGCCTGCTCCTTGGGGTAGAGCCGCTCCTCCGACAGCGGTGGCACCTGCACGATAAGGTCGCCGCTCCGGGGGTCGAACACCGACTCACCCTTCGTGCAGCCGTCCGGGTAGGCCAGCAGGGTTTGGAGGTAGGTCGCCAGCAGCCGCTTGGAGCCGGCCTTGAGCGCCTTGGACAGTTCCCTCTTCAGTTCCTCGAACACGGTGTTGTAGGCGCTGCGCTGGGAGTAGCCGGTGGCGTCCTCCTCCGAGTCCATCGAGGACAGGAGGATCTGCTCGTCGTAGTCGGGCAGGCCCGAGGCCACGTCGGAGAGCCGCAGGAACACCGTGTTGCCGATGATGTGGAACAGCGCCGAGGGCACGAGGCCCGGCCTCTCCCTGACCACCTTGCGGAACTTGCGGCGGCGGCTGTTGCGCCCATCCTCCAGGGCGTCGTCGTCGTTCTTGCCGATGGAGTGCTCCTCGAAGCCGTACCGCTTGATCCACCGCCCCTCGTCGGAGCGCCCGAACTCCGTGCGAATCTCCGGGCTGAACCTGTAGAGGAGATGGAAGATGGTGGAGGCGTAGCCGCCGAGGAGGGTCCCGGTCAGGCTGAGGGACTTGCCGCAGGCGTCGGCGAGGACTCCCGCGGCGATGCCCTGGGCCGAGCCGCGGGCCTTGAACTCATGCACCTCGTCCCCGATGAGCAGGTCGAAGAAGCCCGGCATGTGGTGCTTCACGTAGTCGCTGAGTGGGTAGCGGGCGGGACCGGACCTGTCGGCCTGCCACAGGGGTGAGCCGCAGTCCACGCAGACGTGCTTCCTGCGGTTCAGCACCTTGTCCGTCAGGGGCACCCCGTCCTTGTCCACGACCTGCGCCGTGCAGGTCGGGCAGCAGGGAACCTTGAAGGGCTCCCCGGTCGCCTTCTCCCTGATGAGCCTGCCCTTGGACGTGGCCCACCGGTAGATGACGGCGGCCGTCCAGCGGTAGGACAGCTTGGCCCGCTCCCTGCTCATTACCGCGAAGAGGGGGCCGGAGCCGATGGAGAGCCTGAGCTTCTCCAGGTCGGTGATGGAGGTGACGATGACGGCCCGGGCCAGGGGCACCGTCTCCTCCACTTCCCGCTTCCACTTCCGCACCAGGTGCGGCGGGCAAATGACGAGCACCCGCTGGAAGCCCGCCATGTGCGCGGCGGCGGCCCCGATGAAGGTCTTGCCCGTTCCCATCTCGCCGACGACGGTGGTGCCCCGGTGGGCCTGAAGCGAGAGGGCCGCGCCCCTGATGGCGTCGGCCTGCGCTCCGAGGGGCCGCCGAAGCAGGCGGGGGAGCGTGCCGCCGTTCTCCGAGGGCCGGTAGAGCGGCGGGTAGGACTCCACCACCCGCCGGGCGATGGCGTCCTTGAAAGTATCTATGAATCCTCCGAGGTTCATGGGCGTCGTCCTCCTATGCGTTGTGGGCCGGAGGACGACGCCGTGAGCCGGGCGCACCACTCCCCCAATCAACGCCGGAGGGCGGAGATTGCGGGACAACGCAGTGTGCGTCGCCCCACTTGGGGGCGTTTCGGCTCTGGCAACGCCCCCAGGCGGTTGCTTGGCTGTGCGAGACACGCGGACGGCGGGCCTCGTGATCTGCGGCTCTGGGAGAGCCGTCTATTGGGCTTGGCGGTCCAGTGCCGCGCCGTATCTACGGACAGGCGGGGCCGAAGTACCGTTCTTGATGGCCGGGCCGGGTGTCGTCTTGGTGTCGATCATCCCCCTTCCGCAGGGTAGAACTCCACCATGACGGGGCGGTCCGGGCCATGCCGGGTGACGCAGGCGCTGTGCGGCCTCTCCAGGTATGCGTTGAGGTCGCAGTTCCCGGTGGACAGATCGACGTCGCAGACTATCACTTCGCCGCCGTCCGTCTTGAACTCCGCTCTCCGAGCGGACGGGAGATACCCGATGACCTCTCCCTTATGGATGCGTTCACCGTAGATTCTTCGTTGCGTAGTCACTGACTCTTCTCCTCTCGCTTGACATTGCCATCCAAACCGGGACGTGATACAGGCAAGACGACTTGCCGGTAAGCCCTGCAAGCGTCGAGGCGCTTGGTCGCGTAGCCTAGGCGGCTTTCAGGGCGCCTGTGCTCCTCGTAGCAGCGCCCGCTCAGGTGGCAGGACTTCACCGGTGAGGACACGGCCCTGCCGTACTCGTCCAGGTCAACCGAGGCGGTCTGCATGGCCGGTTCGCCAGGGGCGATGGGCTGCCCGCACCGGCAGCAGGGTTCCATGACCATCATCGTCTGCATCTTCTTCTCCTTCCATATGTGGGGTTTCGTCCGAAACGAAGCGAGGCCCGCCGTTCCTGTAGAGAAGGCGGAGCCTCGTGGGGATGCGGTCCTGAGCGGGCCGTCTAGGCGGCGATGTCCTCGATGTGGCCGCCGTCAAGGTCGAGGGCGACCACGGTGGTCACGAGCCGCTCGCGGTGGACCTCCTTCTGCGGGGAGTCCTCCACCAGCGTCATCTCCTTGCCGGTTCGCCCCTTGACCAGGATGCGTCGGTCATCGGCTTCGAGGACCAGGTTGTTGAGGAAGCCCGCCGCCACCAGCATCGCAATGTGCCCCCGTCTCAGGGGCATGAGCGGGCGGGTGCGAGCGACCTGCGCGGGCCAGAGGGTGTCGGTTATCTCCGTGTTCGTCCACAGCCCCGACCGGCGTGCCTCCTCAGCGGCGGCGACGGGATCGACGGTCCGCGTGGCGAACAGGATGTCGCCCCTAGGCGTCGTGGCCGGGGTGTACTCCGCGTAGACGTATGAGCGCAGGGGCTCCGGCTCCCCCATAGACCACTCCATGACCATGCTCTCGGCATGGGCGTCGGGAACGGGGTCGGCCTTGCGGTAGCCGAACAGGACCACCTGGTCGAAGACCTCCCTTTCGGGCTGCGGGAAGGCCCAGCACCGCATCCTGCTGTAGTGGGTGGACAGGTAGCGGGCCGAGACCCCGAGCCTCTGCCGAGGGACGATGAAGACCAGCAGGCCGTCGTCTGCCAGGTAGCGGGTGGTCTGGGTCAAAAAGGCGTGCTCGGTGCGCTTATCCTCCGAGTCGTAGTCGTAGGGCGGATTCAAAAGCAGCATCCCGAATGCGCCGTTCGCTATGGAGGTGGCGAACAGGTCCGAGGCCAGGGCGCGGTCGAGCCGCCTCTCGGCCTCCTCCGCCCGGTCGCGGTGCAGCTCGACGCCGTAGGTCTCGATGGAGACGGCGTTGGGCCGGTTGAGGCCCTCGGCAAGCCGGAAGAGCGCCTCCCCGGCCCCGCAGCAGGGATCGAGGATACGCAATGTCTCGGTGTTGCGGTAGTAGTAGCCGTTGGGGGTCTGAATCAGGTCGGCGACCAGGTCCACCACCCGGTCGGGAGTCGGATAGAATCCGCCCTTTGCCTGTGCAGCGAGTCTCATGTCGTGTCTCCTTTCTTGCTTACTCTTCCGTCGTCTGGCGTGGCACCCATACGGACTGGGCCTTGCGGTCGCGCGTCTCGAAGTCCCACTCGTAGGTGCGGCCGTCGAAGGTGTCTCGGAGGGCGCCGTCCACGATGGCGGCCACGTGCTTGGTCGTGCTGACGATGCAGTCGCCGAACCGGTGGTGCGCCTCCGTGAACGTGGGTCGCTCTCCCGCCGGCAGGCGGACCTTCCTGAAGCCGTAGGCTTCAAGGACGCGGTCCTGCACGCGGCGGGCGGTGAGCTGACCCCTGCGGCGGGGCGCTTTGCGGTTGCGCTCCCGTGTGGCGTAGGCGTTGCCGCTGGCGGCGTAGCCGTTGTGCTTCATGTGCTCGGCCATCGTCGCGTAGACGGCCTTGTAGTCCTCGCGGGCGCAGATGGCGATGGCGCGGACGACGCAGTCGCCCGTCTTGCCCCGGTATCCCGCCGCCTCCCGGCCGCCGTCGTCATAGCGGTAGTCGATCATGACGTCGCCCCTACCACCGCCCCGGACGCCTCCCTGGGCAGTGTGAGCCTGCCCACCGCCACGGCGTCGGAGAGGTCCTCACGGAGCTTGTCGGCCTTGGGGGAGCACCTGTAGGCGGAAACCCCGACCGACTGCAGGGGGACTATCTCCCCCTCGCTCAGGCCCCTCTCCCAGAGCCATCCGGCCCAGGAGCCGTGCAGGGGCAGCGGGCTTCGCCGGTCCAGGAACCGGTGGTGCAGCGCCGGGGCCTCGTCCTCCGACTGCGCGAGCAGCAGGAAGGAGTTTCTCTCGTAGCCGTACTCCGCGGTCTTCGTGTAGACCAGGGCGTGCCATCCGCCCGAGACCGGCAGCCTGGATATCTTCGTCGTCCAGGTGCCCATCGTCTCGTGTGGCACCACGCACCGTTGGTAGCCGCCGGACAGCGCCATGCCGTCGGCGCCGCGGATGATGTGCGCGGTGTCCGGCGGCTGCTTGAGCAACGACGCCCAGATGGCCTTGAGCGCGGTCTGCGAGCCGACCATGGAGACGAACCAGAGGCCGTCGGTGCGGTCGTCACGGGCGAAGGCGTCCGCGGTGGCGTTGAAGCCGCCCGCGGAGATGGTGTAGAGATCGTCGGGGTCGATGGGGTGTGTCGCGTTCATCGCGGTCCTCCTTCGTCCTTTGTGTTGTGAGTGGAGCGCGGGGCAAGTCCCCGCGTGGGATGCCGGGCGCTGCGCCGCGACCCGGTCGCTGTCGTTCAGGACATGAACCCCAGGTTCTTGAGGCTGGCGTGGCGTCTGCCGCCGATGACCACGTGGTCGAGCAGGTCGATGTCCAGCAGTTGGGCCGCCTGAGACAGCTTCCGGGTGATGTTCCTGTCCTCCGGGCTGGGCTGGGGATCTCCTGACGGGTGGTTGTGGGCGACTATGATCGAGGGCACGGACTCCACCACGGCGGGCCTGAGCACCTCCGCCGGCCTCACCACCGACGAGTTCACGTTCCCCTGGTATATCACCCGCTGGCCGAGCACCTTATTCTTGGTGTTGAGCAGCAGCACCCTCAGCTGCTCCTGCGCGAGCGGTGCCATCTCCGGCCCCAGCAGGCGGGCGACGTCCTCTGGGCAGGAGATCGAGGGCATGTCCTCTGGCGCCGTGGACCTGGTGGCTATGTCGTATCGCACCGCCAGCTCCCCCAGCAGGCTGAGGTTGCTGCGCAGCGCCTCCAGCAGCGCCGGGCCCTCGGGGCCGGCGTCCGCGGCGGTGACGGGCTGCGTTCCGTTCCGGCCGTCGCTTGCGTTCTTCTCTCTGCACATGGTTTTCTCCTCCGGTTAGGACTCATACGTGTGGCAGGGCCGCCCCCGTGGATAGGAGGCGGCCCCGTGTGAGCGCGCCCGCCGGATCGCGGGCGCCGATATCCGGCTCTGGGTTCTAGGCTAGAAGAGAGAGTCCTCCTCCCCGCCGTTGCCGCGGGAGTCGAGGAACACCACCTCGGAGGCGTGCACCTCGGTGCGGTGGCGGCGCCTGCCGTCCTCGCCCTCCCAGCTGTTCTGGACCAGGCGGCCCGCGATGTAGACGCGGTCGCCCTTGCCGACGTAGCGGTTCACCGCCTCGGCGGTCTTGCTCCAGCACACCACGTTGTGCCAGTCGGTGCCGTTCTCGCCGTCCCTGCGGTAGCGGTCGGTCGCCAGCCGCAGCTTGGCGACGGCGGCTCCGTTCGGCGTGTAAGTCATCTCGGGGTCGGTCCCGACCCGGCCCAGCAGCTCCACCTTGTTGATCGTCCTTGCCATTTCGGTTTCCTCCTGTGTGGATGTCGTCGCGCGTTCTGGCCGCGCGTGTGAGAGATTGTTGCGGGGCCGCCCCCTGTGGAGGGTGAGGACGGCCACGTGGTGCGCTCCCTGGGAGGGCGTCCCGGCGGGGTGTTACCTCCCCCTGAGCTCTCCGAGGGTCTTCGGCTCCCAGTACAGGTCCCGCTCCACCGCGGGCACGGCGCCGAACACGGTGACTTCGGCAAGCTCGGTCAGATCGAAGTAGCCGAACTCGGTCTCGTAACCCTCCACGAGTCCGAAGCAGGTCCCGGTCGCCGGATCCCACTCGGTGACGTACCAGGTCCAGCCGGTGTATGGGCTGAACAGCTTCACGGGGACGAGCACGTCGTCGAGATTCCCGACGTTGTCGTTGGCGTTGAGAGCCGGTATCGTGTCCCCCAGTTCCTTCGTCATCAGCATGTGCCCGCGGATCTCGCTGTGTGCGTCCTGCCAGGTAACTGTCGATCCCGTTGCGTTGGTCATGGTTTCTCCTTTCCTACTGCGTCTGTTGCGTCCCGGCGGAGTCGCCCCGGGAGGGAGGCGGTCTCCGTGTGCACCTCCGCCAGGAGGCGTCTAGCTGACCCGCACGTACTCCGATTCGCTCTCCGTCACCACACCGGCCCTAGTCTCGGGGTCAAGCAGCTCGTTGAGCTTCCTGTAGTTGACGGAGTAGCGTTTGGACTTGACGAGGCTGACCTTCCTTCCGTTGACCGTCGCCTTCGCGTCCCCCTGCCGGTGCATCCACGCCTTCAAGGTGTCGAGCGCCTTGCGCTTGGCCTTCTCCGGCTCCTTCAAGGCGTCCTGCGCGGCGGCGTAGGCGGCCACAGCGTCCCGTGCCTCTTCGTCGCTCACCTGCTCCATCTCCGGGTCGTCGTCCGGTCCGCCGTCATCCGCTGCGCCCGGCAGGCAGGTGGCCAGGTAGGGACACGCCCGGCACTGCCAACTCGTGGCGGAAAAATCTCGCCCGGGCGGCGCGTCCGAGTCGGGGCCGTACTCGACGTGGTGGGCCCCGAGTTCGCCGAGCCAAGCGCAGGCGTCCTGCAGGGCGATCTCCAGCCGGTCGGCAGGGATGACCTCGTAGTCCCAGGTGCGGCTGCCCGTGTCCATCGTGGCGATTACGGCGTCACGCATCTCGCCGCAGATTCCCAGCGTGTAGATGGCGGCCTGGGCCACTGACGCCGGATGGCTGCGCTCGGCCCCCAGTGTCCGCCAGCGTTTGAACGCATCCGGCCCGCGCGTCTTGATCTCGACGACCATCGGGTCGCCGTAAGCGAGAGCCTGCGACTCGCCGTCGAAGAGGAACAGCTGCGGAAGGGCCTCATCTTCCGGTAGCGGCATTCGCACCGTGCCGTCCGGATGTCCCGTGACCAGCATATTTGGGCCGACCCTCACGGCGACCTGCCGCGGGTCAAGGGGATCGGCGGCGTCCACCCTCCAGCCGGCTCGCTCCATCGCCCGCACCACCACCGGCTCCAGGGCGTTGCCCGCCTCCATCGCCGTCAGCGAGTCGTCGCCGGGCGGGTTGGTGGGCTCGTAGCCCGTTGCGGCGTACCAGAGGGCGCGGCGGCAGCCCAGGGCCGCAGATGCCCGTACTTCGATGTTGCCGTCGTCGTCGAACCTCGCCGCAGGGCGGGAGAAGACGTCCGCCCTGTCCGTGGTCTGAGTCGTCACGTCGTCACCTCCTGTATGACGTGGATAAGAGCGGGGCCGCCCCCAGGGAGGGAGACGGCCCCGTGTCGATTGGTTGCGTGCCCCGATCATGCGGCTGCCTTCGTTTCCTTCGCTTCCGTTCCCTCGCCCCGCTTCGGCACCCGCTCATCAACGGTCTCCGTGTGGTTCCCAGATCGAATCCGAGACAGGCTCGTGAGAACGTGGACGATACCGTCGCCGATGCCGTGAACAGGCACGCTCGAGCCGTCGCCCAGCCGGTTCCAGAAAGGCTGCATCTCCGCAATGCCTTGGCACTGGTCGATGATCTCGTCCAGGGGCGTTCCTCGCCGCAGGTGCAGGGAGACCAGCCGGCAGGCCAGCTCGGTTACCCCGTGCTGGAAGCTACCGCCCTTCCCCAGGTGGCCGAAAACCTCGAACGGTTCGCCGTTCTCGTCAACGGAGACTGTGACGAACAGGCTTCCGAACTCGGTTTGCAGCTTCGTGGTGGTGCTGGGCAGGCTGCGGGGCCTGGTGGCCCGCGTCGTCGCGGTCATGGCCTTTCCCCTTCCGGAAGGCAGAGCGGGCGCGTCCGGGTGCACTCGATGGCCTCCATTCGGCCGTACTTCCTCACCATCTCCGGGTCGACCGCGAAGGACTCGGCCTCCACGCGAGTGTCGAACCGCTCGAAGGACTCCGTCCCGTACGTGTCCCAGTAGATAAAGACGTGGTAGTGCAGGCCGGGCGGGTAGCCGCGGATGAAGGGCAGCGCCGGGGCGTAGCGCTCGAAGTAGCCCGCCACCGTGAGCGCCATCTCCCGGTCCCTGTCGTCGCCGACATCCAGGAGCAGTCTCACGATGGGCTCCTCGCAGTCCTCCTCGGCGAAGGTGGGGTTGAGCATGGTCTCCCGGACTGCGGCGGGAAGCTCGTTCCACCGTTCGCGGCTGAGCTTCAGCCCGCCGTGGCCGGGGGTGGTGACCCTCCAGACGCCCTCGGCAAGCTTCTCGATGTCCTTCGTCCAGCCCCATGGCGTGTAAACGAGTGTCTCGGTCATGTCGTACTCTCCTTCCCGTAGGCAAACGGAAAGCGGGGCCGCCCCGTGAAGGACGAACCCCGCTCTCCGTGTCTCATTCGATTTTGGGTGCGTTCTATGCGCCGCCCTGCCCGGCAGGGAGCGGTCCCTTGGCCTCTTGCATCTGCTTGAGCTTGTTGGCCGCGGCCTCCACCAACGGGGCAAGTTCCTCGGCCGCCAGGTCGTCTAGGCTCCGGCCCGTCCGCGTCTCGACGGCGGTGCGAACGGCGTCCTCGTCGAAGCCCTGCCGAACGGCTATCTCGATGAGCCGCTTGCGGAGCCTTACGGCCTGAGACTCGCCGCCATTGCTCATCGATCCGGTCGAGGGTGTGGCCTTGGCCGGGACCCTCTCGGGGTTGGGTGAGGCGCTCGGCTGCGCCTGGTCCCCGTACAGCCCGTTGCCGAAGCGATCGCCAAAGCTCCTGAGCGCCCGCTTCAAGCCGTCGGTGACGGCCCCCTTGATGGCCGTCTCGTGACCGTCCGCGGTTTCGTCGGTCACCGCGTGGAAGCCGACGTCGGTGCGGGGAGGCGCACCGGGGACGGTGAAGCGCACCGGAGCCGTGTAGGCGTTGATGACCTTGATCTCGCCGGTGCTGTGGTCGATGGTCTCTATGCGGCGCAGGCTGACGTTCTCCACCAGCTCGAAGCCCCAGCCGCCGAAGCCGAAGACCCTGTTGGCCTCGGAGATCGCGGTGTGGCCCTCGATGTATGAGAAAGTTCGCCCGGCGCGGCCCTTACGACGCGAGACCAGCGCGGGGTCAATGGGCTGCTCGAGGGCATTGGTAACAGCGGGTGGTAGCCCGTCCCAGCCGAGCTCGCGCTCGTCGATTACGGCGGGGGTGGTGTGCGCCCCGCTGTCGTTCCTTGCGACCATGGTGGTGTCCTGGGGAACGCCGTTTCGGTTGTGTCCGTTGTTGCTGCCATTCAGCATCTCTAATCTCCTTTCGTGGTGTGTTTCCGTAGCTGGTGCCTCTGATGCGGCTGGCTCCGCATTGGAACCGGGTAGGCACAAGGGGAAGCCGTGTGTGGGCAATGCCCGTCGCAGATCGAGTATTGATTCTCCCCCGGTCGGAGTCGGGAGTGGACTCCCGGGCATGAGTCAAGACAGGGAGGAAGCGGGCTGGGGAAGCCCTGTAGAAGGAAGCTGGAATCGGGAAGTGGCCGGGACTATCGGGCGGATCGCGCAGCCTGCGACAGCAGGCGCAGGAACACTGCCCGGCCATGGGGATGTGTGGCCAGCTCGGCCACGTCCCCGGCGCCACGAGGAAGAGTGATGGCGGCGGCCCTGCGACCCAGCAGGGCAAGGAGCCGCTCCGTCGCTTCCCTGCCCGCGTCGTCCGCGTCGAAGGCGAGGAAGACACGGCGGCAGCCGCGGAGAGCGGAGGCCACTTGCTCGACTCCCTGTGTGCCTAGGGCCGCGCAGGCAGGGATGTCCCAGCCCGCTATCGCGACCCAGTCGAAGACGCCCTCGGTCACGACTGCCCACGTCGGCGCGGGGCCGAGCCTGCCGAGTCCGAGCACTGGCTTGGGGCCGGGTAGCGCCTGGAACCGGGGTCTCCTGTCTGGGTCCAGGGCACGGCCCACGAGCCAGCGTACGAGGTCGCCCGCGACTTCAGAAACGACGACCATGCCGGCGAACCGCTCCGAACCCCGCTCGGTGAAGAGTCCGGAGGTCCAGATGCGCTTCTCGGAGAAGCCGCGGGACTCGAGAGCCTGCCTTAGACCGCCGCCGGATGCGTGGCCGAGACCGAGGCGGACCGCGGCGCCGCGGTCGACGCCCCGAGATCCCAGGTATTCTTGTCCGTCACGACTTCGCCGGAGTTGTCCGGCGTAGAAGCGCGCTGCCGCCGTGAGCAGGGCGGCGTCGCGGGGAGCAGGTGCGGCGGACGCGGTGCGTCGCGTCTGGGCAGGACGAACGGCGACCCGGGTCGCAAGCCCGGGGCTGCCGTCCAACCGCGCGATGGCCTGGGGCAGCGACAGTCCCTCGGTCCGCCGAACGAAATCCAGCACGTCGCCGCCCTCTCCGCAGCCGAAGCAGTAGAACCGCTCCGAGTCCGCGTACACCGTGAAGCTGCCCTCCACCTCGTCGTGGAAGGGGCAGACGCCTTGGCGGACACGGCCTTGTCCCCTGAGCCGCACTCCGGCCGCCTCCACGGTGTCGCCCAGCGGGTGGCGCGCCTTCAGCGCGGGGATGTCGATGGTGACCATCACGCACCTCCGTACAGCGGCCGCAGGCCGCGGAGGCTGCGTCGCGAGACTACCTTGCCTGGCGTCCAGCGTATACCCAGCACCGCGACCACCTCCAGAGTCCCGTCGCCGAGGGGCACAAGCGCGGCGGCACGCCCAGTGCCCTGGCTGTAGACCAGGGCGTCGCCGGCGCCGGACCGCCGCTTCACCAACCCCTTCCATTCAGTGTAGGCCCACCGGGCCTCCCGCGTATCCGCGCCGTCGACGTCCACTCTGGCGAGAACCGCCAGCGCTCCGTCGACGTCCCCCGCCCGCCTTAGCCGTCTGGCCTCGTGTATGGTCGATGCCACGCCCGGTGCCGTCTTGTCCGAATCCTCCCTGAGCAGCGCGTCTATCAGCCGGTCGACCAGTTCCTCGAGGCTGCGTCCCGGCCGGACCGCTCCGGCCTGGTTGCTCATCAATGCCGTTGCCGTCAACATGACTCACTCTCCTTTCTGTGAACTTCGTTGCCGTGAATACCTGGCCGTCTGCCGGCCTCTTCCGATGCGCACGACGCGCCTTGCTATCAGCGCCGCGATGCCGAGACCGAGCGCGTTCAGCACGAACACCTCCAGGTTCCGCGTGAGCGCCAGCGGGAGAACCAGCAGCGCCGCCACGGCGACCGCGAGCGCTAGGCGCTTGTGCTGCACCACGAACCTGGCGACCATTCCGATTACCCTTGCGACCCGTTTCAAAGCGTGCATTTCCGCACCTCCTTTTTGTCTGTTGCTGGCCACGCGCGGCATCCGAAGCGCGAGGAACCTGCCTGTTCTTGCATCTGTTTGCGCAGCCCGGCCCAGCGGATGCCAGCGCGCGCGGGTGCGTGAGTAAGGCGCCGACGGCAACCGTGAAGTCGCCGCGCGGCGTGAGAGGATAAGGGTGCAGCCCGACCCGGCAGGCTGCGACGGAGGGGGAAGCGGTCGGGCTAGGACCCTGTGGTCGTGGACCGGCGCGCGTGGGGGAATAGGCGGATCAGTCTGGATCGACCGTGCCGCGGACGTGAGGAGCCGGTCGAAGCAGATTCCCACTTCGACCAGAGGTTCCCGTATTACGAACCGGCATCGGGGGAGCGATGCTCGACCTTTCGACCGACTCACGCCACGGGATGGCGCTTGTCCCTCCTGGACGACCTTCGGGAGAGCAAGGGCTCAATCCTTCCGGTCAGTCCTTGGGCGGCGGCTCGGAGAGCGAGGGCTCGATCCTGAGCGGCCGGTTCTGGATTCGGGGGACGGTGAATCCTCCAGTTTTCTCGGCACGAAACACTGGAAAAAGCCAGAAACTGCGTCAATTGTTACCCGAACGACTGAGCTGGCGCAAGAGAGAAGTGTCCGCCGCGTCCGGATCACGCGCAGTAGTCGTGCAACCACGCGGCAGCGATGTGGCAACGCCGAAGACTGTCCCAGGCGCCACCTACTTCCGCCACATCCCCAGTGTGAGGACTCTGCGCAACCACCGAAGCCGCCTTCGCCTGCGCAGCGCCCTTCGCGTGTCGCCCAGCGCCGTCCGTCGCCAGGTGATCTGGCCCCTGCGCCCGAAGCCCCGCAGCGGCTGTTTCTCGGGAGGCAGCGTCAGCCCATGGTCCTCCAGCATCGCGAGTTCGAGCGTGAGCAACCGCTCCTCGGTTGTGAGCCACGACAGTGTCCTGCCCTGGTTTGGGTGTCCTGAGCGTAGACTCCGCCACTCCTCGACCAGCGTCCACGCGGCACCGTACACGCAGGCGTCGTCGCCCTCGGGTTCCTCGGTCACGACCTCTGGGTCCCGACGCCACTCCACCACGGGTTTTGAGTGTCCCTGCCCGGCTACGCGAGAGCTGGCGCCAACCGGATCACCCGGCGCCATTTCGCCCGTCCACTGTTCTCCGCCCCGGCTCGTTTTGCCCGCCGCGCCGTCCGGGGAACTTTCCTGTCTTCGTACCACGACCTGGACCTCCTCGAGGGACTGGCGCACCTTCTGCACTTCGTCCTCAAGCCGTTCGACCCGTTCCGCCAGTTCGACCAGCGCCCCGTCCGCGTCCTGGCTGTAGGGGTCTTCCCGGGCCAACAGCAGCCGCTCAAGGGCGTCTCTCATGCGCCCGGTCAGCTCGCCAGACTCCTCAGCCCTGACCAAGGTTCGGTAGTTGACCCCCAGCAGCCCGGCGGCCTCCGTCTTCCCCTCCTCCTGCACAAGCTCCCGCAGGAACTCGACAAGGTGCCGGATTCGCTGGGACTCCGGGTCGGCGCTCCCGCCACCGCCTGTATCGCCGTCCGCCGCGGGACCCGCCGCCGGCCCCGTCTCGTACACCCCCGCTGCCTCTTCGCTTTCACCGTGCGTCCGCGTCTCGTTCATGGGTCCATCTCCGTTGCTCGCAAGTCCTCAAGCTGTCCATCCTGTAGGGGAGTATTCGTCCCGGCTCAATTCCCGCTCCCTGGATCGCTCGCTCCGATGTGGCGGGCATTCGCAGCCGCCCAGCGGATTTCAGTTTGCATTTCTGCAATTCCCACCGGAACCGGCGCATTCACCGAAGCGCTTGCCGATATGGCGATGAGACCCCTATCCGGGACCTGATTCAGCTACGGATCCACCCCCGACTTGCATTTCTGCAAACGCGCAACTCCCTGTACACGGGTATGACATCACATCCGAGCCCGCGGAGTGCAGACCCCGTGAGGGGGGCACGCGCGCGTGCCCCCCTCACACGCCATGACATCCCGCTTCCAGACTCCCCAGACTCGATTGCAGGCTCTTCGACCCAATGGACAACCGTGGAGGCGCGCAAGTGAGATTTTCTAGGTACATACACAGAACCGCAGTCCTCAGGCGGCTGATCGTCCCAGCCGCGGCGCTACTGACCGCAGTCTTGGCCTTGTCAATCGTGGGCCAAGCCCGTGCCCAAGCCGACGAGGTGCTGCTGGTAAACGCCGACCGCGACTTCGTTGAGCGCAAGAAGGGCGGCGAGTTCATCGCCCGGCCCGTTTTCGACCGCAGGATCGAGCGCGTCTACTACGGCGTCCGCGACGCTGACACCGGCGACTGGATAACGCCCATGTACCGGGTCATCGGCGGCGAGAAGAGGCTCCGCGACGGCTGGGAGTACTCCTGGGAGTATCCCGCCCTGGATGCGCATCCGGACCTCAACCCCGGGCGCTCCTACCTGCTGGTGATGCTGGCGGGTGCGGAGGACGGCACGAAGGGGACCTTCCACTCGCTCATACCCGTCCACCAGCCAACGGGACTGTGGGACCGGATTCTAGGGGCGCTCAACCCGGCGCGGTGGGCGAGGGCCTTCGCAGGTTGGGTGATAGAGGGCGTACACGGTGCCCTGTGCGGTGTGGTGGAGCGCGCGACCGGTGCCGACGCCGCCAACTGCGGTGGAGGGTAAGCCGTGGAAGACGTGATCACCGGCACCCCCGCAGAGCTCACCTACGGCCACCCTATTGTGCAGCAGGCGTGGACGGTCGTCTGGGCCATAGCCTCGGGCGCGCTCGCGGTCATCCTGGGCTGGATGGGCCTGGGCCTCATCGTAGGCGACCACTTGGGCAGGCAGCAGGCGGGATGGCGGGAACTGGTGCCCCGGCTGGTGCTGGGCCTGGTGGCCGCGGCGTCCTCGCTCTGGTGGTGCGCGCTGGTGATCGACGTCTCCGATGCGGTGTCCGGGTTCGTCGCCGCGTCCCTGGGCGTCACGGCTGGCGACCTGCTGCGCTCCACCAAGGAGACGCTGATCACCGCGACGCAGGCGGGGAGCGTAGGCCTGGCGTTGTTCATGGCCGTGCTCTACCTGGTCTACGGCTTCTTCGTGCTCTACGTGATCGTGCAGATGGTGCTAAGACTGGCGCTGATCGACATCCTGCTGGCGCTGGCGCCGGTTGCGCTAGGGCTCTGGATACTGCCCCACACCTCGGGCTGGGGCCACCAGTGGCTGAGGCTGTTCATGACGACGGTGTTCCAGCAGGCGATCCAGCTCATCGCGCTGGCGCTGGCGTTCGCGTTCCTGAACGAGGTTGCGACCATAGAGGCGTTCGAACCCGGACAAGACTTGGTATGGAAACTCCTCATTTCAGTGGCGTTCGTCTACATGGCGACGCGGGTGCCGTCGATGCTCGGCAACGCGGGCACCTTCGACTCCTGGCCGAGTACGCTCTACTTCGGACTCAACCTGCCCGGCACTCTGATGCGCTCCGCGAGGACCCTGGGAATGCTGGCCGGGGGTCCGGCCGGCATGGCAGCGGGGGCCGCAGTGGGCGGAGCCGGCCTTTCGGCCGCGGCGGGCGGCATCAGGTCGGCGGCGTCCATGGCCACTCCGTCCGCCGGCGGCGGTGGTGGCATACCCAGGAGCTCCGGCGAGTAGACCGCCTGTCGCCATGACAAGTACTGAACGCAACGGGCGAGACTTGCCAATCGAATAACTAGAGGGAGGTGGGAGAGGTGCTTAGCTAATCGAGTGAAGGAATCGGAACCGGCGGAAACCGCCGTCAGGCCATGAATCCAAACAAGAGGAGAAGCAACTTATGGAAGACCTGACACAGACCATATCGAACCTGGTGGGGATACTTCTGGGCATCGTCGGGGTTGTGGGCGTGGGCTACTTCGTCTACGGGGCCTACATGTACCTGACGGCAGCCGGAGCGCCGCACCAGATGGAGCGCGGCAAGAGCGCGATGATGACGGCGCTTGCGGGCATCATCCTGGCGATGGTGGCGTTCGGCGTGGTGGAAGTGGTGATGAACGCGGTGGTGGACCCGGTCGTGGACGTGGGCGAACTTCCCGAGCCGGAGACGAGCGGAGGCAGCGGCAACACCAACACCGAGATCGGCCAGGAAAAGTAGTCGTTTGGGAAGGAGGTGAAAACCTTGAGAGAACACGAGGTGCCGACCCACGTGCAGACCGAGGACAGGGTGCTGCTGTGGTTCACGTTTCCGCAAATTGTTGCGGTGGTGGCGGTGTGCGCATTGTCCTACGGCGCCTACCGCTACGCTCCCGTGGGGCCTTCCGCCGTCAGGATGGCGATTGCCGTCCTGATGAGCCTAGCCGGGATTGTGATGATCGTGGGCAAGGTCGGCAGCCGGCGCCTGCCGTTGATGGCCGCCGACCTGCTGAGGTACAGGCTTGGGTCGCGCATACACACGGGATCCGTGTCGCAGCTGGCGAGAAGCGAACTGCCTGCTCCGGTTCAGCCCTCTCGAAGCGGTCCCGGCCCCTTCAACTTGGTGGCGAGAAAGGCGAAGCGGGCCCTTCGCAGCCTGCGAAAAAAGAGGCGTAGAGGGAGAGCCCGCCCAGGTGGAAGGCCCCCCTTCCGGGCTCACGGTTGGTTCGGCAAGCGCCGCAACAACACCGGTGGAGAGCACAAGAACAACGCCCCGAAGGGCTGGGTCGCCGTCGCGGTGGTGCTCGCGCTCGTGGTGGCTGCCGCGGCTCCTCAGGCGGCGCTTGCCGACAAGTACTGGGAGGACGAGATTGGCTTCGATCTTCCGGAGGAGGTGCAGGGTCGACGGGTGTTCGTAGAGGCACTCACCGTGTCGAACGATCGCGCCGCCGTGACCCTCAGAGCCGCGACGGACATCGATCTGCGGGTGAGGGCGTACGGCGGGCCGGAGGGCGTCACCCCACGGTTCTGGGGCATGGCAACGCTGGCTCAGGGCGAACGCATCAACTACTCGCTGCCCCTAGACGGTCCGCGGCCGTCGTTCACGTTCGCGTGGGAAGACTCTGCCGGTCAGGCCGGGGCGATCACCATAGACGGCGAGAGGATTCCGTACCCGCTGCCTGAGGTGGAGGGCGAGCTATGCGACGCCCGGCTCGCCAGCCTAAGCTGGACGCCCGGGGCCGTGAGCGGCGTAATCGAGGCCGAGTGCGTGAATCGCACCGTTCACCCCGTGGAGCTTCAGACCGTGGTCGGGCACGCGAGCGTTGCGGAGACCGCGCTGATGGACGCGCAGGTGACGGCGGTCACCGGCACTGTCATCGTGTCGAACGGCACCGCAGAGGCCGCCGTACCCTTTGTCCCCGGCGGTGAGACCCGTTTCCGGATAGTCGTGCCCACTGGCGATGCTCTTCACGCCGTTGCCGTCGGCATCGAACTGGAGGCGTCGCTGCGCATCGCCATACCGCCGCTTACGAGTCTCACCCACCGCGCGGAGCGCATCGAGAAACTTACCGAGAGGGTAAGGCTATTCAGGCCGGGAGTTAGAAAGTCCGTCAGCAAGACGGTACAGGTGGCCAACCCCGACGGCACGACGCGCCCTTACACTATCTCCGCCACGCTGTCGGTGGCCGGCGAGTGGATCGAACGGGACGTGACGTTCATATTGGTCCACCCCGAGCGTGTGGAGGCCGAGGTGGAAGTGAGATCCCCGGTAACCCGCACCAGGCGCGAGAACCTGGCTGCAGAATCCCGGATCGGCTCCGACGCCCCGTTCCGCCTGCTGTTCCTGCCGGAGCTTTCCCCCGCAGAGCCGCTGGGCGGGCATGAGCCCGCGGGAAGCCTTGAAGGCTGGGAGACGTCCAAGTGAGGTGGCTCGCGACCCTGCCGGCGCTCGCCGGAGCGGCCCTCGTCCTTACGGGGGCCGCTCCGGAAGAAGAGGTCATGCTCACCGCCTTCGACCGGGTGCTTACGGCGATGGCCTACGCCGGTGCCGGCCTGTGCCTCTTCGCCATCGTCTGGGCGGGCTTCCTGCTGATGGCCGAGGGTGGAGAGGAGAGGAGCGGCGGCGGGGCGAGGGGCGCCGTGGTTCTGGCGATCGCGGGACTGGTGCTGGTGATGTCGGCCAAGGCGGTCTCTGCGCTGCTGCGCAGCGGCCTGGTCGAGTTCCCAACCCCCTAGGTCGAAGAAACAGAGGAGGCCCAAGTTGAATGTAACGAGCGTAGTCGAACGTGCCCGCCTGAGAGTTCACGATCTCAGACGCATGCTGTCGGCCCTGCGCACGAAGACCAGCCCCCGGCAAACCGAGCGGGTTGAGTCTTCGGAAGCAATGGAGAGTTGCGCAGCACCTATAAACGGCAAGGAAGGACCGCTATACCTGCGGGGCACAATGGAGACTCCGACCCCCAAGCCGCCGCCCGACCTGTCGCTGTTCTTCATGCTGTCCCACCTCGAAAAGGACGGACCGGTGCGCCTAGACGGCGTCAAGCTCGGCATCTGTGAGGTGATGGGACTGGAGCTGGACGAGCCGAAGCTGGGAGCATTCGCGGGCACCCTCAACGCCTGCGACTTCCCCTTCCAACTGCTCGTCAGGCAACACCCGCCGCGCCTCGGTGGCCTGAGGAACAAGCTGAGCGAGGCCGAGCCGCCCAACCTTCCGCCACAGACGAAAGCCGCTTCGGAGTCCTTGCGTCGGCTTCTCGGGGAGCTCGAGTCCCGCGACGGCATCCTAGACAGGCGTTTCTACGCCGTGTGTGAGTTTCCCCGCTTCGACGAGCTGCGGGGCCTGCTGGCGAGGGCCGGGCTGTCCGTCCACGCGCTGACAGGCCGCCGGTTACGCATGTTCCTCGTATCGGCGGCCCTGGGCGGCTCCCCGGCCGAGTTCGACGAGGACGACCGGGTCAAAGTGGAGATCAACCGCCGCCACATGCGCGTCGGCAATTCCCTCGTGCGCTCACTGCACCTGGGCAAGTGGCCCCGATCCCTGGCCCCGGGGTTCCTCCAGGGGCTGATGGCCTCTGGCGCTCCGCTGGACCTGTCCGTGCATCTAGGGCCGGTACCGGCGGAGCAGGCGGCGAGAACGCTGGAGTGGCAGAAGGTCAGGTTCGAGTCTGCCCAGTCGCTGTCTTTCAGGAGAGGCCGCACCATGTCCCCCGAGGCGGAGATCGCCCTGGAGGACATCAACAGGCTCCGGGATGAGGTGCAGCGGGGACGGGAGCGGCTCTTCCATTCCTCCCTGTCAGTAACGCTTCACGCAGATGACGAGGCCTCTCTTACCGAGCTGACCCAGCGCGCGAAAGGGCACTTTGCCGCAACCCTGGGCAAGCTGGACGATCTTGCCTTCCGGCAGCGCGAGGGGCTGCTCTCAACATTGCCCCTCGCGCTGAACGCCGTGGCGGAGTGGCGCAGCCTGGACACGTCCAGCATCGCCCGCCTGTTTCCATTCTCCCCGCCGGACATGGACACCCGCAGCGGAACCCTCTACGGCATCGACATGCGATCCTGTTCGCCTGTCGTGTACGACCCCTGGGACGGCACCCACCTGAATGCGAACACCGCCGTGCTGGCGAGGTCGGGCTCCGGCAAGAGTTTTTCGACCAAGCTTGGCGTGCTAAGGGGACTGTGCCGGGGCGTGACCGCCTACGTCATAGACCCGGAGGGCGAGTACGCGGACATGGCCCGCGCCGCCGGCGGACGGGTGCTCTCCCCCGGCGTACCCGGAGAGGGCATGAACCCATTCGTCATAGACCGCGGCGACTCCGAGGAGATGCTCCAGCGAATCGGCAGCCTGAGGCGGCTCATCGAGGTGATGGTGGGCGAGCGCCTCTCCGCCGAGCGGCGAGCCGCGCTGGATCACGCGCTCGCGGGCTACTACTCAAGCCCCAGGGAGCGCACCGGCTTCCGCGACTTTTACGGGTACCTTCAGGACGACAAGGCGGGCGACGAGGGGTTGTCCCTGCTGCTGCGACCCTTCGCCACCGGCAGTCTCCGCCACCTGCTCTCGGACGAGGGCGACGACCTGCTCGGAAACGAAGCGCTTGTCACGGTGTTCGACCTTCGGCTGCTGGAGCCGGAACTCCGGCCCGCCGCGGCCATGGTCTGCACCGAGACGGTGTGGGCCGCTGCGGCCCGAGACCCTAAGCCCCGACTGCTGGTCGTGGACGAGGTGTGGTCGATCATGCAGCACCCGGAGGGCGCGGCTTTCATGGTCAGCATGGCCAAGCGGGCGCGCAAGCACCGCCTTGGCCTCCAGTTCATAACCCAGGACGTGCAGGACCTTCTTAGCGAGGACTCGTCCAGGGCCATCACCGGCCACTCGGGAAGGGCGCTGCTTCAGAACGCCGCCTTCAAGCTCCTTCTCCAGCAGGACGCAGCCGCCGTGGGCACCGTCGGCGACGCCTTCGACCTGCCGGAGGATCTCCAGCGATGGCTGCTGTCGTGCCCGCGTGGAGACGGACTCCTGCTCGCCAGGGGCAACCGCTTCCCCGTGCGCATTGAGGCCACCCCGGAGGAGACGGAGGTTATCGAGTGGAGGCCAGGCAGGCACTAGATGGAGGTGAGCCAATGCCAGGTATGGACACGAATACGACGATGCACCGGTAGAGGAAACCGACGTAGAGAGGACCAAGATTATGAGACTGAACCCCATCAAGTGGCTGTTCCATGAGGAGGAAGAGAGACGACCCGTACTCCTGGCGGTGACGCCGCCCCGCACGGGGGAGCGTACGCTGCTGGCAGTAGAGAACATGCTGGGCTCTATCGCCGTCCCAGAGCCGTTTTCGCTGGAGCTGGCTGGAGACATGGACGGGGTGACGCTGATGGTCCGCTGCCTGGACGACAGGGTGGTGCGCGGACAGATCGCCGCCTGCTATCCTCAGGCACGAATACATGAGGTTTCTCCCGAAGAGGATCCCCTACGATTGGGCGAGGACGAGCGGGCGTGGGGCATGTCCCTGAGGTCCGGGGGGCCGGAGTACGCGCCGCTGAGAACGTTCAGAGATGACGACCTCGTCGACCCCGGATCGGACCCGCTAATCGCCATCATGGGAGCGCTCTCGAATCTGAACGAGGGGGAGCGTGTGGTGGCGAGACTGCTGCTCAATTCCCTAGGCCCGGACTGGTCAGAGCCCCACATGGAGAAGGCGCACGGGCGTCCGGCGGCGACGCCTCAGGACGCGGAGAGCAGCCGGACACGCGCTGGCCGCAGCGAGGGCGTGACGATGGCCGTCTTGGGGGTGGCTGCCCTGGCGGCCCTCCAGAGTTACCTTTGGGTGCGGGCCGGCGAGACCTGGAAGGCCGTGCTTCTTGGCTTGAGCATCTCCATCGCCCTGACCGTGGCCGGATGGGCGTGGCACAAGTGGAAAAAGGCGCGGAGCCGAGTCTGCGACCCGCTGCAGGTCAGGGAGAAGGTCTCTCGCATGGCCTTCGAGGGAGAAATTCGGGTGGTGGCGGCGCTGCCAGACGGCACGGGGCCCCAGCGGGCGATGGAATTACTCGACCAGGTGGTGGCGGCCTACCGCCACTACGACAACCCGGCGGGCACGCGCTTCACGGCCGACAGGGCGCGTCCGGTCGTGCCTGACCCGGAGTCTCTACACCCCTCGGGTCCCGGCCTTTTCGGGAAGCGCAGCATTCTGGGCGTGCGCGAGGCGGCGTGCCTGTGGCACCCGCCGGGAGGCCGGGATGAGACACCCCTGGTGGCCCGCACCGGGGCGAGGGTGTTGCCGCCGAGCGCCCGGAGCATCAGGGGCGGCGCCCACGTTGGTGACACCGTCGCCGGGACCCCCAGGAAGATACACTTTCCGGAAGACTTGCTAAGGAGACACCACCTCTACGTCGCCCGAACGCGCATGGGCAAGTCGACTCTCATGCACCACGTCGTGAGCCACAAGCTGGCGGAGAAGGCGGTGGGAAGAGACGGCGACGCCATCGTCGTGGTCGACCCCCACGCCGACCTCGTCGATGGACTGCTGAGGCATGTGCCGGCAAGGCTCGCGGATGGCGTCCGGCTCATCGACCTGGCGGACAACCGCGGGGCCCCAGGCATCAACCTCCTAGACGCGCGCATCTTCGCGGACCGCGACCGCACCGCGGACTCGGTTGTGCGGGTGTGCCGCGGCCTCTGGGACCAGTGGGGCCCCAGAATGCAGTCCATCCTGGAGCACACCGTGAAGGCCCTCCACGAGGCCAACGGCCAACTCGAGGCCGGTGATCAGCACACCATCCTGGACGGGCTGAAGCTTCTCGCCGATGAGGGTTTTCGCAACGGTGTGCTGGAGAAGCTGAACGACCCGTACCTCCTCCAGTGGTGGGCCAGGGACTTCGGCGGTTGGCGCCACGAGACCCGAGCCGACGCCCTGGCGCCGGTGCAGACCCGCCTATCCTACTACGCCTCATCGAAGCGGGCGCGGGCCGTGCTGGGCCAGTCCCGCTCCACCATAGACCTGCGCCGCACCATTCACGACGGGGGCATCCTACTTGTATCTACCGCGCAGGGAACGGTCGGCAGGGACGTAGCCGCCCTAGTGGGAGCTTCGCTGCTCAACCTGGTCGACTCGGTTATCCGCGAGCAGGGTGACCTGCCGCCGGAGAGGAGACGTGGCGTGCTGGTAGTTGTGGACGAGATGCAGTCGATGCCCGGTGTGGACTATGAGTCTATGCTGTCGGAGTTGGGAAAGTTCGGGGCGTCGTTCGTGCTGGCCACCCAGAGCCTCGCCAAGCTGGACGACCTGTCACGCACCATGCGCGACACGCTGCTGGCCAACGTGGGTTGCCTCGCCGTATTCCAGGTATCCGGGTCGGACGCACGCCACTTATCGTGGGAACTCGGAAGGGAGCGCGTGACGGAGGACGACATAACTTCGCTCCCCGTCCACCACTGCTACGTCAGGGCCACCGTGGGCACGGAGCGCATGGATGCGTTCTCCATGATGGTGAGGAAGCCGGGCGACGGCGACCCTGGGGTCGCGGAGCGAGTGCGCGCCGTTGCCGAGACGTACCTCACCCCGGCCGCCGACGTGGCAGCGACGGGGGAGGGACTCCAGGACATCGTGGGCAAGTACCGTGGAGAGCTCGCGAAGCTAAGGAGCGAGCGGGCGGCGGACAGAGGAAAACAGCCCGCCGCGCAGGGACGGCGCAAGGTGCGCACCAGGCGCGACCGGAAGAGCGGGAACACGACGGCGGGGCAAGCCGGCGGGGAGCGTAGCCAATGAGGCCGCTTACCGGGGGAAGGCTGGAGTTGCTTGGACGGCTGGCCGAGATGCCCTTCCTCGACCGGCTGGAGATGGCGGCCGTCACCGGCCGGTCGACGGGTGCGGTGTACGAGGCCGTCCGGCAGCTCGAGCACGCGGGCCTGATCTCCTCCGTTCCCCACGGCATAGACCTGGTTCCACCGACGCGCAGGTTCCACGTCACCGCGGATGGGCTTTACCGGCTGGCTGGCGAGGAGGTCACGTCGCGCGCAGGTCTGCTCCGAGGTCTGCCCGTCTCGGCCCGGTGGCGAAGCGTCCTGATGGAGAGGCTCGACGCTGTGGCGGTCATCTACCGCCTGGTGTCGGCGATCGTCGATGTCGTCCACCCCATCGGTCGGTTCCGCTGGTACCGGGGTCTGCCGCTCGACGCCGCTCTGGAACTTCCCGGCGGACGCACCGTTGGAATCGTTCGCCAGGGGCTGGCAACCGACAGGACGGGCTTCTCGAAGCGGCTCTGGCGTCTCGCCAGCGGGCCTCGCCCCGGGGTCGTGCTATTGCTTTCGCCCGACGAAGTACGGCTTCGGTACGCCCGGAGGCTGCTGTTCCAGACGCCGGTCACCGCGCTCCTCGCGTTGGAGAGGGAGGCGGCCACGGCAGGTCCTGACGATGCCGTGTGGAGGCTTCCGTCCGTTAACGCTCGGGCCGGACTCCGGCCAGCCATCGACAGGCTGCCGCATGGCGGCGCACTTCCCGCCGAGCGGCCCCTTGCCAGGCCCTCTATGCCCGGAAGCATCGGGGGGACAGGGACTGGAGGAAAGATCCCCGGCCACATGGTGCCGGTGCTACTCAGGCCCGCCGAAAAGCGACTCCTCGACCTGCTCTCCGACTGGCCCTGGATAGCTCTCGACAATATGGCCGGGCTTCTGGGAGTCACGCGCCAGCGGGCGTCCACGCTCGCGACGGCGCTGCAGGGCGCCGGCCTGCTCGCCCGCAGGCACGGCGGCGATGGCGGCCGCCTCGTTCTCACCGACGCGGGGCTGGCGGTGCTCGCCCGCAGGGATCGCGCCTCGATAGGCGCGGCGAAGGGGCGGTGGAGCTCGGTGCCAGCCGACGCCGGAAACTGGCGCGATGTGACGGGTAGCCGCACTCGCCAGCTTCTTCGAAACATGGAGCACACGGCCTCCGTACACGGGTTCCTGGCAGCGCTGTCGAGGCAGGCTCGCGACCTGGGTTGGGAGACCATCCAGCTTGATCCGCCCCGCAGGGCGTCGCGCTACTTCCGGCACTTCGGACAGTTGCGCTCGATACAACCCGACGCCTTCGGCGTGATTCGGCGCAACGAAATCACTTGGTCATTCTTCCTGGAGTGGGAGCGCAGGGCCGTGCGACCGGTTACGATGGCTGCTCGGCTGGCGCCCTACCTGCGGTATTACTCCACACACCGACCCATCGACGACCACGGCGCCAGGCCCTCCGTCCTCATCGTGTTCGAAGAGGATCTCCCGGGAGTTCACTTCATGCGTGTAGCGCTCGAGGAGATGGCGCGGTCGAAAACTCCCCTTCCCCTGCTGGTCTCCTACCGCAGCCTCCTGGAGCGCGAGGGGCCACTGGGACAAGCGTGGCGAGCTCCGAGCGATCAGGAGCCTGGATTTCCGCTGTAGCAGCCCAAGGTACACGGGTGTGCCACCCCGGAAACGAACTGTGAGTCTGAGCCGTCCCGGCGGCAGGAGGGTCTCCGCCTCTACTTGAGAACCCACTCCCTGCGGACGGCTGTCGGTAGCACGAACAGTCAGATTTCACTCACGTCGGACGCCAATGGCTGTGCTTGCTCCACGGCATACCGACGGACATTACCGCCGGAACCTCAGAACCGGAGTCGATGACTCGCGAATGGCAGGTGATGGTAGGGAACTTCCTGCAATGTTCCCCAAGTCAGACCTGCGGAAGTCTTCGAACACGGATCCATGCCAGCCAACATTTTGAAGGCGTATTGGGCGGTAGGCAACACCATCTCCATATCGAGCCTGGCAGCCTGTGAACACTCTGGCGTTCCGAGCCAATTCGACAGGCGCGGTCTCAGGGTCTCCCCCTGTAACCCGGCATCCCGCCCGGGCATGCTCCTTGCGACTGGGTGCCTTCATCACCGTGGTCCGCGACTGTTCGCCGGGAGGTTCGGCAGCTAGCACCAGGGTTGAGACGGTCTGGCGCCCAGCCTCCGATTTGCGGAAATCCAAGACCACACGGGACTGCCTTCAACTCAGGTCCAGGGACCGAGAGGAAGTTAGCGTGCGACGAGATAGTTCGGCGGTCCCCAGTCTATGTCCGGACGGACATCATCAACCCGACGAACAGGGGGACCAGAAGCGCGAGAATTCTGTCCCCGGATGACAGACACAGCTGTTCTACTAGCACGCTCATGGAGGCCAGCATGGGATTCGGTGCCTCGAAGGTCTAATGGTTGGGCAGGAATGCCCAGCCCGCAGGTCTGGGCCATAGCGCCCAAGGTCTTTCACCTAGGCGACCCTTCCTAACCGGCTTTCACTCTGACCCGCACTACTGTCGATATGGACCTAAACGCGGAGGCGTCGGTTTCGTTCAGATTAGAGGAGTTCACACGTTCACCCACCCGCCCGTTTCTTGCCTCTCGACCCAGTCAGGTCCGTACAAGACTAGCTCCAAGCCGCCGGGAACGTCCTGGGCCAACTCCAAAATGGCCCAGAAGTAAGCCCCCGAAGGTGGCCCTCCTTTGAGCCACTTAGCAAGCCCGCGCTCCGTCACTCCGATCATGTCAGCGAATTCCGTCCGCGACATGCCACTCATCTCCCTCAGCAGCTCGAGCCGCTCTCCGAAGTCCTTAGGAAAGGGCGGCAGGCCTCGCCTATCGATTCGGTTCCGATCCGCAGTAGTCATGGTTCTTCCTCCTTGTTTCTTGAATTGCGACTACATCCTTTGCCTTTTCGGCGATATAGGTACGTCATCGAATCATCCTGCAATCTTGTCATCGCCTTCGGACGTCCAGGTCCGCGCACTCTGGAAGATCGCGGCGCGGACACATCAGGACCCCGTCGCGTAGGCCCATGCTCTCGGCGACGGTCAGTAGCAGAAATAGATGGGCGGTGCCGGGAACCGCACGCCCGTTGCGCCACTGCCGCAGACGATGGGGGCTGACACCTAGCGCACGGGCGATCCCTCTCCAACTCAACCCGCTGGCATCCTTGAACTGCGCCAACCGCTCCGGAAAGTCAGCCGGAAAATCGAACTCGACATATCGGTGTACGCGGCGCTGCACTCCCAACGCTAGTTCCTATCGGTCGTCGCAAGACGCAGTGAAGCCTGCGTCCCGTGCAGCGTCGTTGATCACCACCGGGGGGAGGACGTGCACGCCCAACAGCGTGTGGACTCCGCCGGGAACGCGTGCCGCCAGCAGTAGTAGCGCGAACAGTCCGTCGCCGCTGGGTTTGGTCCCCTTGCGCCACCGCTGAAGCTGGCGAGTGTCCACCCCCAAGCACGCTGCGAGTGAGTCCCAAGAGAGTTCCGTGGTCTCTTTGAAGGTGTCGAGCCTCTTTGGGAAGTCCTCCGGTATGAGGCCATCGTACAGGATGAAATGGGATGGCAGCCGGCCGGTTCTCACTTCACGACTTCCAGGATGAACAGATCCTCAAAGCGTGTGACTCCGAGAGCCTCCATCAGCCTCTTCCGAAGCTGGGCCGACGGTCTCCGTGTACCGGACATGAGCTGCGACAGGTAGCCCGACGACGTGCCGGCAAGCTGTGCAAGCTCGTTCTGGGACATGTTGAGCCTGTTGAGTAGCTCCCACACCCTGTCGGGGTTGAGCCTCACTTTCGAAGATGGCTGCCTACGCGTCACGCCGCGCCCTCCTTCCGGGCCGTCTCCCCGGCCGCGTCTTTCTCGTACAGTTCGGGGTGGGCCAGGCAGTGGCGAGCTATGATGCGGGCCAGTATCCGAAGCCCGGCAATGCGACGCCGTTCCTGTTCCTCTGTAAGTCCCTGCTTGCCCTTGCCACTCACGCTTCAGCTCCCGCGGTTCCGGTGTGCGGTCAAGGCAGTAGACCCATCCCGCGCCCGTGATGTATACTTGTTCGAGCAATAGAAATAATGTTCTGTACGCCAGAGCGTAACAACACTCGGCCCACGGATGCAAGACCCCTGGCAAGCAATCAGGCTTGAAGAACCAAAGTGTTCCCTCTGTTTGAACATCAATGTAGCAACCATGTGGCAGAGACCGGCAGGAGGCAAGTCCGATCTTGCAGCAAGGAGAGAGCGTCATGGAAGAGCGCCTAGACCATCTGGTCGAGAACGCGGACGCAGTAGAGGATCTAGGAATGCTTCTGAGAAGGCTGAGGGGAGCACTGAGCCTGCGCGACGTGACCAGGATGGTGGGGGTCTCGGCCTCGTACCTTTCACAGATCGAGAGGGGAGCCCGGAGGCCTGGGCGGAGCCTCGTTCGCAGGCTGGCCGAAGCCTACAACGTGGATGCCGAACTGTTGATAAGGCGCGCGGGGCTCACGGGGCAACCCTCACCCAACAGCGACGAGGCCTTGGACGTCGAGCGGGCATTTCGGTTCGTGCTTGCTGACCCCGCCTTCCGCGTTGGAACGCGACCTGACGGCCCGCTGTCCGTCAGCGCCAAGCGTTTCATCGTCGAGATGTACGAGCGCTTCACAGACAAGAGGCTGCTGGAATGAGAAGGAGGAGAATGGACTTCTGCCGCACTCTGCTGGAAGACGGCCTAACTAGGGAGGAGCCAGACCCGGAGAGTGTGGCCGCTAGGTTCGTGAGATACTTTGGCCTATCGGGTCGTCCCACCATGGCCGCACTGAAGTCGCTACTTGAAGGGGCCGGGTTTGGCATGGTGAACGGAGCGCACCTAGACGGTATGAGGGGTGTTCACGTCAGCGCTCCGGGCGGCGTGCTACGACATCGACTACCGACAGACCCTTCTGGGACGGTGCCAGAGAGTTCACGATACTCCACGAGACCTACGAGATCATCTGGGAGACGCTCTGCGAGCTCCACCCGGAGGTGGCGCCGGGGCGCAGAGTTTGTAGGGAGGCGGAGCGCTTCGCAGCGGCGGTGTTGATGCAACCGGAGCCGTTCTCTCTCATGGCGCGAAACACTGGCCTGGACGTCCTGGCACTGCGGCGCGAGTTCCGCTGCTCATATGCGTCAGTGACGTTGCGCCTAGCCGAAGTAGTGCGGGACCCGCCGCTGATGACCGTCCTCTACGAACGTCTCGAGGGGGGCCGCATGCTGGACCGAGCCGCCAGACCTCCGGGCGACGGTGGTTCGCAAGACGTCGGGTTCGGTACTCGGCCCTCCCGCCTGCTCTCGGGAACAGAGGGAGGGCTCCCCCGATGGGGCAGGCCGTTGCCGGCGGGCTCTCTGGCCGATCGTGCCGTCCACTGGGTGTGCACACAGTATCAGCGCAGAGATGGCTACGCCGTCATCGCCCGTCCGGTGCTATGGAAGAGAAAGCTGGCGAAGGTCGTAGTGGTTGCAGTGCCTCGCCCTGAATAGTCAGTGCTGGAACTCCAAGCGATTGCGTCGAACATGCCGAGGCCCATGCGGTAATCCCCTTAGGCTAACTGTTAGTTGGAGGTAGGTGATGGTATGATATAGAGTAAGACAATATCTTATCGAATTGCAGCCAAGGAGTGACGATGCCAGCCAGGCCCAGGAAGAGCGAGACTATCACCTTCTCGCTTCCACCGCATATGGCGCGGGAACTGCGCCGGGTTGTGAAGGAGGAGGACCGCTCCGTCAGCGAACTGCTTCGAGAGGCGATCAGGCTGTACATGGAAGAGCGCGAGTGGCGAAGGCGGGAACGATTGGAGAGGCTCAGGTCTCGACTGGGAGGCCATGGCCAGGATGAATCAGGAGAAGAAGATGAAAAATAGTTACGACTACACCCCTGCCGCCCTCTACGCCAGGGTATCCAGCGACAAGCAAGACGTGGATCTGTCCGTATCGGCACAGTTGAGGGCGCTCAAGGACTACGCCAATGCCCACGGCTATTCCGTAGCCCGAGAGTTCGTGGACGAAGCCGAGAGTGGCCGTATTGCAGACAGGCCACAGTTCCGCAAGATGATAGAAGAGGCGAGTCGTCACGAGGCACCCTTTAACGTCATTCTGGTATGGAAGTTCTCTCGGTTCACCAGAAAACGCGAGCATGCGGTCGCCTTCAAGTCGATGCTGCGGCGCAAGGGCATTCGCGTCGTCTCCATCACCGAGCACGCCGACGACACACCAACAGGCAAGCTCATGGAGGCCATCATAGAGAGCGTGGACGAGTTCTACAGTGAGAATCTCGCGCAAGAAGTCGTTCGGGGTATGCGGGAAGCGGCCTCTCGCGGCTTCTGGATAACGCCGAGCGCCCCCTACGGCTACAGGAAGGTGCACGTGCAAGACGGCGCTAAGAAGCGGCCCAGGCTGGAGATAGAGCCGGGTACGTCGGTGGTGGTGCAGCGGATGTTTCGCATGGCCGAGTCGGGCAAGAGCATTCTCGACATTACCAAGGAGTTTAACTCAGAGGGCATCGCGAGTCCCGGCGGGAAGCGCTGGTCGAAGACCGTGGTTCATAAGATGCTGACGAACGAGGCCTACAAGGGAACGCTCGTGTGGGGAACCTTGGCAAAGGACAAGGCCCCTCCGGTGAGGGTGGAAGACGCCTTCCCAGGAATCGTCTCCAAGTCTCAGTTCGAGCGAGTCTCGGAACTGCTCAGGTCCAGGGCACCGTCCAGAGCCCACCCCAGGCGTGTGGCGAGCTCCTACCTGCTCAGCGGACTGGTCAGTTGCAAGAGCTGTGGAAGAGCGCTCACCGGCCAGGACGCCAAGAGCGGCAGGTTCTCGTACTACGTGTGCCAGTCGGCCCTGAAGCACGGAAAGGGAGCGTGCAAGACCCCACGGCTTAACGCCAGGCGATTCGAGAGGCTAGTGGTCGGAAAGATACGTTCCACGATCCTGACCGAGAGCAATATCAGGGAACTTGTGAGGCTGGTTGACGAGGAGATGGACGGCGTCGCGCGGGAGCAACGAAGAAAACTGGAGTCCATCGAGGGTGAGCTTGCGGACGTGCGGCGGTGGCTGGACAGGCTCTACCGTGCGATCGAGACCACCGAGTTGGACATCACGGACATAGCGCCGCGCATCCGAGAGCACAGGGAGCGGGAGCGAAAGCTACAGGACTCTGCGCGTGAGGCGAAGGCGATGCTCTCCGAGCGTAGGGTCCGGCTGGACGACGTGGAGACCATCACGGCGTTCGCCAAGGACATGAGCGTGTGGCTGAACGAGAGCGAGCTAACTGAGCGAAGGTCGTTCATCCAGTCGTTCGTGAAGGAGATAGTGGTGGCCCCCGGCGAGGCCAAGGTGCGGTACTCGATACCGATGCCTCAGGACAGCGGGATAGGCGGGATGAATGCCGAAGACGTCGCCATCCCCAAGCCGGTTCTGTCTACAGTAAACGGTGGTAGCGCATAGGGGATTCGAACCCCTGATCTCCGCCTTGAGAGGGCGGTGTCCTAGGCCACTAGACGAATGCGCCACGCTAAGGCCCGCCTGGGGTGCCAGGCTGGCTGGGGATCGAGGATTCGAACCTCGGCCTACGGATCCAGAGTCCGTCGTTCTGCCACTAGACTAATCCCCAGCACACCTGTATTTTATCAAGGGCTTTTCGCCAGTTCAAGCCCAACTGCGCCCCCGCTTCCGCCGCGAATCCGGCCCTCTCCTCAACTCGTGATTCCGGCCCCCGAGCCGGAATCCAGGGGTGGGGAGTTCGCCGCTCGGCAATCCAAGGGCGGGCATCGCAATACGGAGAACGCTCTTGAAGATAGGACTGTTCCTCAATACACAGACCCCCGACAGCGACGCGCTGCCGCAAGTCATCGCCGACTGCGCCGAGCAGGTGCGCACCGCCCGCGACGCCGGGTTCGACGTCGTCTGCGCCGGCCAGCACTACCTCTCCGCGCCCTACGCCCAGCCCGCCACGCTGCCCTTCCTCGCCCGCATGGCCGCCGAGTCCGGCGACATGGCCGTGTGCGCCGGCATCATCCTGCTGCCGCTCCACAACCCCGTCGACGTCGCCGAGACCGTCGCCACCATGGACGCCATCTGCGGCGGACGCTTCATCTTCGGCATCGGCCTCGGCTACCGCGACGAGGAGTACGCCGCGTTCGGCGTCCGCCGCTCCGAGCGCGTCCCCCGCATGACCGAGTCTCTGGAGGTCATCCGCAAGCTGTGGTCGGAGGACGAGGTCGAGGTCGACGGCCGCTTCTACCACGTGCCCAGGTCCAACCCCACCACGCGGCCCGTCCAGAAGCCGCACCCGCCCATCTGGGTCGCCGCCAACCACGACAACGCCATCCGCCGCGCCGGACGCTGGGGCTACGCCTGGATGATCAACCCCCACGCCACCATGACCATGATCGCCGACCAGATTCCGATCTACCGCGACGCGCTCGCCGAGAGCGGCCGGCCCGACCCCGGCGAGCTGCCGCTGGTCCGCGAGATGTACGTCGCCGCCGACAGGGAGACCGCGTTCGTGGAGAGCCAGCCCTACCTGGAGGGCAAATACGCCGCCTACGCCTCCTGGGGCCAGGACAAGGCGCTGCCCGGAGAAGAGGACTTCACCTCGCCTTACGCGGAGCTGGCCCGCGACAGGTTCGTGCTCGGCACCCCCGACGACATCGTGCGCGAGATCGAGCGTTACGAGCGCGACCTCGGCGTCACCCAGATCATCTTCCGCATGCAGTGGCCCGGGATGCCCCACGACCAGGTCCTCCGCCAGCTTGACCTCCTCGCCCGCCAGGTCGTCCCGCGCATCTAACCTCTGGCGTGAGCCTCTGGGCGGGGCTGTCCGAAAAAATCTGCTCAATTCTGCTACATCCTGTCCAATTCGTAGCTGGGCGGCCTGTCCTCTTTGTGTTCATTCGCGGTACACCGGCGTTAGATTTGGCGCAGGCGTGGCGCAGAATGTCGCAGGAGTGCGGGGGTGGTCCTGGGCCCGACTCTGCCTCTCTGACGCCGCGAACGGTCTGCCACAGCGTTTGTTCAGGAAGACAATAGCACGTGCGTGCTATAGAATCAAGAGCGTTCGGGGCTACGGGTGCGGGCGAACGCCCGGATTCCTCGAACGGCAGGTCGGAGGCCCGCCTCAACGCCGGGTTGCAGGTAGGCGCTGGCAAAGTGTCCGCGGTCTGTCAAACCGAGAGCGTCCATAAGCTCCACCCGGCCCATCTCTCCGTGCAAAGCCGCGATGAGCCGTTTTACATGGTGGGTCACATGTGGGGTGACTGCCACTTCTTGACGCGGGAAGGTTATCGTCAGCCAATCGGGGGACACCTGTATGGCTGGTTCCGCGACGCCATGTTCCAGGCAGGCGTCGTGAATGCGGCGGATGCCACTGCCGATCTGCTCCACTAGCCTCATCCGGTAGAGCATACTGAAGAGCAAGGGGTTTCGCGGGACACTCTTGCTACCTGGTCTTCCTCACGCATCCCGGCGGGCAGCCCGCCCGGCGTCACGATCTCCACCTCAACGGCCACGGGTGGGTCCGACGAACGCGCAATGCTCTGAACCTGGGACTTCAGCCGGTTGTGATCTCCCGCGCCAACCACGGTTCCGGCATCGTCAACCCCGATCGGTATCACCCCGCCGGAGGCGTTGGCAAAGGCGCATATCTCCCTGCCGAGGTCAGAAGGTATGGACCGCTTAAACTCGGTAGTAAATCCTTCTCCGAGAGCGATGAGATTGGCAATGGCTGGTGTTTTCATTGAATTCGATTTTCGCCTGTGTCGATTGCAGGGCGCCCCTCTTCCCTAGCGCCGCATCGACACCGCGCTCTCTATGCCCCTCGTATTCCCCTCGATATTCTCCAAGGATGCTGCCATGCGGCCGAGCCTTTCGTCGTCGCGCGGAAGGAGCTCCTTTATGGCGCCTACTCCCTCATTAACTGTTGCCCCTGTTCCCCCGTCATCCCAGTCCCTCCTCTCGATTGTGTTGCCTTGTAGGCTATCCCCGCGTCTTTGCCCCTGTCAACGGCGGTGGTATTTTGCACAACTCTTCGTTGCGTGAAGATAGTTGAAGCGCATTAGCAATGCGATTGCCATATGAATTCCTTGAATCCTGCTGTGGTCCAAGGCGGTTGAGAAGCTTGCGCTCTTCAGGCGCGTCGTGAGTCTGTCCAAGAGATAGGGAGAAGGTCATGGCTGTCCGAGCATTCGCGGCAACCATATGAATCTTGGTGGTCCATCCCCCTCGGGACTTGCCGATGGATTGAGGCCCTCTTCCAGCGCGTTTGGCTTGGGATCCTGATTCCATTGCCCCTCACCCATCAATGGTGGCAAGGACCCACCCGAGATAGGCGGCAAAGTTGAATCCAAGGAAGCCTTGGGTGAACACGCGGCTCATTCGATAATGTAGAATGGCCAAAGGTATCCATTACTAGTTACAAAAGGTTTGGATAGAATATGGATTGGCAGGAACACATTAGGCAAGTTGCCGTGAACTGGCTCTCCAAGGGAGACGATGGCCTTTCGCTGGAGCCGGAAATGCTCATGCTGTTTGGGAATCCGGACCTGTTTCAGGAGGACCAATTCACTGCCATCTTCGAGGGAATAGAGTCATCGGGAGTGTTCTTCAGGGGGCGATTCAAGGGCAACCCACTCACCTTCTGCCGACCGCTTTTCGGCGCGCCGATTGTGGCAATGTACACAGAAGTCGCTGCGCTTCTGGGAGTGAAGAAAATCATTGCTTGTGGCTATGTTGGAGGCGTCGCTGAAGATTTAGGGGTCGGTAGCTATCTGGTGCCGTCGAGTGCAAATGGTTTAGACGGCTGCACACGAAGCTACTCACCGAACAACGGGTTGGCCCGTTCATCAGAATCGCTCATGTCGAAACTTTGCGGCAACCTAGATCGCTGCAGCGCAACATACTCTGTAGGGCCCATAGTGAGCATCGATACTCTCATGCTCGAGAACGATGTCATGGTTGAATCCTTCGCGAGAGATGGCTACTACGCCATTGATCTTGAGACTGCGTGTCTTTACGCGGTGGCAAATCGATCGGGTGTGCAAGCGGCGAGCATACACATAGTCAGCGACAGTCCTCGCCATAAGGACATTGATGAACAGCTGCGCCATGAGGCGTCATTCGTCGAGCAAATTGAGATTGCAACGCGAGCACTCTTGGACTGATTCACAGGGCTTTTTTCATTCCGATTAGGATTCATCACGGTGGCTCTAATATTCGACGCACTGTTAGTGTGAACACGCCCTAGTCGGGTTTACAAAGCCTCTAGCCACATCTCGAATACGTTGCCATCTACCGTCCACTCGGCCCCAACCTTGAGGTTCGACAGGTATTTCTCAGAAGCCATAGGCCGCCACCACGGGCAGCAGATCGACCTTCCCGAGAAGTTCTCGCCTGATCCTGAGTTCCTGGCCTATCACAGGGAGTTCATTTTCAAGGACTGAGGGCCTGATTCTCTGTCCAACTGCCTGGCCCTCCGGCGCCCAGCCCCTTGTAGTACACTGTCCCTCAGCCACCACGGGACGGTTACATTCGAACCGCTTCTGAGTGTGGCTGAGAGTGTTGCACAAGTAAAGGAGTCCCCCACCATGAAACTAGGCGTAGTCTTCCCCCAGACCGAGATAACCTCCGACCCCGCAGCCGTCAAGGAGTACGCGCAAGCCGCCGAGTCGCTCGGCTACAACCACCTGCTCGCGTTCGACCACGTGCTCGGCGCGAACGCCGACAGCCGCCCCGGCTGGAGCGGCGCCTACCGCCACACCGACCAGTTCCACGAGCCGTTCGTCCTGTTCGGCTACCTCGCCGGCGTCACCGAGCGCATCGAGCTCGTCACCGGCGTCATCATCCTGCCCCAGCGCCAGACCGCGCTCGTCGCCAAGCAGACCGCCGCGGTGGACGTGCTGAGCGGCGGACGGCTGCGCCTGGGCATCGGAGTGGGCTGGAACGCGGTGGAGTACGAGGCGCTGGGCGAGAATTTCGGTGACAGGGGCATGCGCTCCGAGGAGCAGATCGAGCTGATGCGCCGCCTCTGGACCGAGGAGCTTGTCACGTTCGAGGGCCGCTGGCACAAGATCACCGACGCCGGCATCAACCCGCTGCCCGTTCAGCGCCCCATACCCGTGTGGTTCGGAGGCCGCGCGCCCCAGACCATCAGCCGCATCGCGCGCATGGGCGACGGCTGGTTCCCGCTGTTCCCGCCCGACGATGAGGGCCGCGCGCTCATAGACGACATGCGCGAGCAGACGAGCGCCGCCGGCCGCGACCCCGACTCCATCGGCATCGAGAGCTGGGTGTCGATAGGTCGCGGCTCCCCCGACGATTGGGCCGCCGCCGTCGAAAGCTGGCGAGAACTGGGCGCGACGCACATATCGGTCAACACCATGAACGCCGGGCTGTCCACGCCCGCCGACCACATCGACGCCATCCGCCGCTTCAAGGAACAGGTGGGCGGCTGAATAATCGGATCCCTTCCCCCTGCGAGGGGGAAGGTTAGGATGGGGGTGACCCGCCCTACGGCTCCCACAACTCCGAATCAGGGTAGTAGTCGCTCCAGCCGAACCAGAACGCGTTGAACGACGGGTAGTCCTCCAGCCGCTCGCCCTCCAGCTCGCCCGCGACGGCCACGCCGGTCAGCTTGCTCCACGTCGAGCCGGTCTCGGAGTCCACCATCTCGTCCGGGGCGTCCCCCTGATCGAACGTCAGCACGCGGTCGCCTAGCCGCCGGCCGAACGCGCCCACCGAGCGGCTGGCGTCGTCTCGCACCACCACGATCTCCGCGCCCTCGAACACGTCGTTCACCACCTGGGCGCTGTCCAGATCGGCGTGAGCGTAGGCCCGCTGTGAGCTGTCGCCTACCAGGCCCAGCACGAGCTCCTTGATGGACAGCCGCTCGTCGCTGTTCGCCTCGGGCATGATGCCCGTCCTGCCGCTGATGTAGTAGCTCGCGTACGGGTCATAGAGTCCGCTTCCCGTATCCAACGCCAGCGTGTCCGGGTGCTCCGCCTTCCAGTCGCCCCAGGTGGTCAGCCGGGACGGCACCAGCGTCAGCCGCTCCCCCAGCAGCGGCCCTTCCACACCTTCGCCCAGGAACTGGCTCCACAGCGTCTCCGTCTCCCTGTCGTACATTACCAGCGCGTTCATGATGAGCTTGCCGGACACCCCGAACGTCAGCGTCTCCGCCTTCACCGTGCGGGCATACACTATGCCCGTGAAGCAGAGCGGTCACCACGTCACGGCCACCGGCTCACCTCCCACCGTGTCGTTCACGATTTCGTGTCCGCTCAGGAACGCGGTGGAGTAGGCCCTGTGGTCGTCTCCTACCGACAGCCCGATGATAAGGTGGCCGTCGCTCATCAGCTCGGACGCCTGCTCGACGTCGAGGAACTCGGGGTCGTCGATGGAGGGGATGGCGTCGAACGGCAGCACGGTGCGAATCACCAGCTCGCCGGCGTCCGGCTGCGGCGTGGGCGTCGGGCGCTTGCGCGTCGCGCTCGGCTGAGCGCCGCCGCTCGGCTTGGACGGCTCCTGGGCGGGACCGAGGCGCGCGGGAGGCAGGTCTCCGTTCGCCGGCGCTGCGGCACTCGGGGCTACGCTGGCGCCGGTGGGAGTCGTCTCCGGCGCTCCGCCGTCCGTGGAGCACGCCGCCAGCAGCGCAAGCGCGCAGGCCAGCGCCGCCAACGACGAAAGCCTGGCGATCACTGCCACCGGTCCTTGAGGAACTCGCCGATGGCCTCGATGCCCTGCTGGCCCTCGGGCAGTATCGGCGCGAACAGGTGCCACACGTGCACCATCTCCTCCCAGACCTGGAGCGTCGCATCCACGCCGGCGGCACGCGCCCGCTCGTCCAGCCGCGTGGAGTCGTCGTACAGCGTCTCCGACGTGCCCACCTGTATCAGCAGCGGCGGCAGCCCCCGCAGGTCGGCGTATATGGGCGCGGCCAGCGGCGTTCGTGTGTCCGCGCCCGCCAGGTACGCGGCCGCCGAATCCAGCAGGCCATCGCGCCCCACCATCGGGTCCCGCTTGGCCCGCGTCGTCATGGACTCGCCCGACGCCTCCATGTCCACCCAGGGCGACAGGCACGCGCCCGCCGCCGGCAGCGGGTCCCCCGCGTCGCGCAGCGCCACCATCGCCGCCACCGTCAGACCGCCGCCCGCCGAGTCGCCACCGATCGCCGTTCGCTCAGGGTCGACGCCCTGCGTCAGCAGCCAGCGGTACGCCGCCGTGGCGTCGTCCACCGCGGCCGGAAACGGATGCTCCGGGGCGAGCCGGTAGTCGAGCACCAGGACACGCGCTCTCGCGGCCCCCGACAGACGCCTCGCGAGCTCGCGATGGCTGGCCGGGGAACCGGCGTTGTAGCCGCCGCCGTGGAGATACAGCACCGCGCGGTCGGCGCTCGCGCCGGGGGCGGACACCCACTCGGCCGGCACGCCGCCAGCGTCCACCTCCTCCGTGGACACGCCCGGGGTCGTGCCAAGCGAGCCGAAGAACGCGTCCATACCCGCCCGGCGTTGGCCGACGCCGGGGGGTGCCCCGCCGACGGCCTGCCGCCGCATCTCCAGCATGTGCAGCACCTTGTCCAGTTTTGGGGTAGGCATCGTGTGGTCACCTCCTCGGTGGTAGTCCTTCCGTCGAATTTTACCACGTACGCCGCGAGAAGAATCGAATCCGCTTTACGGCGCCGGCTCGCCATGTCTTGACATCGCCTCTAATCGTTGCTAACGTTCCCCCAATCGTCTTCTGGTCGACGGGGGAAGGCCGCTTGGCCGCGTCTTGAGACAGCCCAGGAGGGGTGGGCGTAAGGGATGCCTCCGTTCTGAAACCGTAACCGGACAGGAGGACAAATTGAAGAGAGCACGGTCTAAACTGTTAGTCTTCGCAATGCTCGCGTCGGTGGCCGCCCTAGTGCTGGCCGCGGTCGCCTGTGCATCCGCGGAAGAAGAGGCGCCTCCCGCGCCGACGCCGGTAGACGTATCGGCGATAATCAACCAGGTGATGCAGGCCCAGCAGCCCGGAGTCACCACTGAAGACGTCACCGCTGCGATCCAGTCGGCCTTGGCTCAGCAGGAGGGTCTCACCTCCGCGGACGTGGCCGACGAGATAGCCAAGGCGCTTAGCGCACGGCCCGGCGTGACGTCCGACGATGTGGCCTCGGCCATCGCCAGCGCGCTGGACGCGCGCCCCGGCGTCACCACCCAGGACGTGGCCAACGAGATAGCCCGGGCGCTCAGCGCACAGCCCGGCGTAACCGAGGACCAGGTCGCCGACGCTATTGCGGCGGCGCTGGCCGAGCGCCCCGGTGTAACCGAGGACCAGGTCGCCGCGATAGTCGCACAGGCCATGGAGGCGCAGCAGGCCCAGATCATCGCCGCTGTGTCCGAATCCATCGAGGTCCGCTTGGACGCGCCTGTCGCCATGGACATGGGCGACCCCGTGCACGGCGGCACGCTGGTCACCCTGGAGTCGGGTAACCTGCAGGCCATCGACTTCCACCGCGTGCGCAGCATCGGCACCATGCAGTGGTTCGCCAACATCCACCTGAACATCCTCGAGGTCGACACCCAGTCCCGTGACAAGATCATCGGTGACGCGGCGGAGTCCTGGAGTGTCAGCGATGACGGCACCCAGTGGACCTTCAACATTCGAGAGGGCCTGACCACTCACAAGGGGAACACGTTCGACGCTGAGGACGTGCGCTACAACGTCTGGCGCTGGCTTAACCAGCCCAACGACGTGGGCATGCTCCGCGCCGGCTGCGTCCGCAACACCACCATTGACGTGTCCGCGCCGGACGCGCACACCGTCATCATGACCACCGGCTCCGAGGCTGGACCCGCGCCCGCGGCGTCTTTCCTCAAGTGCATCAGCCAGGCATACCTGCTGCTCCAGCCCAAGGGCATCATGACCCCCGTGGACGAGCCGGGAGCGCAGCGTGACCTGGACGTCGAAGAAGTCGACGGCATCGGGCCCTTCATCTTCAACGAGTACGTGCCGGACAACATAATCAAGTCGACCAGGTTCGAGGACTACTACGAGACCGACCCCGACCTTCCATACCTGGACGGCTATAACTTCGCGATAGTGTCGGACGCCAGCGCCAGAATCGCGGCGTTCAGGACCAAGCGCGCGGACTTCTTCCCCACGTTCTCCACGCCTCGCAAGCCGCAGGCCGACCAGATCAAGGAAGAGTTCGGGGACGATGTAACCTACGTCCGCGTGGTCGCGCCCGGCAAGCGCGGCATTCAGATCAATAACACGATTGAACCCTTCAGTGATCCCGAAATCCGCGAGGCGATCCACTTGGCCATCGACCGTAACGCGGTCAATGCCATCCATCACGACGGTGTAGGCATACTGGCCGGCCCGTACCTTGGCCTGTGGGACTGGATATACTCGTTCGACGAGTACTACACCTGGCCTGGCTTCCGCTCCTTCCCCGACGGCCGCTTTGACGAAGATCTCGCGGAGTCCAAGCGGATACTGGAGTCCAAGGGCTTCAGTGAGGACAACAAGCTGCAGGTCAGCATAATGGCCGGAACAAACGAGGGCGACGAGGTTACGGTGGCGGACAGCCTTGACGACTCCTGGATAGAGGTCTCGTTCGACCGCGTGGCGGGCCCAGTGTGGCTCGACAGGACGCTCCGGACGGACTATCAGATCTACCACGAGAGCAAGGGCACCGAGTTCGACGACCCCGACGCCTACAACGGTCTGCTCTACATCCCCACCGCGGGCATCAACAAGACCAAGTGGGAAAACGAGCGCTGGCTGGAACTGAACGAACTCCAGAAGGTCGAGCTGGACCAGGCTCAGCGCGGCGTGTACCTGCGCGAGATGGCGGACATCATCTTCGCCACTCAGATATTCGTGGGCACCGTTCGTCCCAGGCTGAACCAGATAAACTGGAGCTACATGGTGGGCTACGTGCATCCCAAGTTCAGCCACCAGTCCACCTACCGCTGGGACCACATCTGGCTGAATATGGACGCCGGCGCACCGAACCGCTAGCCGGCGGCCTCTAAACAAGTAAGCAACCCCAATCATCAGCCGCCCGCCGAGCACTGGCGGGCGGCTGCCTGACTTTCTTAGGGCGATGCAGCAATACATACTGAGACGCCTGCTCCTCTTCATACCCACGCTGGTGCTGGTGAGCGTGATGATCTTCACCATGCTCAGGATAGTGCCGGGCGACCCCGTGCTGCTCATTCTCGCCGGGCCCGACAACGAAGGTTCCTTCACCGTGGAAGAATACGAGGCGATGAGGGAGCAGCTTGGCTTCAACGACCCTATCTACGTCCAGTATTTCAAGTGGTCGTACGGTATCATCACGCTCGACTGGGGGCGCTCTCTCCAGACCAACGAAAAAGTCACCGACATCTTCAAGCGGCGCTACCCGGTAACCCTCCAACTCGCGCTGCTTTCCTTCTTCGTGATCTCCACCATTGGCATACCCATAGGTGTGCTGGCGGCGGTCAAGCAGGACACCTGGGTGGACTATATCTTCAGAGGCTTCGCCATACTCGGCCTCGCCATGCCCACCTTCTGGCTCGCGCTGCTCATACTGCTCGCCTTGTCCATCTGGTTCAACTGGATACCTCCACTCGAGTTCGTTAACCTCTGGGAGGACCCCAGGACCTCTATCACTCAGCTCATTTTCCCCGCGCTCGCTCTCGGACTGAGCGCGCAGGGCACCACGATGCGCATGACCCGCTCCCAGCTCCTGGAGGTGATGCGCGAGGACTACGTCCGCACGGCCAGGGCGAAGGGTCTCGCGGAAAGACTGGTCATATTCCGTCACGCGATCCGCAACTCCGTACTGCCGGTGCTGACCATCCTCGGCCTGCTCCTCGGCGGCCTGTTGGGCGGCACGATCGTCATCGAGATAGTCTTCAACATTCCGGGGCTCGGCCGTCCGGTCATCAACGCGGTCGGCTCGCTGGACCAGCCCGTGCTCCAGGTCATAGTGGTGGCATTCACGCTCATATTCCTGGTGCTCAACCTGCTGGTGGACATCGCATACGCACTGCTGGACCCCCGAATAAGATACTCATAAGAATGTCTCCAGAGTCCCTTCTCCCCTGGCGGGAGAAGGTCAAAGCCTGCCCTGAGCCTGTCGAAGGGATGAGGGGGATACAATGACGACCGTCGCGGAATCACGGGGACTGGCGGATCTGCGGCCCAAGCGGACGTATCTGCAGTCATTCGCTCGCTTCCTTCGACAGAAGCCGCTGGGAACGCTGGGCCTCGCCATCATGCTCGCGTTCGGCATCATGGCCCTCGTGGCGCCCTACGTGGTGCCCAAGGACATTCTGGACACCAACGCGGACGCCATCCTGAAGGGCCCCAGTGAGGCCTTCTGGTTCGGCACCGACCAATTTGGGCGCGACCTGTTCAGCCGCACCCTCTACGGCTCCCGCATATCGATGATGGTGGGGTTCGCCGTGCTAATCATGGGCACGACGGTTGGGGCAGTCCTCGCCGTCATCACCGCCTACATCGGTGGCAAGGTGGACCTGCTGACCCAGAGACTTGTGGATGCCATGATGGCCATCCCCACGCTCGTCCTGGCGCTCACCATAATGTCCGTGCTCGGCGCGTCCATGTTCAACCTCATCCTGGCAATTTCCGTAGCGACCATTCCGAACGCGCTGCGCACTGTCAGGTCCGTCGTCCTGTCCATCAAGGCCACGCAGTACGTGGACAGCGCGCGCGCCACCGGTTGCACCAGCCTCCGCATAATGACCTACCACGTCGCCCCCAACTGCATGGCGCCCTACCTCGTGATCGCCTCCGTGGCGCTGGGCGGTGCCATCCTGGCCGAGGCCAGCCTCAGCTTCCTCGGAGCGGGCGCGCCCGAAGAGACAGTCACATGGGGCTCGCTGCTCAGCCGCGACAAGCTGCAGTTCTTCGCCCTCGCGCCGTGGATGGCCATATTCCCCGGCCTCTTCCTCACCGCCCTCGTGTTCGGCATCAACGTGTTCGGCGACGCCCTCCGCGACGTCCTCGACCCCAGGCTGCGCGGCTCGCGCTAGGACCTTCCCGCGCACATGATCGTCGAAGAGCACAGAGACACGGCGCGCAAGTTTTTGGCCGACGCCGACCGCGAATTCGCCGCCGGCGAATACCTGCAAGCGTCGGAAAAGATGTGGGGCGCCGCCGCCCATGCCATCATGGCCGTCGCCCAGCAGCGCGGCTGGAAGTTCGGAAGCCACCGCAGGATGCTGGAAGCCGCCCGTCGCATCGCGAACGAGTTGGACGACGACGCCCTGCGCGCCGGTATAGCGTCGGCGCGATTGTTCCATTCCAACTTCTACCACGACCACATGGAGGAGGAAGAACTGGAACCAACCGCCGAAGACGTGCGCCGCTACGTGGACAAGATGCTGGCGCTGGTAGAATAGACCGCAGGGGGTTATCCGAATTGACCGAATCCGAAGCGCTGCTTTCCGGCTACAAGGTCCTGGACCTCAGTTCCGGCGTCGCGGGACCCTACGCCACCCGGCTCATGGCCACCATGGGCGCCGACGTGGTCAAGGTCGAGCCGCCCGAGGGCGAGGAGTCCCGGCGTGAGGGGCCGTTCCCCGACGACGAGCCACACCCCGAGCGCAGCGCCCTCTTCCTCTACCTCAACATCGCCAAGAGGGGCGTTACGCTCGATCTCGATACCCCCACTGGCCGCGCGATGCTGCTGCGGCTGGCGTCGTGGGCCGACGTGCTGGTGGAGAGCTACGCGCCCTCGCGCGCCGCTGAGGTGGGCGTCACCTTCGACGCGCTCCATGCCGCCAACCCTCGCCTTATCATGACGTCCGTTACAAACTTCGGCCAGACCGGTCCGTACAAAGACCACACCGCCAAAACACTCAACCACTACGCCTACGGCGGCCTCATGTACATAACCGGCCGCCCGGACAAAGAGCCCCTCCAGATGGGGCCGCGCGTGCCGGAGTACGGCACCGGCCAGAACGCCTTCGTCGCCACGCTGACGGCGCTTTGGCACCGCGAGTCCACCGGCGAAGGCCAGCACGTCGACATCTCCGTGGCTGAGTACAGCGCGTCCATCCTCGAAAACGCCCTCACGATGTACAGCTACACCCGCCACAAGGTCACGCGCATGGGCCACCGCGGCTACGGACGCGCCGCCTGGGGCATGTACCCCTGCAAGGACGGCTACGTGGGCGTCATAGCCGGACCTGCCCACCGCTGGCCCGCCATGGCCGAGCTGATGGAAGAGCCGCGCCTCAACGACGAGCGCTTCTCCACCGCGCGAGGGCGCCAGGTGTACGCCGACGAGTTGGAGGCGCTCATGGAGCCCTGGCTCATGCGCAACAACAAGCGCGAGATATTCGAGAAGGCGCAGAACATGGGCATCGCCTTCGCATACGTCGCCAGCCCCGGCGAGATATACTCCTGGGAGCACCTGCGCGACCGCGACTACTTCGTCCAGATAGAACACCCCGAGGCCGGTACCCTGGACTACGCCGGCCCCCCCTTCCAGCCGGAGGGCGTGCCGTTCGACTGGACGCGCGCTCCGCTGTTGGGCGAGCACAACGCCGAGGTGTACGGCGAGACCCTGGACCTGTCGCCAAAAGAGCTCGTAACCCTGCGCGCCTCCGGTATCATTTAGTCCCTTCCCCCTTGATGGGGCAAGGTCAGGATGGGGGTGAGTCCCCGGACCACTTCCAAGTAAAGGAAGCCCTTAAGGAACCGCAACCATGACTCAAGCCCTCGAAGGCATAAGAATACTCGACCTCTCCCGCATATGGGCCGGCCCTTACGCCACCAAGCTGATGGCCGACATGGGAGCCGACATAATCAAGATAGAGTCCGTAGACAGGATGGACACCACCAGGGGCGGCATCAACCCACCATCGGGATCCGGCAACTACCCGGAGGCCGAGCCTGGCGAAGACCCCTGGAACCGCAACGGCTGGTTCAACTCGCTGCACCTCAGCAAGTACGGAGTCACAATCAACCTCGCCAAGGAAAGCGGCAAGGACCTGTTCTCGCACCTCGTCACCATCAGCGACGCCGTCATCGAGAACTACCGGCTTGGCGTTCTCGCGCGGCTGGGCTTCGACTACGAAAAGCTGCGGTCGCTGCGACCCGACATCGTGCTCATCTCCATGCCGGCGTTCGGCAACAAGGGCCGATGGAAGGGCTTCGTGCAGTACGGCATAGGCCAGGAGCAGCTCTCCGGCATGGCCGACATGACCGGCTACCTGGACGAAGACGGCCCGATGAAATCCGGCATAAACCACGGCGACCCCATCACCGGCTCGCACGCCACCGGCGCCATGCTCGCGTCGCTCCTCTACCGCCGGCGAACCGGCCGCGGCGTCTACGTGGACCTGTCCCAGCTCGACTCGTCGGTCTCGCTCATAGGCGACGCCATACTGGGCTACCAGATGAACAACCGCAACCCGGACCGTCGGGGCAACCGTCATCCCTACATGGCGCCCCACGGCATATACAGATGCCGTGGTGAAGAAGAGGAGTGGGTGGCCATCGCCGTCGCCTCCGACGCCGAATGGCAACGGCTCTGCGCCGCTATCGACAGGCCCGGCCTCGCGGAAGACGAGCGCTACGCCGACGCCCTGGGCCGCTGGCGACGCCAGGACGAGCTGGACGCCATCCTGTCAGAGTGGACGCGGGACAAGGACAGCAACGACGTGATGCAAACGCTCCAGGCCGTCGGAATCGCCGCCACGCCCGTCGAGTCCGCGGAAATGATATTCGACGACCCCCACTACCAGGAGCGAGGCCTGATGGAACTGGTCGACCACCCATCGACCGGCCCGCAGTTCATGCCCGGCATTAGCTGGAAGATGTCGAAGACACCCGGCGGCGTCCGCTGGCCGACCCCCAGACTCGGCGAGCACAACGAGACCGTCTTCGGCGAGCTGCTTGGCCTCGATGAATCCGAGCTGTCCGACCTCGAAGCTGAGGGCGTCATAGGCAAGGTGCCCACCCGCGACAACTAGCTCGATGCCATGACGACACAAAACGAAACAACGGTCGAAGAGTGCGTAGAACAGGCCCTGGCATTCCTCGCCCAATCCGAGGCCGAATTCGAGGCGGGTGACACACGCCAGGGCGCCGAGAAGCTGTACGGCGCGGCGTGCCAGGTAGTCATGGCCGCCGCCAAGCAACGCGGCTGGGCGTTCCGCTCCCACAGGGACAACAAGAACACCACCACCAGACTGGCCGACGAGTACGGAGACGGCTCCCTTTCCCTGGGTTTCATTGCCGCCGAGAGGTTTCACATACATTTCTTCCATGGCGATATGGAGGACTACGACATAGAAGCCAGCCGCCCTGCCGTCAGGGCCTACGTGCGGCACATGGCCGCCCTCGTCGGAGAGTACGAGGCCTACGGCAGGGCGTGAGGCCACCCTTCTGTCGCAACATGAGGATTGATCTTCAATGACGACACAACACGAAACAACGGTCGAAGAATGCGTAGAGCAGGCGTTGGCGTTCCTCGTCCAGTCCGAAGCTGAATTCGAGGCGGGCGACACGCGCCAGGGCGCCGAGAAGCTGTACGGCGCGGCGTGCCAGGTAGTCATGGCCGCCGCCAAGCAACGCGGCTGGGCGTTCCGCTCCCACCGGGACAACAAAAACGCCACCACCAGGCTGGCGCAAGAGTATGGCGATCTGTTCCTTTCGTCCGGGTTCTTTGTTGCCGAGAGGTTTCACATTCACTTCTCCCACGGCGACATGGAGGACTACGATATAGAGGCCGGCCGACCTGCCGTCAGCGCATACGTGCGTCGCATGGCCGTCCTCATCGGCGAGTACGACGCGAACGGAAGAGAATGACCCCACCACCATGGTAGACAACTCTCTCTCACCCCACGGCGGCGCACTCGTCGACCGCGTAGCGCCCCAACCCGTGCCCGCCGCTTCCCTGCGCGGCCTGAAGTCCATCGCTATACGCGACCAGATTGCCCACGAGTGCGTAGGCATCGCCTACGGCTTCTTCTCGCCGATCGAAGGCTTCATGCTGCGCGAGGACGTTGAGGCCGTCTGCGAGCGCATGACCCTCGCGAGCGGCTACGTCTGGAGCGTCCCCGTGGTCTTCGACGTGTCCCAGGCCGATGTCGACCGGCTGTCCCTGCGAGAGGGCGACGCCTTGCTGCTGACTCACGAGGAGCAGCCGGTGGCCACGCTCGACGTAGAGCAGCTCTACGCCTTCGACAAGCAGCGCATGGCCGCGGCTGTCTACGGCACCACGGACGCCAACCACCCCGGCGTTCAGCGCACCTACGCCTACGAGGACGTGTTCGTCGGCGGCAGGATCACCCTGGTCAATCCGCCCACCATCAACCCGCCGTTCGACCGCTTCTGGCTGCCGCCCTCAGTCATGCGGCAGCGCTTCGCCGATAACGACTGGGATCGCGTCGCCGCCCACCAGACGCGCAATGTCCCGCACGCCGGGCACGAATGGCTGATGAAGGGCGCCTGGTTCGCCGCCAACGCCGACGCGGTGCTGGTGAACGCCGTAATCGGCGAGAAGAAGATAGGCGACTTCATTGACGAGGCGATCATCCTCGCCCACGACGTGCTGCGAGATGCGGGCTACTTCCGCCAGGACGTCCACATGGCCTCCATGCTGCTGTGGGACATGCGCTACGCCGGACCGCGCGAGGCCGTTTTCCACGCCATCGTGCGCAAGAACCTCGGCTGCACCCACCACATGTTCGGTCGAGACCACGCCGGCGTCGGCTCCTACTACGACCCCTACGCCTCGCACCGCATATTCGACGAGATACCGCCCATCGGCATCGAGCCGGTGGTGACGCTGGAGTGGTGGAACTGCCCCGTGTGCGCGGGCATAGCCTACGAGGGCCTTTGCGGCCACCCGGACAGCAAGCAGGACCTCAGCGGCACGCTCATGCGCGCCACCCTCGAGGGCGGCGTCACGCCGTCGCCGCTCATCTTCCGCGCCGAGGTGTTCGAACTGGTCATGGAGTGCGCGGAGAAGTACGGCTTCGGCTCTCCCTTCGTAACCGAGAACTACCTCAAGAACCGGCAACCCGTGCTGACATTCGGCCCTCTGGCCTAACAGACGGCGCATCACTCTTTGCGATGCGCGCGCCGCTATCCTTGCCCAACCGCGCCCTTCCCTATAAGATATGTAAGCCGTTATGGCGCGTCGGGGTGTGGCCCAGTCGGTAGGGCGCTACGTTCGGGACGTAGAGGTCGCGAGTTCAAGTCTCGCCACCCCGACCATTCATTTCCCCATCGAAACGTCCGAGTCCGCCGCCCACAATGGCGGCTCCAGCCCGGACAGATAGCTGCCGAGGAGGTCAGGCCATGGGAGTTGGCGTTGTGGGCGCGGGCATATTCGGCATGGGCGCCGCCATCGAGCTGCGGGGCCGGGGCCACGACGTCACCCTGTTCGAGCAGGGCGCCATACCCTACGAAAACGCCAGCTCCACCGACGTCGCCAAGGCCATCCGCCGCGTCAACTACGCGCCGAATCACCCCTACGTCGAGCTGGTCGAGCGCTCCGGCCGCAAGTGGGCCGAGTGGCAGCAGCGACTCGGCGGCTCCTTCTACTTCCAGTCCGGCCAACTCTCCATCTATTCCGAGTCTGAGCTGACAGACGGAGGCGATGCGCTGGCCAGCATCGAGCACCTCGAGTCCACCCGGAAAGAGTTTCGCACCCTCTCCCGCGAACAGGCCACCGAGCGCTTCCCCCAGCTCGCGTTCGACGACACCGACGAGCGACTCATCTACGACGCCTGGGCCGGCTACCTGGCCAGCGGCCAGGCCGTGACCGATCTGTCCCGGCTCGCCGGTGACGAGGGCGTGACCCTGAAAGAACACACCCGCGTCGTCGGTATAGAAGAGTCCGAATCGGGCGTGGAGGTTGCCACCGACCGAGACTCGTTCAGCTTCGACAGGACGGTTGTCGCCGCTGGACCCTGGGTCGGCAGACTGCTGCCCCCCGTCGGTGAGTCCATGCTCATAAGCCGCCAGCAGATGGCCTTCTACCGCCCCGTGGATCCCGCTCCGTTTCGCAGGGACGTGTTCCCCGGCTGGTCCTGGCATCCCAAGACCCAGGGCTGGTACGGTTTCCCGCTGCTCGCCGACGGCACCGTGAAGATCGCAAACGACATGGTGGGTGAAGAGGTGGACAGCGACGTCGAGCGCACCAACACCCAGGACTTCCTCGAAGAGGTCCGCGAGTTCGCCGCCAGGCGTCTGCCCGAGCTTGCCAAGGGCGAGTTCCTGGGCGGGCGCTCCTGCCTGTACACCAACACCCCCGACGGCCACTTCGTGGTGGACTGGGCGCCCGGCATGAACAGGACCGTCGTAGCGGGCGGTGGCAGCGGCCACGGCTTCAAGTTCGGAGGCTCCATTGGCGAGGTCATAGCCGACGCTGTCGAGGACAGGGCCAACCCACTGGGCGACCTGTTCCGCATCGGCGAACGCCTTCACACCGAAGGCGTCAGCCGCAGGGGAAGAATGTAATGGCGACCCAACCCGACGCTACCGCTCAGGACCTCTACGCCAACTCCATCGTCATCGACGCGCTGAACGTCAGCAACTGGGACAGCCCCGCCGTCTACGACAGCCTCAGCGCCGGCGGCGTGACCGCCATCAACGCCACCATCGCCACCTGGGACAACTTCCTGGAGACCCTCAACCACGTCACACGCTGGATGCGCCGCTTCCGCGACAACCCCGACGTCCTTTCGCAAATCAAGAGCGCCCAGGACATACGCCGCGCCAAGCGCGACGGCAAGGTGGGCGTCATCCTCGGTTTCCAGAACGCCTCGCCGATAGAGAACGACCTGGATCGTCTGGCTCTCTTCCACGCGCTGGGCGTCCGCATCATCCAGGTCACCTACCACGAGGCCAACCTACTCGGCAGCGGTTGCTACGAGCGCTACGACTACGGTCTGACCCACTTCGGCGTGGATGCGGTGAAGGAGATGAACAGGCTGGGCATCCTCATGGACCTGTCCCACGTCGGCGTCCGCACCACCATGGAGACCATCGAGCTCTCCGAGCAGCCCGTCGCCGTAACCCACGCCAACGCCAAGTCCTACCACGACATGCCCCGCAACAAGGAGCTCGAGGCGATAAAGCTGCTGGCCGAAAAGGGCGGCGTCATAGGCGCCACCTGCATCACCAGCATGCTGCGCACCGGCTTCGACTCCACCATCGAGGACTACATCGACGCCATCGACCACCTGGTCGAGCAGGTCGGCATAGACCACGTTGGAATCGGAACCGACTACACCCAGGACCAGTCCGAGGCGTGGTGGAAGTACATCAGCGCCCAGCAGGGCACCAGCTTCCCGCTCAAGGCCATCGCCGACGCCCCTCCCATCGACTACGCCACCGTCAACTACTACCCCGCCGACCTCGACACCCCCGACAAGCTGCCCAACCTCGTCCGCCCGCTGCTGAACCGCGGCTACACCCCCGCCGACGTCGCCAAGCTCCTCGGCGGCAACTGGCTCCGCCTCTTCGACCAAGTCTGGCGCGGCTAGTCTCACGCTTTGACGCCACGCGCCGCCCGTTTGTATAATCGGCGTCACATTTCCGATTACGAGGAGCGCGCTGAGCACGCATGGTTGACACCCGCAACCCACAGGCTGAACCGCACGCCGCGAGCGCGGACGCCGACAGGCTGGACACCGAATCGCTTGTCGAGGTCTACCGCGACATGACGCTCGGCCGCGCCCTCGACGAGCGCATCTGGATGCTCAACCGCCAGGGCAAGGCCGCCATCGTCGCCTCCATGCAGGGCCACGAGGCCGCCCAGCTCGCAAGCGTCCGCGCGCTGCGCAAGGACTCGGACCTGTTCTACGTCTACTACCGCGACCTCGCAGTCATGCTCAGCCTGGGGCTGTCCCCTGCCGAGGTCATGCTCGGCTTCCTCGCCAAGGAGGGCGAGCCGCTCAGCGGCGCCCGCCAGTTCCCCGGCCACGGCGCCGACCCCGCCCGCCGCGTCTACAACCTCTCCAACGTCGTCGGCACCTCCATCCCCCAAGCCGTCGGCGCCGCGCTCGCCTGCAAGATGCGCGGCGAGGACACCGTCGTCATCTCCTACTTCGGCGATGGCGCGTCCAGCCAGGGCGACTGCCACGAGGCCATGAACTTCGCAGCCGTGCACAAACTGCCCGTCATCTTCTTCTGCGAAAACAACAAGTACGCCATTTCGGTGCCCCTCGACAAGCAGATGGCCGTCGACAGCGTCGCGAGCCGCGCCTCCGGCTACGGAATGCCCGGCGTCGAGGTTGACGGCTGCGACACCAACGCCGTGTTCGAGGCCACCGCGCAGGCCGCGAAAAGGGCGCGCGCCGGCCAGGGGCCTACCCTCATCGAGGCGCACGTGGAGCGCTACCTGCCCCACACCAGCGACGACGATGACACCCGCTACAGGGAGCGCGCCGAAATCGAAGAGGCCCGCAAGCGCGACCCCCTGCGGATTCTGCGCGAGCACCTCTTCGAGCTGGGCGCCCTCACCGACGAGCTGGACGCCCAATTCGCCGCCGACGCCCGCCGCATCGTCAACGAGGCCACCGAGTACGTCGAGGCCGCGCCCTACCCGGCCGCTGACGACTTTCACGAGCACGTCTACGCCGCGTCTACTTCTCCGTCATTCCCGCGAAAGCGGGAATCCAGCGGGGCGGGGATACGTCACACCGCCGGCTCTGAGCAGATGCCATGACGCAGAAAACCGTCATCGAGGCCGTTCGCGACGCGATGCGCGAGGAGATGCGGCGCGACGAGCGCGTGTTCATCATGGGCGAGGACATCGGCCAGCGCGGCGGCGTCTTCCTCGCCAGCGACGGCTTCCTCGACGAGTTCGGCGAGCAGCGCGTCATCGACACGCCGCTTGCCGAGTCCTCCATCGCCGGCATCGCCCTCGGCGCCGCCCTTAGCGGCATGAGGCCCATAGCCGAGATCGAGTTCGCCGACTTCATCTGGCCCGCCATCAACCAGCTCGTGGGCGAGGCCGCCCGCGTCCGCTACGGCACCTACGGCAAGCTCGGCGCCCCCATGGTCGTCCGCGCCCCCTACGGCGGCGGCGTCCGCGGAGCGCTGTACCACTCCCAGAGCGTAGAGGTGGTCTTCGCCCACACCCCCGGCCTCAAAGTCGTCACCCCCGCGACGCCCTACGACGCCAAGGGCCTGCTCAAGAGCGCCATTCGCGACGACGACCCCGTGATCTTCCTGGAGCACAAGCGCACCTACCGACTCGTGCGCGGCGAGGTGCCCGATGAGGAGTACACGCTCCCCATTGGCCAGGCTGACGTCAAGCGCGCCGGCGACGACGTGAGCGTGATCACCTACGGCCTCATGCTACACCACTGCCTGGAGGCCGCCGAAGCGCTCGCCGCGGAGGGCGTGAGCGTGGAGGTCGTGGACCTGCGCTCCCTGCGCCCGCTCGATGCCGACACCGTGCTCGCTTCCGTCAGAAAGACCGGCAAGGCGCTCATAGTCCACGAAGACACCAAGATGGTCGGCATTGGCGGCGAGGTGGCGGCGATCATATCCGAGGAAGCGTTCGAGCATCTGGACGCACCGGTCCGGCGGCTCGCGGGACCCGAGGTCCCCGCCATGCCCTTCGCCCCGCCGCTCGAGGCCGAGTTCATGCTCGACACCGACAAGATAGCCGCCGC
>DAOUJZ010000043.1:0-33855 GCA_034421955.1 Dehalococcoidia bacterium | reverse complement strand
TTAGGCTTGCAGGCGCATGGAATCGGGCGCGCTGTCGGAATCGTGTCGTCCACGGCCGGCCGAGACGAGCGGAGTCGGCTGCTAAGGCGGATCGAGCGTGGGGAGTACCAATTCGTCCTGCACTCGCCCGAAAGACTGCAAACTCCGGAGTTCAGAGGCACCCTCCAAGCACTTCGGGAAATCTCGTTAGTGAATCTGGCGGTGATTGACGAGGCCCACTGCGTATCTGAGTGGGGTCATGACTTCAGACCTGCATATCTCAACCTCGCCAACAACCTGCGGCGGTTTGCCGCAGATTCGACAGATAACCCTCCACCGTTGCTCGCCTTAACAGGGACTGCTTCCCGTGCGGTGTTAAGGGACATGCTTACGGACCTTGGAATCGATCAATCGGACGATAGCGCGTTGATTCGACCTGAGTCGTTCGATCGTAAGGAGCTTAGCTTCGATATCAGACGGGCGACAGTCGCTCAAGAGGCCCAAGCCTCTTTGCGGGGCGTCTTGAACGGCATGCCCGGCCGGTTCGACACGGGTAGCGGACAATTCTACAAGCCGAATGATAGGGAAACTGCTTCAGGGGTTGTGTTTACTCGTACTGTTAACGCCCGGTACATGGGACTCGTCTCTACCAGCGAAGAAGTACGGAAGACAACAGGAGTCCATCCCTCCATCTATTCGGGTAGGGCGCCTCGCGGCTACGACCGAACTAGTTGGGAGCGACAGAAGCGGGAGAATGCGTCCGAATTCAAAGGCAACGAAGTGCCCATACTGGTGGCAACAAAGGCCTTCGGAATGGGCATTGACAAGCCTAACATCCGCTACATCGTTCACTACGGGATGCCGGACTCGCTGGAGAGCTTTTACCAGGAGGCGGGACGCGCGGGACGCGATCAACAGCCGGCCCACTGTGTAGTCGTCTTCACGGAGTATGACACAGACCGCTCAAACGGTCTGATTGATCTGAACGTGGATATGGACGAGTTGGAGAGGCGTTTTAGTGCGGCGGACCGCGACCGTTCGATCGGTGATGATGTTACCAGTGCCATGTGGTTCCACCTCAATACATTCAAAGGGTCGGATAATGAGATCCAAGCAGTGAAGAATGTTCTCAGTGGGTTCAGTGACCTAACGTCACCCCAGCGATACCAGTTGGCATATGATGGCGACGACGACAAACGCCGGAAGGAGCACGCCGTCGTCCGGCTATTGAGGGTGGGCGTGCTGCGTGACTATGAGGTTGAATTCGGGTCGGCGCGTCTGACAGTCCAGACCGAGCCCTTCAACTTTGAGCGGTGTCGTCAGAAGGTCTTCGATTACGTCCAGACAGCCCAACCTCACAGAAGCGACGAGTTTAGGAAGAAACTGGATGCACTAGTCACAAGAGACCCGCACAGTGACGCCCTTGAACTGGCCAGGCTGTTGATAGAGTTCACGTATGACGTGATCGAAAGGTCACGCAGGTTCGCAATCCGGGAATCGGTACTGCTCGCGAGATCGGCCCAAACCGATTCAGATATCAGGACGCGCCTGATGGACTATCTTCAAGAGGGCTTGGGGTCCGAGAGAATCGGACGGCTCTTGGAGCAGCAGGAAGTCCAGCTTACAGAGTGGTGGGAGTTAATCGAAGCCGTGCGAACTCCGATGGATGCAGGTGAGTTGCGAGGGCTGTCCATCCGCGCATTGGAGTCCGCCGCGGACCACCCCGGGCTCCTGTTTGTTCGAGCAGCGGCAGAGGCTATGTGCCAGGATCACGATGACAGAGCCACCGCGGATGGCATTGAAACCGCCGTCAAGGAGTGTGCGCGAAAGGGTATACCCGAGCATGATACCAGGGAAATGCTCAACAGGATGTATGACCTTGCCCAGATGCCTGCACGCGCGGCTGAGTTGGGAGTCCCTCTGGCAATGGCTTTGTGTGATGTGGGAGACGCTGGCCCTGAGTTTGCTTTCTGCGCCGATGTCACTGAAGAACGGTTGCCTGAGCTACAACCCAGAATCCAAGATGACGTGAGGTTAATTCTCGATGTCTACGATGTACGCAAGGGCGTCGAGCTCTTAACTGATGTCACTGAGACGGTCGTCCAGCGATACAACCACCCGCACGTAACGGAACTGTTGGGAGGATACAGAGAGTGAGCTTAGCCGACGACTTGCGGGGCAAACTTGATGCGACCACGGGAGACTTGGCCAGCCTACGATTGAGACTCGATGAGATAGTAGGCCTAGAGGAATCCTTACGCGATGCAAATGGTCAACTTTCCCATACCAGCTCCCGCGTGTCGGAATTGACGGCATCGGCCCGGGCGGCACAAGAGTCACTCGACCTGACGGTGAAAGCGTTGGAACGAGCTGTCGACGTCATGATGCGCCTGGAACCCGCGGCCATCACGTCTGCCATTCAGGAATCAGAAATGTCGACTAAAGCGGCGATCGAAGATAGCTCAACCAAACTCACTGAGTCAGTGTCCCAGCGGGCTGAGGCTATCGAGCAAACGATAATCACGAGCCAAGATGCAACCCGGCAGCAGATGACGGCGCAGGAAGCCCGACAGGCGGAACGCCACGCGAAAGACGTCAGGGTCTTGAAGTGGATCGGAGCGCTGGGACTGTTAAGCCTGGTGGGACTGGTCGTTCTGGCAGTTCTTACACTCGTCAGTGTTCAGTGATGCATGGGATGGCTTGGCAGGTAGAAGTGGCAACGTCTCCAAAGACTGCCTGCCAGCAGTTCGAGTTCCCTCTACGCCCAACGCCCCCGCGAAGAGTTTGCAGTATTGCACGCGCCAGTCTACCAACATGCACGATAGGCAGAACCCTCGCCCTGAGCTTCGTTCTCGCCTTGTAATGAGTTTCAGTCCGGTCGCATCACGCGAATGCCGAGCTGCCTGCTTCACCCCGCCCGATTGTGGTAGAGTTGCCGTGTGACGCCGGCGGCTTCCTGGCAGATTCGTCGGGTGCCGACGCGCCAAGCGTCCCTGGCAGTGAGGCGGGCCGATGTTCAAGCTGATACTCCCTCGAGACCTGGGCCCCATCCCCGCCGTGGCGGCCACGGCCTTCGTGGCCCTGGCGGTTTTCGGCTGGACCGAGAGGACCGCACTCTTCGATCCGGAGCACTTGTCTGTTCCCTATTGGCCGTGGAAGCTGTGGCAAATCGGCCCGCTGGTGATGGGGTTCGCGGGAGTCTGGTGGATATGGTCGAGCACCCGCCGCGTCCCCTGGGTGCGCAGCCTGGCCCTGGGCATACTGGCGCTGGTGGTGCTCGCCAACGGGTACAGCGACCTGTTCGATGACCACTGGGGGAACGTATGGCGCACAGTCAACCCGCTGTTCATCGGCTCCTCCAGCGTGGCGGCTGTGGCTCTGTGGCGATGCGGAACCGTGGAGGCGCGCGTGGGAGCCGTGGTCTCCGCGGCGATTGGGGCGCTCGTTTTCGCCAATGCCTACTTCATCGACAACGGCGTTATCTGGCAGATACTCAACCCGGTTCGTATGCTCACGGCGCTGGCCTGGGCCGCCGGCGCCAGCCAGGTCAACGTCGCCAAGGCCGAATGGCGTCAGTCATCCAGTGATGGCTAGCGCGCCCACCGTCGAGGTGCGGTGTAGTAGGTTCCAACTCACGGCCTCCCCAACCCTCTTGAAATCCGCGCACATCCGTGCTACTCTCCGTTGTGCAATGGACTGACCCTGCAGCTGGTGACCTCGAACGCCCGAACTGGGACCTCTCGTCGGACTGTTCCATTTCCGCTGCGCTTTGCGGCTTTCCTAGCCAAAACCGTGCTTATCGGCCCCTCCGGCCGGGCACCCGGCGGACTTCCCAGCTATGAGGTGGAACGGAATGGAACGAAATGGAACGGAATTCGCGCTTAGCAGGAGAGAATCATGGCCGATCCCATACTTGTGGATGCCCACATGCACATAACGGAGTCCAGGGAGAAAGGCCGGGTCCGAAAGCAGACCTACGAGATCTGGGAGTACGGCCCAAAGTCCGACGTGAGGTACAGCCCCCACGACGGCGATTTAGGGGGAGGAATGGCTCGGCGAACCCGTGTGCAACCACCGTCCCTCGACCTTGGGACTGCCGCCGGCTACTCCCACGCTCTGTCTACTGCCACAGGTCGGGATCGGGTCGGTTCATCAGTCCGAAGCCCAGATATCCATACCAGATGACCAGCAGCACGTAGAAGCTTCGGGCCAGGCCAATGAAGGTGTCGCGACCGTCGTTGTTGAGTATGGCTATCATGAAGAAGACCATTACGGCCAGGCTGACAAGGGCAGCCAACAGGGAGATTATCCGGTTGAAGTCGTCTCTGGTGGAGAGACCCAGCGCGAAAATGAAGCCGCCAAACCCGAGCGCGATCCCACCGGCGTAGAGGAGAGCGGAGCCGACGTAGTAGACGGGAACGCTTCCAGTGACCTGGTCACTGGTCTGGGCGTCGGCCAGAATGAAGTCGATGCCGCCGGTCATAATCCAACCGGTCAGCCCGACGAAGATCATGAAGAACCCCATCTGCACAAGGGCCTTGCCGTTGCCCTGCAAGGTCACGTTCCGCATAAGCGCGTAGAGGCCCGATAGGATCAAAGTCAGGCCAAGGATTATCGCGATGTTGGTTACGTTGGTCAGCGCGGCGTTGGAACCTTTGGCCGTTATGGTGCCAACAGCGTCTGACACTTCGGCACTGTCGATCAGCAGTCCACCCGGCTCTATGAGAAAGAAGACGAAGGCGACTATCGGGCCGAAAATGAGGGACAGACCTGCGAGCCGGTTCACGGATATTGTGCCCATGTTCGAATCTCCTTTATGTGATGTGGTGAGAAGGATACATTGGGTTCGATCCCTCCTAGCATACATCCTGACGCAAGCGCAGGAGCATTGCAATAGGAAAGCGACCTGCCATCGATATTTGTACCAGCCGCTATGCTAGTCTCGTGGGGCGTCCGCTCCTACAGACGTGTCCATGACGCATCCTGCATGACGATCATGAAGGCATGAGATTGCGGAGGCCAGGTAATACAGAACTTGGGGAGAGGCTCGAGGTAGGTCATGACGCCAGGTAGGAGATTCCGCTTTGGAACAGTCTGCCGTGCTATGCTCGAACCTCCCAGCGAAAAGTCCGACGTGAAGTACAGCGCCTACGACGGGATAGTCAAGGACGCGCTGGACGCCATGAAGGAGGCCGGCTCCTCGAAGGCGGTGGTGGTGGACCTGTTCGGCTCGGGCAATCCGGCTTTCGAGAGGGGCCCGGCCCTCGCCGATCAGACGCCACAGGGGTCGCTAGTCGGCTCAATCACCGGCAGGCCACGCCGTCGCCGTCACTGTCGTCCACGTACGTGTAGGCTGGATGCGTGACAGTTACAGGAGCGATGTTGTTGGCAGTCGCCTCATCGCAGGTGATCTTTCCGTCGCCGTTGTCGTCCCAGATCTCCAGCGCATCGATTGCTTCCACGCCCAGCAGGTAGCCGCCGACATTTGCGCCCGTGGAGTCGGATACGAGGATGAAGTAGCGCCCTGCCCGCAGTGCACGGTAGAGCAACACCGAGTCGGTCCCGAAGGCACCTCCTCCTCCGTCGTCATCAAAGGCGAGTGTGTCCGGCAACCCGGGAAGTCCCACGACAATATGGGTGTCGGTGCTGACGGACTCGGCGAAGATCGCCACCGACTCACCCTCCTCCAGCCGTAGCCAGAAGCTATCAGAATCCAGGTAGTGGTCGATATTGCCGGTCAGGGCCTCCCAGACCTGTATGGACTCCTCGTCATCGGAGTCCGAGAGGTGCCTCAACAGGACGTTGCTGGACAGTTCGAACACCTGGGGCTCTTCGGAGGTCATACCGACTGTAACGAAGTGGGGCCCGTCGACCTCCAACTCCAGTTCGAGATTCTCGACACCGGTAACGCCTTCGTCTACTTCGACGAACAGCCCGCCCGGGCCTACAACGGCGAACGCGCCATCCCCCGCGCCATCGAGCCGAACCTGAATTGCCAGCCCGGCCTCCCCGTCCAGGACAAACGTGAGGGTAGTCAATTCGTCGAAAAGATCGACCGTATATCCAAAGTCGCCCTCGCCGGTCGGGAGCCTTCTCCGGGATGGGTCGGCGGAGTCCCATCCCCACAGGATGAGGTCATCGACGATGGCGATATCGTCTGCGATCGACGTGGCGAGCGCAAACCCGGCTTCGCTGAAGCGGAACGTGGAGATGCCGATCACCTGGCCGAGGTTGTTGACGAGCGCGCCGCCGCTCTGACCGCCAGCGATGGATGCGTCGGTCTGGAGGTAGGTCATGCCGAACCATTCCCACTCTCGGTAGCGTGAAAGGATACCGCGGCTTATGGTCGGCTCGGGAAAGGCTTCCGTCTCGGCTGGGTATCCGATGAGGTAGAGTTCGCTGCCGGCCGCCAGGCCCTCTCCGTCCGCCAGTTCCGCCGGGTCGACCGACGTTTCGACGGGGCCGACCACGGCAAGGTCCGACAGCGCATCCCAGCCGATGACGGGCACGTTCTGGTACCAGGCTCCGTCCGGGAACGTGACCCAGACCGACTCGTAGGGCCAGACGACGTGACGGTTGGTGACAATGAACCCGTCGCCGATGAGGACTCCACTGCCCTTTGCGGACGGGGTCTCAATGAGTACGATGGACGGAGCCACGCGAGCGTACACCTGGGCCGCCGACAATGATGCGTCCGTCACAGGCTCGGTGGTGGGGATCGGTCCCGGCGTGGGCGTGCTTGTAGGGGCCGTCGCGGTGGTGTGCTCCGGCGTGGGAGCCGGTTCTGGCGTGGGCGTGCTTGCGGGGGCCGTAGCGGCGGTCGGTTCCGTTGCGGGAGTGGCGGTGGCCACTCCCAACAGGTTGGAAGCACATCTCTCCAGGTGTCCTCTGAAGTCACCAATCAGGGCGGGCGTGTCGGACTCAGAAAAGGAAGCGACCAAGTTGGCGCCTGGCACCCACTCCTCAAGGCATGAAGCTTCGTCGTCGCTGAGATCGTCCGCGTCCAAGTCCCAGACTTCAAGCATGTCAGATATCACCAACTCCGGCGCCTGCTGAAGACAGGTAATCGTTCGGTCTCCCTGCTCCCAGCCCCCGGCTAACGGGTACAGGAAGGTGGAGGTTCCCCGGTCGCAGTTCCGGGATACCTGGTTAAGGAAGAAGCTCTCGTCCGGATAGGCCTCGGCGCTGGCAACCTGGAATGACTCGAGCACCCGGTATTGCCAATCGCCCGAACAGGGCACAATGACAACGGTATCGATGTTGATGCCATCGGACAACGTGGAGTTTACGCAGTCGCCGTCCTCCAGCTCTGTCACCTGGATTTTGGCGCTGGGTGTAGGAGTCTCGGCCGTGGAGGTGGACAAGGCGGGAGTCTGATTGGCTTCACGGACGGACTGGGCGTCGTCCCCGCATGCGGCCATCGACAGGGCGGTGACCAGCAGTGCGACAAAGAGGGTAGCGCGGGAACGTAGAGCCCAGAGTGCGAAGGACTTTGACATTTCGCCCTCCTCTTTGCAAGATGATGCTGCCGACAGTAGTCTGTGTCTCACCGACGACGCAAGGTTAGGTTGTACCGAGTCTAACAGGTACTTCTGCACTCGCCGTTAGGGGTACTCCTAAACCTTGCCAATGCCCCAGAGCGGTCTATGCTCCAGGAGCAGAGCCTTGAATCCGCGGATGACATTACAGGGTGTTGTATCAGGCTCCCGCCGTGCGCTCTTTCTGACCAGTCAGGAAGACCTTCGGCACGGAGCCAGCATTTCGGTATGGATAAGATGGTTCTTGTTGGTAACCTGGTTCGCACAGATAAACTATCGCCCCAACTTCGCCGATCCCAATTACATCCCGAATTCTCTGTTTGCGGTGGTGATGCTGGCGCTCAATGGATACGTCCACTACCGAATCCTGACGAACCGTCCGGTGACGTGGCGTTGGATGCTCGGGCTCAGCATGATGGACGCGGTCTTGATATCTGCGGGTCTAGCCGTATCAAGCGGCTTCCAGAACGGTCACTTTGTGCTCTACTACCCCTCGCTCGCAATATTTGCCGTGGTATTCACCTCCTTCAGGCTGAGCTTTTTCTGGGTCACGGCGATCGCGCTGGTTTACGCGGCCATAAGCCTGCTGGTGGAGCCGGGTGTGAACTTCGAAGCCAAAGAGGAGAAGGCGCTGTTTACCAGGATCGTCGTAATGTATGGAGTCGTCGCGGCCGTCAACCTGATCTCCAGGTTTGAACGGATCAGAAGGAGAGAGGCCGTGGAACGGGAACGGGAGCTTCAGCAGGAGCGAATCGAGCTCTCGCAGACGATTCACGATACGATAGCGCAGTCGGCGTATATGATAGGGTTGGGCCTGGAGACTGCGATCGATATTGCGGACGCACAGGGCGGCGACAACGGCGACGAGCTTCACGCCAAGCTGGCCGCCACGCACGCGCTTTCGAGGTCTACCATGTGGGAGCTGAGGCATCCCATCGATATCGGCCCCATATTCGAGGGACGGAATCTGGGACGGGTGCTGAGGTCGCACGCCTCGACGTTCTCGACAATCACGTCGATCCCCGCAGAGATGGTGCAGTCAGGAAGCGAGCCGCAGCTTCCCACGGTTACGCGGCGACGGCTCTTCTCAATAGCTCACAACGCGATGACAAACGCGTTCCGGCACGCCCGCGCGGGCAAGATAACCATCACCCTGAAATTTGAGAGAAAGGGTCTCCAAATGTCCGTGTCGGACGACGGGATTGGCCTCCCGGAAGACTACGCAGACCGCGGTCACGGCTTCGGCAGCATGAGGGTGGACGCTGAGCGAATGGGTGGCCGTCTCGACGTTGCCGCCGGCGAGCCTGGACGTGGCACGACGGTAACCTGCACTGTCCCGTATCCCGCTCACCCGGGAGGCCGGTAACTTGGCGCCGGCGACACGGATCACGGTGATGCTCGTGGATGACCACGAGATCATGCGTGACGGCCTGCGCGAAGTGCTGGAACGGTCCGGCGACTTCGAGGTGGTGGGTGAGGCCGGAGACGGGATCGCGGCGGTGAGATTAGCTCGGCAGCTCAAGCCAGACGTGGTTATCATGGACGTGATGATGCCCATCAAGAACGGCATCGAGGCTTGTCGGGAGGTCACCGAAACCCTCCCGAACACCCGAGTGTTGATCCTCACGGCCGCAACGGAAGAGGATGCCGCAATTGAGGCGGTCGCCGCAGGAGCGACGGGATACGTTCAGAAGTATTCTGGCAAGGAGGACCTGCTGCGCAGCGTCCGCGACGTTGCTGACGGACAGTACCGAATACCGGCCGAGGTGCTCAGGCGTGTGTTTGCCGAGATACGAGCGGCGGAGCACATGAAGAAGACATCGGAACACCTCAGGCTCACACAGCGAGAGCGTGAAATCCTCACGATGTTTGCTCAGGGCCTGTCGTACGCGAGGATCGCTGAGGCCAGGCATATCCAGCCGTTGACGGTCCGAAACGCCATCTACGGCATCCAGGACAAGCTCGATATCGAAACCAAGCAGGAGCTGGTGGTCTGGGCCGTGCGAAACGGGTTGCTGGACGAGTAGCGATACATAGGTTCGCTTTAGACCTGTAACCAGTTCCGGTTCGGTAGCATCACGCGAAGGCCGCGCTACCTGCTTCACCCTGCCCGATTGTGGTAGAGTCTCCGCGTAGCGTCATCAGTACAGGAGAAGACAATGGCCGATCCCATACTTGTAGATGCCCACATGCACATAACCGAGTCCAGGGAGAAGGGCCGGGTCCGAAAGCAGACCTACGAGATCTGGGAGTACGGCCAAAAGTCGGACGTAAAGTACAGCGCCTACGACGGGATCGTCGAGGACGCGCTGGACGCCATGAACGAGGCCGGATTCTCCAAGGCGGTGGTGGTGAACCTGTTCGGCTCGGGCAGTCCGGCCTTCGAGAGAGGCCCGGCGCTCGCCGACGAGCTGAGGGCCTTCAACAGGTGGGGATGCGACACCGCGGCGCCTCACGACAGCCTCATCCCGTACATCAACGTCGACCCTCACATCTTTTCGGGCGATGAAATGTCGGCCCACATTCGCGACATGGTGGAGAATCACGGCGCCGGAGGCGTGAAGCTGCATCCTGTGCTCCAGCGATTCGAGCTGGGCGACCCGAGGATGGCCCCGGCCTACCGGACGTGCATCGAGCTTGGGATTCCCGTGCTGTCCCACTCCGGTCCCGCCAGGGACGGAAGCGCCTTCGGCACGCCAAAGGCCTTCGCCCCGCTGCTGGAGAACTTCCCGGACCTGACCGTGGTCATCGCACATCTCGGCGGCGGGGCTTGGACGGAGGCTCTGGAGATAGCGCGGGCGTACCCCCACGCCGCTTTCGATTGCTGCGAGATAATGGAATGGCTGGGCGGTTCCAACGCCCCGACCTACGAGCAGCTAGGCAGGCTCATAAAGGACATCGGGCCTGAGCGGGTGGTGATGGGGTCGGACTTCCCCTGGTACGACCTGGACCGGAGCGTCGAGATCGTCATGGGGCTGCCGCACCTGGCCCGGGAGGAGAAGGAGGCGATGCTGGGCGCAAACGCGGTCAGGATCATGGGCCTGTAGGCGCGCGGAGGGGATGCCATGCCTGGCAAACTTGACGGCAAAGTGAGCATCATAACCGGCGGCAGCTCCGGCATAGGCCGCGGCACGGCGCTTCTGTTCGCCGCGGAAGGCTCGAAGGTCGTCGTCGCCGACGTGGACGACCGGGGCGGCGAGGAAACCCTAGCGCTCATCGGCGAATCGGGTGGAGACGCCCTGTTCGTCCATGTTGACGTGTCCAGGTCCTCGCAGGTGCGCGAAGTGGTCCGGCAAGCGATCCACCGCTACGGCAGCCTCGACCTGCTCATCAACGTCGCTGGGCGGCAGGCGGAGGTTCCTCACCTCGTTGACGTTACCGAGGAGGAGTGGGACCTGGTGATGGACGTTAATCTGAAAGGAATCTTCCTGGCCTGCAAGTACGCGGTTCCTCACATGCTGGATCAGGGCGGCGGCTCCATAGTGAATGTGGCTTCGTCCGTGGTACTGAGAGGGTCCTCGTTCTCGCTCCCCTACTCCGTCAGCAAGGCGGGCGTGGTGCAACTCACCAAGACCGTCAGCAGCCAGTACGCATCCCTTGGAATCCGTTCCAACTGCGTGGTTCCGGGGCTCGTGGACACGCCAGGCTCCCAGGGGGTGGAGGGGGCGGCGGGCGTGTTCGACGAAGCGGTGGCCAGGATACCGGTAGGCCGGGCCGGTGTGCCTGAGGACGTTGCCAGACTCATTCTCTATCTCGCTTCGGATGATGCCGCCTACGTAAGCGGATCCGCTTACATAATCGATGGCGGCAGAAACGTGCAATAGTGGAGTAAGGTATACTGTACCTGTGTATCCATTACGGCGTGGAAACTACACATCTCGATAAGGCTGGGGGGGATGAGTACCACCACTGAATACGTGGCAAGCCGAACGCTGAGTCTGCCGGAAGAGCTTATTCTCATGCTTCTCAACGATGAGAACGGGTACTTCCACCAGGTTCCCGGCTGGAACCTGAACTGCGCCGTCGCGGGGGCGGTGTTGGCCGAGCTTTCGCTGCGAAACCGCATCGATACCGACGCCGAATCCTTGTTCCTGGTGGACTTAACGCTAACGGGCGACCCTATCCTGGACCCCTTTCTTGACGAAATCATCTCCGAACCTGACGAGCGCAACGCTCAGTACTGGATCGAACGCCTGGCTCCGCGCTCCGAGTCGGTGATCGACGAGACCCTGGAGCGCATGGTCTCGCTGAACATCCTCGACGCGCACGACGGGGATTTCTGGACTGTTTCCAACAAGGCTAGGAACTCGGATATGTTCCAGACGACCGCGGATGACGGGGAAGGCGGATTCGTCAAGGATCGCATCAGAAGCGCTATCTTCGAGGACCGCATACCCGACCCCAGGGACATCATACTCATATGCATCATCAACACGTGCGATGTCTTTCGCTTCATCTTTCAGCTTGACGAAGAGGCGGAGGAGAGAATCCGCTTTTTCTGCAACGTGGACCTGCTTGGCCGCTCGATGGCCGCCGCGGTGGCTGAGAGCCTGACCGTCCCGTTCTTGCGGCACTCGGTCCTGGCCAAGAAGATACCGAACGTTTCGCTGCGCAAGCTGCTGCTCAACCCGAACCTGCGAACCGGCAACGTTCCCGCTCTGTTCGCAGACGTCACGGAAGAGTACGGCCCGGTGTTTCGCCTCAACCCGCCGTTTTCGCCGGCCATGACCTTCCTGGCCGGCGCGGAGACGAACCGATGGGTGAACCGCAACGGCAGATTGTACCTTCGCGCCCAGGACTACTTCTCGGACTTCGAGAAGGTTTATGGCGCCCACGGAGTGCTGCCTTCCCTGGATGGAGGCGACCACTTTCGGCTTCGCAAGTCCCTGCAGGCGTCGTATTCGCGCGGCAGGCTGATTTCGCACCTGGAACGGGTGTATAACCAGGCCCGCGAGTCCATGGCCGATTGGCAGGTCGGGCAGTCATACCAAGCCACTATGACGTGCCGCGTCATGATAAACGCGCAACTTTCGCCCATCTTCATCGGAGTCGATTCGCAGGACCTCATCGAAGACCTGATCAAGTACAAGGAGCGCGCGCTCACCACGCACGTAATGAAGGCGCTCCCCAAGTTTATGTTGAATACTCCCGGGATGCGAAGACGGGCCAGGAATATCGATACGCTGCTGGAACGGGTGCAGAGCGTCCACACGCCCGCTCAGCGAGCCGGGCAGACCCGCGACCTGGCGGACGACCTTCTGAGTCTGCACGCCAGCGACCCGCAGTTGGTGCCGGAGTCCAATCTGCGTTTCGCCCTGTCCGCCGCGCTCGTCGCCAGCGTGTATCTCGGCGACGCCTTCAGCTTCGCGCTGTACGCCATGGCGTCGCAGCCCGAACTGTACGAGAAAATCCAGACGGAGGCCGACGCGCTGTTCGCCGACGGCGACCCGGGACGAAACGACTTCACGCTGGAAGCCATTGACGTGACGCACCGTTTCCTTATGGAGTGCCTGCGAATGTACCCCATCGTGCCAATGTCTATACGCAACGTCATGAATTCGTGCGTGGTGGAGGGCTACGAGTTGCCGGTTGGCGAGCGGCTCTTCATAGCCCAGACAGCTACGCATTTCATGGAGGAGTGCTTTCCCGATCCGTTCAAGTTCGACATCGACCGCTACCGGCACCCGCGCAATGAGCATCGCGGACCCGGATACGCTCCTTACGGGCTTGGCACACACAGGTGTCTCGGCTCCCGCTGGATGGACCTGCAACTGGCGGTCAACGTGCTGATGGTCGCGCACTACTTCAACATCAGGGTGTCGCCGCGCGACTACACGCTGAAGTTCAGCCCGATTCCCTCGATGAAGCCGAGCAAGAATCTCAGGTTCGCAATCGTCGAGCAGCGGCGCGAGCTGCGCGCCTGAGCCGCCTGTAAGTGGGGACGGGAGGGGCGCTTACCGGGGCTTGCGAGCCAGAAAGCAGTACAACGGCGTGAAGACCCCGGCCTTGCCGCCTGCGACGTAGGCCCTGGCGGTGGAATCCAGCAGATTCACGACGTCTGCGGATCCTTTCGGAAACACCCCCATCGCCTCGACCAGCCTGGATCCCACGACGATCACCTTGCGTCCCAGCGGGGTCCTGCGGAGGGCGTTGCCCAGCGTGCCTCCACGGGTCTCCATGGGCTGATACCACGGCGTGGTTGGGCCAACCTCACCGACGGCCCTGTCCTTGGCTTCGATTATCTGGAATCCTGCCGACTCGAGGTCTCTGTTCACCTCGCCCATGGTTGCGATGTCCTTGAGCGCGATCCCGTGCATCAAGTTCTCTTTGATGGCGCGGTGGCCTTCGTCGCCGGGGTCGAACTTGTCCGTCATGCACATTTCCTGACCCCAGAAAAGTGCGCCTGGTTTGAGGACGCGGTAGATTTCGGCGAACGCGCCCGCCTTGTCCGGCGCATGGCACGTCGATTCAATAGCGTATCCCCTGTCGAACGTGCCGTCCGCGACGGCGCCCATGTCCATGAAGCTGCACGCGAGGAATTCGGTCGCGTGGGCCAGCCCCGCCTCGGCGTTCAAAGTTCTCGCCTTCTCCAACTGGACTTCGCTGCTGTTGACACCAACTACCTTGACTCCGGCCTCGCGGACGACTCGGCGCATCGGGCCGCCTATCCCGCAACCGACGTCGATGACCGTCATGCCCTCGTGCAGCTCCAACCTGGATATCATCAGCCGCTGGTGCCGGACCTTGGAGTCCTCCAGGCTCTCCCCTGGCGACAGGGGCGCGAAGTGGAGGGATTCGCCCCAACCGAACTCCATGAACTCGGTGCAAAGGTCGTAGTATTCGCTGACGGTTTCGGCGTGGTCGTAGCCCGTCGGACCGGCATCCTCCGCGCGCGCCCTGTCCGACCACTCACCGAGGTGTTTCACGCGACGGCGGACGTCCGGTCCCTGGTATGCGGCCTTCAGTCCTCTGGACAGTCTGCGTAGTTGCATGAGCCTCTTACATTCCCTGGGGCGAGCCTTGTTCCTGCTCGTGGCGGCTATAGATTGCGTCTATCTCCTCGTCCAGTTCCTCGGCCCAGCGTTGCACCCTGGAGCGCAACCTCATGTTGTGGTACGCGCCCCAGACCGTCATGGCGGGCGGCACCAACACTATGGATACTATGAGCGAGTAGGCTATGGTGACCGCCGCGGTTATTCCGAACTGCTGGGACGCGGCAAGGGGCGATGCCACCAGCACGCCAAGTCCGAGCGCGGTGGTCATTGCGGAGCCGAGCAGGGCGGAGCCGGTGGTGGACAGCGTTCGAATGGCCGCCTGTTCGGGGTCGCGCTCTCGGGAGTATTCCTCCCTGTAGCGATGGATCATGTGGATGGTGTAGTCGACTCCTATACCAATCGAGAGCGCCGTGATTATGGAAGTGATGATCGTGTAGGGAATGTTCAGCAGCGCCATAGTGCCGAGTACCGATATGAGGACCAGCACGATCGGCCCCACCGCGATGATCGCCAGCGCGGGACGGCGCACTGTTATCCAGAAGAACACCGCAAGCACGGTAAGGGCCGCCGCGATGGTCGCGCTGATGGCCTCAGTCTGCCGTTCGGTGATGGAGTCCGTAACCGTGACCGAGATTATGCTCTCGGATGTCGCCGTGATGGTGTCGTCTTCGCCGAACCAAAGGCCTTCGATCTCGCGTTGGAGCAACCTCGTCTGTTCGGGCACCCCGGAGAAAGCCGGGAACTGAAGCAACATCGCGTCGATTCCGTCGCGATTGTTCACCAGGAGCCGATTCAGCGCGGGGTCTCTCTCCTGAAGCCTGTCGAGTAACTCCTGCATCATGTCCGAGTTCAACTCTATTCCAGCGTGGGCTTCCCTGAACAAGGCGGCGATATCCGGGTCGTATTTGTCGCCTGGTTCACCGCTGTCGTCGGTCCAGTCGAGAACGAGCAGCTCGTAGGACGCCTGAATCGGCCCCGCCGCGGCACTGGGTCTGGTGCTTTCGTCCGCGAAAGCTGTGGTGAGTTCGAGCAGGTTGAGGAGCGTACGGGTCTCGGTTGCCTCTCCCTCCACCAACACGCTGGCCATCTCTGTAGATCCACCTACAGCCGCGTCGAGCGTTTCCATATCCTGTAACAGGCTCCCGCCCCTTGGAAGGATGTCGCGAATGCTGAACTCCGACTCGATGCCGGTGGCGGCGTATCCGAGCGCGACGGTGACCGCGACCACTCCGATAATGTAGGGCATTGGCCTGCGGGTTACCTCCCGGCCGAACAGCTCAGCCAGGCGGCTTACGCCCGGCAAGGCGCCCGCGATCGGGCGGGGCGACTTGAGCGTGCCGCGCGACTCGCGTCGTCGATCGATGATCGTGCGGCCGGCGGGAACGAGCGACAGCATCACCAGGAGGCTCATTCCCACTCCCATTCCAGCGATGATGCCAAAGTCGCCAACGATTTCGATGGGTGAGAACAGGCTTGCCAGAAGGCTGGCGATCGTGGTGACGGCGGCGAGCAACAGAGGTACCGTGACGTTGGCGACGCCTCTGCGAATCGCCTCCAGCACGCTCATTCCGTCCGTGCGCTGCTCCCGGTAGTGGGAAATTATCTGTATGGCGTAGTCCACCGTCAGCCCAATGACGATGATGGGCACCATGACCGTGAGTGAGTTGGGAGGACCCGTGAGACCCAGGGCATCCGGTCCAAGCCAGCCCTCAGCTCCCACTATCCAGATGATGGACATCAGCAGACCGGCCAGCGTAAGCAGAAGGTCCGAGATCGTGCGCATGAAGAGCAGGATGAGCGCGGCGATGAGCAGAAACGCCAGGCCAATCAGGGGCGCCATCCCCTCTTCCGTGGCCCTCTGGTATTCGTCCTCAACGATAACGGACGAGACGCTGCTAACCCGAAGCGGCCCCTCGGAATCTGTCGCAGCTTCGAAAATCTTGCGTTCCGCGACCTCGATGCGTTCGTCACCCGTGTCGGTCAGGCGAATGGTGGCGATGGCTACCGGCGTACCATCGGTGTCGGTGCCGGTCAGGGCATCCAACACCTGCCTGATAGGCGTAGACTGGCGGGCGGCGTCGATTTCAGCCTGGTCAACAGAGCTGAAGTCCGTTGTTTGGAGGATGGCCTGGAGCAGCGCGGAGGGCGCGAGAACCGGGTTTTCCGGCGCCAGCAATCCAACCACGTCTGGGTCACCGGCAACGTCACTGACCAGCGCGTTCATCTGGGAGAGGCCGCCGGGCGTAAGTGCATCTCCGCGGAACAGCAGCGTCACGACGCTCTCTTCGCCGGCATCGCCGAAGAGTCTCTCGATGTCGGCCAGTGCTTCAGCCACTTCACTTCCCTGGGGAAGCGTGGAAGCGGTCTCCGGCGGGGGCGCTCGCCTTACTGCGCCGGCCCCCAGTACGACGGTTATGACAAGCAGGACGAGAATCGTGACGTATGGCCGGGCTGTAACCAGCCTGCTGAACCCTCCGAGTAGGTTGCTCATTGAGTACCCTTCAACTCGCATTTCCGCAGGGCACAGCGGCGTAAAACGTTCGAGTGACTCGCCTCGACGCTAGGCATTTGAATCCTCGTTATCGTCCGGGTGAGGATAGAACTGGGCGCAGTAATACCGGAAGGGCATTATCTCACCATCGGAACGGCAGAGGCGCGGGCGGGGGCGGTATCGCTTGCGCCTCCAGATGACCACGTCCTGGAGGACGTCGTGGCGTTGCTGTAGCGACATGAACCTGTTCATGAGCGGGGCGCGCAGCTTGGGCGGTAGAATGCCCAGTCCCACCAGCAACCGCTTGGGCTTGCGCATCTCCCTCACCTGCGAGACCAGCGTCACGTCTATCAGCGTGCCGTCTACGGGCGTCGCCAGCACCCACAGGCGCAAGTCCATTCCGATGGAGCGCTCGTGTATCTCGACGAACGAGTAACCCAGCCCGCAGATGCTGGCTTTCGCCTCGATGTCGAAGGTGAGAGTGGCTATCTTGGCGATGCGCCGAACGCTCTTGAACTGGAAGTCGCTCTTGAGCAGGGGGCCGTCCACGGACACACGTTGTGTGCGGCCAACGTCGCCATAGCCGTGCACGTAGCGCAGGTGGCCCAGGTCCACAGAGTTCTCCGAAGTCTCCTGCGGATGACCGGGAAAGCGCAGAGTCTGGAACCGGAGGCCGCTCCAGCCGGCCTGGTCCGGCAACTCCGTGGGCAGGCCCCAATGCGGCTCTCGCCCTCCGATGCCCCACCAGGCGAAGACCATGCCGTGGATTTCCTGGGTCTCATAGACGCGCAGCCTGGCGGTCTTGGGCGGCTCGGCGTAGGGAGTGGCGACACACTGGCCGGTCGTATCGAACTCGAAGCCGTGAAAGGGGCAGACCAGCCGGCCGGCACACACCTGCCCTCCCGCGTCGGCGCCCAGATAGGCTCCCAGGTGCGGGCAAAAGCCCTCGGAGACGCAGACGCGCCCCTTATCGTCGCACCAGACGATGATGTCTTCGCCCATCCAGGTCTTCTCGATGAGCTTGGCCTTCAGCACCTCCTCACGAGTGGTGACGAAGTACCAGCCCTCCGGGAACGGGTCCAGGGTTTGAGTGTAGACGATCGGCCTGCGTTGTGTCGAAGTCAATCTAGCCTCTTCTGTGTCGTCTGGCCTGCCGCTGAAATCGGGCGCACCTACACCATACGGGACGGTTTGACGGGGCCGACAAATACGTCCTGAGGGATAAGGCTCTCCCGTTCGACGGAGAAACGCATGTCGATGCCTTCGGTGGCGACCCTGCCCATTGACGTGAAGCGTCTGCTCTCACCGTGCAGGCCGCTGCGGTTGCCGCCGGAGTGCGTGCGAACCCAACCGGGTGGGAGAATCTGTTCGCCTTTCCAGTTGCCGCCGGTGGCCACCAGCAGCCCGTATCGCGCCAGGTCCTTCGCGCTGATGACCACCCAGCCGGGGCCGCTCCTGACGGGGTTGCCGTCAATCTCGTAAGGCGGGTCGAGATAGGTGTAAGAGTCGGGGATGGTGGGGTAAAAGTACTTCTGGTCCTTCACGTCGCCGCCGACGTACCAGTCCCAGCTATCGGCAGCGATGCCAATTTTGCTCATGATCTTCTCGTCCATCACGTCCTTGAGGTCTCTGCCCCAGAGGTGAGTGAGCGCCTGGGCAACACGCCAGGTTCCGGCGCTGCTGTAGTGGCGGCGAGTGCCCGGCTCGATGTGTGAGTAGATGTCGTAGAACGGATCGCCGGTCCACTTGGCCCAGTCCGGCACTCCGGGGATGCCGTCAGCTCTGGTGTTGCGCTCCATCCAGTCTATTCCCAGTTCTATGGCAAAGCCGCCGTAGTGCCCAGCTCCCCACTTGATGCCAACGAGGTGCCGCCAGGTGAGCGTATTGTGGTAGCCCTGGTCGAGATGCTTGTGGGGATGCGAGAGCTGCCCCTCGCCGGTCCAGGTCTCAGAAATCAGGTCGTCGGCTTGAACCATGCCCTCCTGCACGGCGAGGCCGAGTAGAGCATAGGTGAAGGCCTTTCCGGTCGAGGCGGTCTGGAATCTGTAGTCGCCGTCTCCCCAGGTGTGCACGAGGTAGCCGCCGCGGGTGATGACGGTGCCGAACTTGTCGCCGGTGTGGTCCTCTCCCCCGAAGTCCGCCCCCCTGGCGTCGATGGTGGACAGGAAGGCGTCGAACCTCTCGCGGTCGAGGCCCGCTTCTTCGGGGGTTAGCTGAATCCACTCGTCTTCCGGGAAAGTCACCCAGTCCGGGATGTCGGGGGTTGGCATACGCAGCTCCCTTCTACCAGCGCGGGTCGCAATCCGTGGGTGGTGACGCGTCAGGCTCGACTATAGCAACGGCCAATCCAAATCGCAACGTCTGGCGCGGCGAACGTCGCCGAATTCGTCGTTGGCTCGCATGTGGGACTTGAACCCTGTGGTACACTCAAGAGGTTGACTCGTTCTTCGAAACTGCCATCTGAAAGGACACATCCTTGACACCCATTTTCCGCATCGCCTCACGGCCTCCCAGCTTTCTTCGAGCCCGCTTCCGTGGCAGTTCCCTGGCGCTGAGGTGGGCTCTCTCTCTGACGGCATTCGCGGTACTGCTGCTGGCCGCGTGCGGAGATGACGCCGAGGCGACTCCCACACCCGAACCGACGACAGCGGCCCGGCCCGCGCCCACGGCGCAGCCCGTCCAGACGACGCAGCCCACGCCGATGGCTGCACCTACCGCGTCGGTTCCGGCTTCGCCCGCACCGGAACCGACGGCTACGGCAGCGCCGACGCCGATGCCGCAGCCGACTCCGGCGAGCGAGGGGAGCGTGGTGGACCGGCTGAAGCAGAACGCGACCGACTTCGAGTACAGCATTGGCAAGCACGGCGGCACGATCACAACTGCCACGATCGCTGAGCCGCTGACGTTCAACCTGGCTATCGCGAACGACGCCTACTCGGCCGGAACGCTGAGCTACGTTTTCGAGGGGCTGACCGAGACGTCGTGGTTGACGGACGAGGTCGAGCCCAGGCTTGCGGAGTCTTGGGAGAGCTCGGACGACGGTCTGACGTGGACCTTCCGGCTGCGACGGGACGTGAGGTGGCACGACGGGGAGCCGTTCACCGCCCACGACGTGGAGTTCACGTTTAATCGGATCATCTACAACGAGGACATACCGGCGGCGGCAAGGCCGGCGTTCCACTTCAGGTTCATCGACGAGGAGACGGGCGAGTGGGACGAGGCGCCGATGACCGTGAAGGCGTTGGACAACTTCACAGTGCAGTGCGTGTTGCCGCAGTCTTTCGCGCCCTTCCTGAGGTCGATGGGCACGGCGATCTATCCAAAGCACATCCTCGAGCAGTACGTCGACGACGGCACTTTCACCGAGGTCTGGGGTATCGATACGGACCCGGGCGAGGTGATCGGCACCGGTCCCTTCATCATCGAGAACTACGTGCCGGGGGAGACGGTGATTCTGCGGCGAAACCCTGACTACTGGATGGAGGACGGCGAGGGGAACAAGCTGCCTTACATCGAGAAGCTCGTCGACATCGTGGTGCCGGACTTCGACGCGGAGCTGGCGGCGTTCATTTCGGGCGAGACGGACGTGCATGGGGTTCTTGGCGAGGAGTTGGAGCGGCTGGAGCCGCTGCAGCGGGAGGGCAACTTCACGATCCACAGGCGCGGCCCGCAGTTCGGGTTCACGCTGGTGGGGTTCAATCAGAATGCTCGCGTGAACGAGGAGAGTGGGGAGCCGTACCTCGATCCTGTCAAGCTGGAGTGGTTCCAGCGGAAGGAGTTCCGGCAGGCCGTGGCGTACGCCATCGACAAGGGGAGGATCATCGACGAGGTGCAGCACGGCGTGGGCTACCCCCAGTGGTCGCCGGTCAGCCCGTCGGCGGGCGACTTCCACAATCCGGACGTGCGGAAGTACGAATACGATCTCGACAGCGCGCGGGAGCTGTTGGACGGCCTGGGCTGGACCGACAGCGACGGCGACGGGATACGCGAGGACGGCGACGGCAATCCCATCGAGTTCACGATGGTGACTAACGAAGGCAACTCGGTGCGGGAGCGCGTGGGCGACATTGTCAGCCAGGGGATGAGGGACATTGGCCTGGGCGTGGACTACAAGCTGATCGAGTTCGGGGACCTGGTCAACAGGATCGTCCAGACGTTCGACTGGGAGGTGATGATCGTCGGTTTCACCGGCGGCACCGACCCGCACGGCGGCATCACCTTCTGGCACAGCGGGGAGCCACTGCACGTGTGGAATCCCAGCCAGGAGGAGCCGGCGACCGACTGGGAGGCGGAGATCGACGAGCTGTACGTGAAGGCCAGCGCGGAGTTGGACCGCGCCAGGCGGGTGGAGTACTACCACCGGGCGCAGGAGCTGGCCGCGGAGAACGTGCCCGTGATCTACGGCACGCTGGCGGAGCGGCTGACGGCGGTGCGCAACGTGTTCGGCAACACGACGCCGACGCTGTACGCGATCTGGGATGAGCGGTACATCTACCGGACGGACTAGCGGCGGCCTACGCCGATGTATTCGAAGCCGAGGGGTTCGAGGGTGGCTGGAGGGAGGGCGTTGCGGCCGTCGAAGATGAGGCGCGGGGGGATCATGCAGCGGGCGACGACCTGCCAGTCGGACTCCACGATTTCGGGCCACTCGGTGAGCAGGACGAGCGCCTGGGCGCGGTTGGCGGCCTCGGCGACGCCGGGGACGAGCGCGGCCTCGGGGGGCAGCGCGGCGCGGGCGTTGTCCATGGCGCGGGGGTCGTAGGCCCGGACCTCGACGCCCTCGTCGACCAGGGCGCGCACGAGGTCGAGCGCGGGCGCGTCGCGGACGTCGTCGGTCTCCGGCTTGAAGGCGAGGCCCAGCACGCCGACGCGCAGGCCGGCCAGCGAGCCGCCGAAGCGCTGGCGGAGTGCGTACAGGGGGAGCAGGCGCTGGCGGTTGTTGGTGTTGATCACCGAGCGCAGAAGGTCCACCTCGACGCCGCTGGTGAGGGCGAGGTGGTCGAGGGCGCGGACGTCCTTGGGGAAGCAGGAGCCGCCGTAGCCGACGCCGGCGTGGATGCGGGCGCCGGTGCGGGAGTCCATCGCCAGGCCGGCGCTCACGTCGTCGATGGAGGCGCCGAGGGAGCCGCAGAGGGACGCGATCTCGTTGATGAAGGAGATGCGGGTGGCGAGGAAGGCGTTGCTGGCGTACTTGACCATCTCGGCGCTGGTGATGTCGGTGACGAGGTAGGGGGCGTCGATGCCGGCGTGCATGCGCCTGACGACGTCCGCGGTGGCGTCGTCGCCTGGCTCGACGCCGACGACGATGCGGTCGGGGGATGCCCAGTCCGCGACCGCCCTACCCTCTCGCAGGAACTCGGGGTTGGCGGCGTAGCGGATGCCCGTGCCCTTCAGTTCGAAGTCGAGCAGGCGGCGGCCGGTGCCGGGCGGGACGGTGCTCTTCATCACGACGACGAGGTCCTCGGTGGCGACGGACTTGAGCCAGTCGACGGCGGTGCGCACCTGGCGGAGGTCTGCGGCGCCGCCGTGGGTTGGCGGCGTGCCGGTGGCGACCAGGGCGGCGTCTCCGGGCGGCTCGGCGAAGTCGTCGCGGTGCAGGAAGCGCAGGGTGCCGTCGCGCAGGCCGCGGGCGATCCTGGGCTCGAGGCCGGGCTCGTAGATGGGGACGCGGCCGGCGGCGAGCGCCTTCACGCGGCGGCGGTCGATGTCGATGCCGACGACCTGGTGGCCGGCGTTGGAGAGGCCGGCGGCGGCGACGGTGCCGACGTAGCCGAGGCCGACGACGGTGATTTTCAAGGTGGGTTCACCTCCGACGGGCAGGTCACAGACCTGCCCCTACAGTGCGGGTGGGGAAGGGACAGCAGGGTGGGCGATTTGGCGGATGCCTTCGGAGGCGGGGATTAGGGGTTCCCAGCCGAGGATGGACTTGGCTTTGGAGTAGTCGGCGGACTTGCGGAGCTCCTCGAAGTCGCCTCGGGGGTTGGGGATGACGTGGACGACTTCACCGCCGACGATGGCGGCGATGTCGTTGACGGAGGTCTCCTCGGTGGGGCCGATGTTGAGGGTCACGTTCTCGCCGGCGGGCAGGTCGGCGGTGGCGGCGAGCACGTTGGCTCTCACGACGTCGGAGACGTGGGTGTAGCCTCGGGTCTGTTCGCCGTCGCCGTAGACGGTCAGGGGCTTGCCGGCGTCTCGCAGGCGCATGAAGTGGGGGATGACGAGGACGTAGGCGCCCTGGGTGGCCTGCCTGGGGCCGTAGACGTTGAAGTAGCGGAGGGAGGCGACGCGGAGGCCGAACAGGCGGGCGAAGGAGGAGCAGTAGAGCTCGCCCATGAGCTTCTGGAGGGCGTAGGGCGACTTGGGGTTGGTCGGCATGTCCTCGCGCATGACGTGGGTGGGCTGGTCGCCGTAGACGCTTGAGGAGGAGGAGTAGACGAGGCGGGGGACGCCGTTTTCGCGGGCGGCCTGGAGGACGTTGAGGGTGCCGGTGACGTTGACCTGGTGGGTGCCGACGGGGTCTTCGATCGAGCGGGGGATGCGGGCCCAGGCGGCGGTGTGGAAGATGCAGTCGGCGCCGCGGGCGGCGTGGTTGACGGCGTCGGGGTCGGTGACGGACGCCTCGACGAGGGTTGCGGCCGGGTTGGCGCGGTCGCCCTCGCTGGTGGAGAAGTCGTCGAGGGCGACGACGTCGTGGCCGAGCTCGACGAGGCGGTCGACGAGGCTGGAGCCGATGAAGCCGCAGCCGCCGGTTACCAGGTATCGCATTTGGTCTGTCCTCGGGAAGGATTATCCACGAAGGGCACTAAGGGCACGAATATGAATGGGAGCCGCCCGCGCGGGGATTATGGTAACATAATCAAGGTTTGCGGGAGAGGGGGCGTCACCCCCATCCTAACCTTCCCCCTGCGAGGGGGAAGGGACCAGCGGGCAGGTTTGAAACCTGCCCCACAGTTGGGAGGGAGAGGGGACTCGGAAGGGTTGCAGATGGGAACTTTGAAAGAAGTGTTCCGTTTCGTTCCATTCCGTTCCAAGTGTTCCGTTTTCGTGGTGGGTTAAGCTGGTTTTGAGCGGCTGGCGGAACGCCGGAGTACCGGATTTGGGCGATTTCGGGGCGGTTTTGAGGCCGGATGGGACGGAGCGTCGCGGCGGAGCGGCGGGTGGCGGACGGCACCTCCAGCCTAACCTTCCCCCTGCGAGGGGGAAGGGACCAGCGGGCAGGTTTGAAACCTGCCCCACAGTTGGGAGGGAGAGGGGATTCGGAAGGGTTACAGAAGGAACTTTGATGAAAGTGTTCCGTTTCGTTCCGTTCCGTTCCAAGTGTTCCGTTTTCGTGGTGGGTTAAGCTGGTTTTGAGCGATTGGCGGAACGCCGGTGTACCGGATTTGGGCGATTTCGGGGCGGTTTCGGGCCGGATGGAACGGAGCGTCGCGGCGGACCGGCGGGTGGCCGACGGCGTGGCGAGGCGGCGGACGCTGGGGGCCGGTACGCGGGCGGTGTTAGTCATGTGGGGATAGTAGCACGGATGTGCGGGGATGTCAATGGGGTGGCTAGTAGGCAGACACGCTGATTGCAAAGTGACGAAGGTAACTGTACGGGGGGAGATTGAACGCGCTGGACTATACCAGGCACGCCGCCCACGCTATGGAGCAACGCATGATTGCCATAGAGTGGGTGGAGCGGACTGTCGAGGAGCCTGACCTTCGCACTGCCGACCCGAACGATCGCGAGGTCGAGCGCTTCTTCCGCCGCATACCGGAGCGTGACGGCCGCGTGCTGCGCGTTGCGGTCAACACTGACGTTGCTCCTTGGCGCGTGGTGAGCGTATTCTTTGATCGAAGGATGAGAGGTACACTATGAAGCTGAGCGTGGACAAGGAGGCGGACGCCCTGTACCTGCGCCTCGACGACTCTCGAATAGTCGAGTCCGAGGAGGTTTCGCCGGGTGTCGTGCTCGACTTTAACGAGGCCAACGAAGTGGTTGGAGTGGAGATGCTCAACCTCTCGAAGCGCTCGTCCAGCCTCAATCTGTCGGCGCTGCAATTCGAGGCAGTTTGAGCTCCGGCTGGGAACATCTTGGAGCCGCTTCTTTTGTCTCACTTTCGCGGTGGGGAAGCGGGTTGGTGAGGGTCTGATGGGTACCACAATCGCCGAACTTGAGGGTAGACGCGTACGAGAGCTTGCGGATGAGTACCGCAGCCGCGGCTACGAGGCCATGATTGAACCGGCAACCCACCAACTGCCGGAATTCCTGGCCGGTTTCACGCCCGACCTATTGCTGAGGAAGGGGGACGAACATATCGTCGTCGAGGTAAAGTCCAGGCCTACGATGGAACGGGAGGGTCGCCCGTCGGGGTTGGCCGGGGTGGTGCGGGAAAGGAACGGATGGGCCTATTGGCTGGTGCCAGTGGACGTGGGCGAGCAGCTTAGGGTGCCTAAGGGGGTTCCCGGATTAACGCGGGAGGATGTTCTTGAGTGCGCGGCGGAGTCGGAGCGGTTGCTGGAGGCCGGGTTCGCGGAGGCGGCGTTCGTGCAGGCTTGCGCGGCCGCCGAGGGCGCGGTGAGGATACTGCTGGACGAGGAGGGGGAGCTGCTGGGGCGGCCTCCGTCGGAGCACGCTATCACCCTGGCGACGCAAGAGGGCATCATTTCGATGGACAGCTACTTCTTTCTGACGGACGCGGTGAAGAGGAGGAACGCCCTGGTACACGGGTTTGGGTTGGACGAGACCGACGCGGAGGCGGTTCGGTCGGTGGTGGACGCGGCGCGGGGGCTGTTGGAGGAGGGGGAGTGACGGGACCTGCGGTGACGCCGCGCAACCCGTTCGTTCGTGTGGTGCGGTCGATCAGGAAGCACGGTGTTCTGAGCACGGCGCGGATGGCATGGGCGCTGCCCAAGCGCAAACTGCACCTTATCCTGCAAAATGCCAGGCTGAAGTGGGCGAAACTCCGGCACGGGGGCGTTGTAGTTCGAAACGTTCAGGGAAGCTGCATGAAGTTGGATTTGTCTGACGAGGGCATTTCACAGGAACTCTATCTGACGGGCGTTCACGAGCCGCATAGTACGCGGCAGTTCAGGGAAGAACTAGAGCCCGGAATGACCTTACTCGAGATCGGTGCGAACATAGGGTATTACACACTGATCGGGTTGCAGCATGTGGGCCCCACAGGGACCGTGATTGCCTTGGAGCCGTCGCCGGTCAACCTCAATTGGCTGTCGGAGAATCTTCAACTGAACGGCGTGGACGGCAACGTGAAGATCTACCCCAATGCCGCTGGTAGTGAGCGTCGACGTTTGCCTTTCTATCATATGCCTAGCGGCAATCTCAGCACGCTTGAAGGGAAGCACGGCAAACACCTTAAGGCGAGTTCTGTCCATGAGGTTGATGTGGTTCCCATCGATGACTTGGTGGCGGCGAGCAATCTCAAGATTGACTACTTTCGTATGGATGTGGAGGGTTACGAGGCAAAGATCATTGACGGGATGGCCTCTACACTCACTGGCAAGGACGCACCTGCGGGAGCATTTATCGAGGTTCATTCAGATCTGCTAAGGGAAGCTGGCTCTTCAGCACGTGTATTCGTGGAGAGAATGTACTTGATGGGCTATCGGCTGAAGGCTGCTCGCTTTAGAGGTAGTGACGAAGTGGTGGTGTACTCTAATTCAGAGTTCGATGCCCATCCTTTAGCGGAAGTGCGGTATTGGGAGGCGTTCTTTGCTAGACGCGACTAACGAATGCGTCAGTTAGACGCAATACTCCCCGGCCCAACCATCAGCGAGTCTTTGGAGCAGAGACATTGACTGAACCGTCCGCCCCTAAAGTCAGCGTTATCATTCCCACGCACAACCGAGCGTCGATGCTGACTAGGGCGGTTAGCAGCGTGTTGGCACAAACCTTCACTGACTTTGAGCTGATAGTAGTGGACGATGGGTCTACTGACGAGACGTCCAGGACTGTAGCTGGTCTGGTGGATCCGCGCATCAAGACATTCCGCCACTCCCTAAATCGTGGCGCAGCTGCGGCGCGAAACACCGGGATTGCCAACGCCGTGGGAAAGTACATTGCGTTTTTGGATGACGATGACGAGTTCCTGCCGACCAAGATTGAGGAACAGGTTCAGGTACTGGATGCGGCAGGTGACGAAGTGGGCATGGTGTACAACTGGTGCTCATATGTCGGGCCAACGGGTGAGATAACTGGCAGCCGCCGCCGCGTGTTTGAAGGCAACGTGTTTTGTGAAGCCCTTCGAATTCACCTTATGATCGGAATTGGTTCGACCTCTCTGATTCGCTCGTCCGCCATAAGTTCAATCGGTTGTTTCGATGAAACACTGGTGCGATGTGAAGATGCCGACTTCATCTGCAGATTGACGAAGCACTACAACGTTGTGCTTATTCCTAAACTGCTTTCGAAGTTGCACTGGGGTCATCTTCGCGTATCGGCGCCTTCCACTAAGTTGTCCATCGAGTGGCGGGATTACATAAAGGTTCATCTTGAAAGGTTCCGTATTGACCTAGAGAACCGGCGTAGCATTCGCGCTTACCTTTGGCGCAGAATTGCGAGAGCGGAATGGGATATTCGCAATTACCACGGCGCATTACGCGCGGTAGCTGTGGCGTTCGCCACAGAGCCAAAAACTGCAATAGTCGTGTGGAGGTGGCTGCTAAGGGGAATTCTTGGCAAGGCCAGGAAAATTACTCGGTAGCGGCCACGCCATCAGTTTGGGGATGTAAACTGTCGCGGGTGCTATGACGGACACGATGAACATTTGCATGCTATACGATTTTATTGCTGCCCCATGGGGCGGTGGCAATCAGTTTCTAAAGGGGTTATCGGAGGAGTTGACTGCGCTTGGGCATCGTGTGTCCAGGCGCCCCAACTCAGAAACTGAGGTGGTTCTGCTGAATGCGCACAACATGGGAGCAAATAAGTCTCTGCGCCCCCGTCAAGTGGCGCAAATCAGGCAGACCGGCAAAATGAGCATTCTCGGCAGATACTTGCCAGAGAAGGTTCATCTACGTGGTGCGAGAAAGGGTCCCCCTTTGATTCACAGGCTTGACGGTGTTCCTGAAGTGGCGAGAGGGCGCAGAACATATGCCGATGATTTACAATCAGAGGTGAATCGGCTGACTGACCATACGATTTTCCAGTCCGAATACTCCCGGACCGCTTTCGCCGAATGCCGAGGCGTTTACCCAAGCAGTTCGAGAGTCGTTACCAACGGCACGAACCCGCATCTATTCTATCCCGACATTGGAGCCTCTTGGCGTGGCGGGCCTCTCCGGCTTGTTGCGGCCTCGTGGTCGTCTAACCCACGGAAGGGCTTTGAGGACATGTCCCAATTTTCGCGGCTCCCAGGGGTGGAGTTGACCTTCGCTGGAAACTGGTGCCCCGAGGTTGACATCGGCGACGTCAGGCGTGTCGGCGTGTTGAATTCGCTTGAGCTTGGCTCGCTTATGAGGACGAATCACGCTTTGTTGCAGCCGGCCCGTAACGAGGCGTGCTCTAACGTTATAGTAGAGGCCATGGCCAGCGGTCTACCAGTGATTTTTCGTGACTCTGGCGCTAATCGAGAATTGGCGGGTGAGTACGGCGTCGCGCTGTCGGACAACCTCTCTGACACTCTGAGCGCTCTGAGAGCCGTGTATGGGGAGCTAAGAGAGAGAGTACTGACCGACAGCTACAAGTTTCTCATCGGCCGGGCGGCGAAAGAGTACTTGGCGGTGTTCACAGACGCGATACAGACGCATGGCAAGGTGTGACGTGCCAACACCCCTACGGGTTGCGATTCTGAGTAGCACATTTTTGCCGACGCTCGGCGGTGTGCAGTTGGAGCTGAAGTGGTTGCTGGATCACCTTGACAGGCGCTTGACTCAATGCCATGACTTAGACCTTCATTTCATCTATCCGGGCGCAAACCCCGAAGCGGCAAAGTATGCCCAATTCCGCAATGTATCCTCACATCGGTTACCACTTAGGGGAACCAACAAGCTGAAAACTGTTGTCGGAATCGCTAGACTGGGAAGGCTGCTCGCTAGCATAGGGCCGGATGTGGTGCATTGCTACGGGGGATTGCTGCCTGACGGCCTCTGGGGGATTCTGGCGGCTCGACTGTTCAAGTTGAAAGCCCGTATCGTGGTGACTTCGCATGGGAGTGATGTGGCTTGGTTGCCGCACATCGGATATGGAATTCGAGGGTCTCGCAAAGCGCGCGTGGTGGCGAAGTGGGTTGCTAGAAGAATCGATAGACACGTGCAGGTCAGCGAGGCCATGACCGAATTCGCCGCTCAAGCTGGGACGCCGAGAGACACTATCAAAGTCATATCGAACGGGATCCCGCTCGTGGAGGAGTATAACTTTGAAAGCGAACTCCCCGGCCCGGGTAGAGCGCAGGTGTGGGGCGGAATCGACTCGGACCCAGGTGACGGCTTCACTATCATGTCTTTATCCAGCGGGAGGAAGGTCAAGAATGTTGACGCACTGGTTGAAGCATTTTACTTGGCCAAACATGACCTAGGAAACTCCAAGCTCCTTTTGGCTTGTGTTGGACCGATGGCTGAAAGGGTACGTAAGCTCGTTGAAAAAAGAGACCTTGGAAACCATGTTTGTTTCATAGGGGAGGTGATAGGGCAGGCTAAGCATGAGTATTTCCGCAAGAGCGACGTTTACTGCCTGACGTCACATTTCGAGAGTCTAGGTATCACGGTGTTGGAAGCCATGCGACATGAGACTGCCGTAGTAGCTACGGCAGTTGGGGGCGTCACCGACATCGTGGAAGATGGAGTTAACGGCCTGTTGGTGTCACCAACCGATCCGACGGGAATTGCCGCAGCATTGGTGAAACTCTACAGAAACCCGTCGCTGAGAATGAGATTGACCGCTAGTGGTCTGGAAACCGTTAAGCGGTTTTCTATGGGACAGTGTATGGAGAGTCACGTCCGCCTCTATATGGAAGTGGGGGACAAGTGAACGAACGTGTCAAGCGGATGATGATGCTGGAGGCTTTAGTTTGATTCGACGTTTGCCTGGCCCAATAAAGCAGGGCCTGAGAAAACTAGTTAGATCGGCGTTCGGGCTGGACATCAGGCTAGCAGAAAGTCGCGACCATGACCTGAGGACATACGAAGGTAACTTTAAGCACGCCAGTAGGCTTCTCCATTTCGAGCGCCTCTTGAGGCAGGCTGAGAACGTCGAAGGCAGAATTGTTGAGTGCGGCGTTGGCCCAGGGCGCTCCATTTTCGCATTCTCACTTCTTACGCAATTCGTGACTCGTCCACGGGAGATCTGGGGTTTCGACACTTTCGAGGGCATGCCCCAGCCAACCGCCGAAGATGGTGAGGCCAATTCGAACATGGCCGGCGTTTGGAGATTCCAGCAGGATCATGTTGCGGGGCTGTTGCGGCACAATGGCCTGAACCCTGAGTTTATTCAGGACAACATACGGTTCGTTCCGGGTCTGCTGGAGGATACGCTGCCTCGTTATGATGGCGGTCCAATCGCTTTCCTGCACCTAGACGTAGACTTCTATGAGTCGTACAAGACCGCGCTTGAGCTTCTCTGGCCCCATGTGGCCGAGGGCGGAATAGTCGCATTTGACGAGTATCTCCAGGACGCCTGGCCGGGCGCGACACAGGCTATTGACGAGTTCTTTGCGGACCGACTTGAAGAAGTCGTTAAGTCTGACATAGCGGATCGCTACTACGTCGTCAAGCAACGGTCCGTCGACCGGCAATGACGGTACTGACGCCGCCGGACACCAGGGTTACGCCGCTGGGCTATAAGCTGTCGCAGCTTGGGGCGCCCTACCCTGCCTCGGACTGGCGCCGGCGTGCGGTACGGGTGCTGCGGGCCGGAGACGGGGGCGAGCACGGGCTCTTGCTGTACAGGCTGGCTCGTTGCCTCGATACGGGACGCGACCACGTCCTGCTCGACGTGGGCACCGCGAGGGGATTTTCCGCGATGGCGATGGCGCGTGGGCTGCTGGATGGAAGTGTGGAAGGCCGCGTGTACACGATTGACGTGCTGGAGCACGGCGAGGCCATCAACTGGCACTCGGCTACCGAGGGCAAACAGGACGACGACGAGCCGCTCGCGGACATCGAGATCAGCCGCTCCGACATCTGGGGGCGCTGGTTCGCGGAGGAGCTTTCGGCTGTCACGCCAATCGCGGCCACTTCCCACGAGGTGCTGGCCGGCTGGAATCATGGCCCGGTCTCGCTCGCGTTTCTGGACGGCAGCCACACTTACGAGGCGGTGAGCGGCGAACTGCGGCTGTTGGACTCTCTGATGACAGAGGACGGTCACATAGTGCTGGACGATTACCACGTCGGCGTAAGGGCGGCCCGCGTGCGGTCCCGGCCGGTCAACGCGGCTGCGTGGCTCGTGGGTCACGCGCTCGGCAGAGTGTGGCCCGCGGCGCGGAGCGTGTCGCCGCGGCTCGGTTCTGGGAATGAGTTCGTGCTCGTCAAGCAGGGGTACCACGGTATCAGAATGGCAGTTGCCGAGTTCCTTGAGGAACGGGCCGGTCGCTGGGCGTTGGAGATAGTCCCAATGCCGTCGCGCGGCGCGTACCAGGGAGAGGACTACGCGATTGCTATCTTGAGCCGACGCGAGCGGGCCTCGACCGGCGAGGTCTAGGCAGGGCTGCGATGCACTTCCTGTTCACAGCGCCCAGGTACCACACCAACCAGCGATTCGCGGTGAAGGCGCTGCTTGACGCGGGGCACCGGGTGACATTCGTGGGGCTAAGGAAGCAGCACAGCGAGGTGTATGACGAGCTCGAGCCTGTGGTGATGGGGGAATCGCAGGTCGCGCCTTGGCTACGCGGTAGCAGATGGACGTGGCCGCCGCCGTTGTCACTGGGGAAGCTGTTTAGGACGCTCAAACCCGACGTCGTAGTCGTGCGCGAACCTTACACCGCCTACGGTATTCTCTCTGCCGCGCTGGGCAAGATGGGCCGCGCGAGGGTTGTCTTCTACAGCCAGATTCCGATGCACCGGGCCGTAAGCCGCCATAAGGCCGCCGTGAGTTCTTTGACAACGAAGCTGGTTGGCGCAAGGCACATCACACCGGTGCTCGGCTCGCCGCAGCTACACTCGCCGCCGTTCGGCGCGCTCAGGTACGTGCCGTTCGCCATGGAGTCTCAGACGCCGCCGGAGGGCAGGGAGTGGTTCCGGCGCGGCGCGGTCAACGTCATGACCGTGGGCAAGTTCTACCGGCGCAAGGAGCACGTTCTGTTCCTGGAGGCGATTGCGCGATTGGCCGAACGGTTTGACCTTCGGGCAACAGTCATCGGGGAAAGTACGACGGACGAAAACCGGCGGGAACTGGCTCGCGTCCAGGCGGCTCGTGAGGCACTCGGTCTTCAGGACACCGTGCGAATCAAGACGAACCTTTCGTACCACGAGGTGCAGCGAGAGTACGCGGCGCACGACCTGTTCGTGCTGCCGAGCAGCGAAGAGCCGGCGGCGGTGTCGCACCTGGAGGCGATGTCGCACTCGCTGCCGGTGATATGCAGCGACAGCAACGGGACGCGGTGCTACATCCGGCGGGGGGAGAACGGGTACGTGTTCAGGACGGGCGACGGGCGCGACCTGGAGGAGCGGATGGAAAGCATCATCGCCGACCGCTCGCGACTGGTGGAGATGGGGGAGAGGAGTCACGAGTTGGTGGTGGCGGAGCACTCGCCGTCGAAGTACGTGGAGACTATGGAGGCTCTCGCGCGTGGCAAAGGCTGACGTGCGTGGCGGGAGAGTCGCGCTGTTTACGGGGTCGATGCGGGGTGGGGGCGCGGAGCGGGTGATGCTGACGCTGGCGGCGGCGTTCGCGGAGCGGGGCGTGGGCGTGGACCTGGTGCTGGTCAAGGCGGAGGGCGAGTACCTGGGCATGGCGCCGGAGGGTGTGCGGGTGGTGGACCTGGACTCGCGCAGGACGCTGACGGCGGTGCCCAGGTTTCTGCGCTACGTTCGCCGGGAGAGGCCGGTCGCCCTGCTGTCGACACTGCTGACCACGGACCTTGCGGCGCTGATCGCCAAGCTCATTCACGGTGGGCGACTGCGCGTGGTGCTGCGTCAGGCCATTTCGTTCTCGGGTGCTCTGGAGGACGAAGACTTTAGGACACGGCAGTACATGAGGTTGGTGAGGCTGCTGATGCCGGCGGCGGACGCGATAGTCGGGGGGTCAGAAGGTGTGGCTGCCGACCTGCGAGGTCAGGTTCCACGGGCGGCGGCAAAGATCGTCACCATCCACAATCCGGTTGTGGGGCCGGGGCTGGCGGAGCAGGCGGCTGAGGCGGTGGAGCATCGGTGGTTTGGGGACGGCGAGCCGGTGGTGCTGGCGGCGGGCCGGCTGGCGCGTCAGAAGGACTACCGTACCCTGTTGCGGGCGTTCGCGGAGGTGGCGCGGTCGCGGCCGGCGCGGCTGGTGATCCTGGGACAGGGCCCGGAGCGGGAGAGTCTGCTGGAGCTGGCGGCGCGGCTGGGGGTAGAGGACCGGTTCGACCTGCCGGGGTTCGACGTCAATCCGTTCCGGTACATGGCGAGGGCGTCGGTGTTTGTGCTGTCGTCGAGGTACGAGGGGTTTCCGAACGTGCTGGCGCAGGCGATGGCGTGCGGGGCGCCGGTGGTGAGCACGGATTGCCGGAGCGGGCCGAGCGAGATGCTGGAGGGGGGCAAGTGGGGTCGGCTGGTGCCGGTGGGAGACTGGCGGGCGATGGCGCGGGCGGTCGAGGCGACGCTGGATGACCCGCTGCCGGCGGAGGCGCTGAGGGCGAGGGCGTCGGTGTACTCGGTGGAGGCGTCGGTGGAGAGGTACCTGGAGGTGTTGTTGGGGGGGAGCGCATCCTAGTTTATCCACG
>DAOUJZ010000042.1:0-91757 GCA_034421955.1 Dehalococcoidia bacterium | reverse complement strand
GCGCGCACCTGCCGCTCCAGCTCCACCGCCGGGCGCGTCCAATCGAGACGACCTGCGTCCTTCTTCAGCCGCTTCAGCGGCGGCTCGCCCGCGCCCTGCGGGGCCGGCGCAATCTCCCCGGCGGCATAGCGGGGCAGCGCGTCGCGGACGAGGTCGGCGCAGAGCAGGAAGAGGCGCTCCGTCAGGGCGCCCGCGCGCTCGTCCCCACGCAGCGGCACCGCGCGCTGCGCAACCAGGGGGCCGGTGTCGACGCCATCGTCCATGACGATGAGCGACGCGCCCGCCTCGGCATCGCCGCTCAGGATGGTCGCCTGCACGGGCGCAGCACCCCGGTACTTGGGGAGCAGGGATGGGTGCACGTTGAGCGCACCGAGGGCGGGCGCCTCAAGGAAGTCGCTGGGGAGCAGCTTGCCGTAGGCTGCGAGCAGCACGAGGTCGGGCTCGAGCGCATGCAGGACCTCGACCGCCTCGGGCGTGCGCAAGGACGGCGGGTCGACGACGTCGAGGCCAAGGTCGAGCGCGCGGCGCTTGACGGCGCACGCCTCAAGGCGCCGGCCGCGCCCGGCGGGCCTATCGGGCGCCGTGTAGACGCCGACGACGGGCCAGTTGAGGCTGAGCAGTGCATCGAGGACGGGAATGGCGGCGGCTGGCGAGCCCATGAAGATGGTGCGAGGAGCGTCCATCGCCGCCTAGCGTAGCACGCCCCGCCGAAGGGCGCCCGCTGCTATAATTCGTGGTTAGCAGGCGACGATGCGACAGATGACCTCATACCCCACTGTCACCGTGCGCGTGCCTGCAACCTCCGCCAACCTCGGCCCCGGTTTCGACACGCTCGGCCTCGCGCTGCCCATCTGGAACACGCTGCGGGCCCGTTGGGGCGGGCCGCCGTCCGTCGCGATTCACGGAGAGGGGAGCGAGCGGTTGCCAACGGGCGAGGACAACCTCATCTACGCCAGCGCGCAGCATTTGCTCATGCACTATGCGGGCGAGCGCACGCCGCTGCGCCTGGAGTCGTGGCAGTCCATACCGCTTGCGCGCGGGCTCGGCAGCAGTTCGAGCGCCATCGTCGCGGGGCTGTTCGCGGCGAATGCGCTGCTCGGCTTCCCCGCCGACCTCCCGATGCTGCTGAAGATGGCGACCGACATCGAGGGGCACCCCGACAATGTCGCGCCCGCGCTCGTGGGCGGCATGACCGTCGCCGTGCGCGACGGCGAGCAGGTCTACGCCGCTCCCGTGCCCGTGCCGGCGCAATTCCAGTGCGTGCTGCTGGTGCCCGACTTCCCCATGCCGACCAACGAGGCGCGCGCGTTGCTGGCCGAGCAGGTCTCGCGCGAGGACGCCGTCTTCAACGCCTCCCGCGCCGCGCTGATGGTCGCCGCGTTCGCGACCGAACACCCCGAGTATTTGCGGGTGGCAACGCAGGACCGGCTGCACCAGGACGCGCGCCAGAGCGTCTTTCCGGCGATGAAGTACGTCTTCCGCAACGCGCTGTCGGCCGGGGCGCGGGGCGTGTGCCTCTCCGGCGCCGGGCCTGCCGTCCTAGCCTTCACCACCCGGGACGAACACCGCGCGCAGACCATCGGCTACGAGATGGCAGACGCCGCGGACAAGGCGGGGATCGGCGCGTCCTTCCACATCCTCGAGCCGGCCCAAACGGGCGCGCAGGTGCTCGCGCTGGGCGTGGAATCGTGACGCCCACCACCATCATCCAGAAGTACGGCGGCACCTCCGTCGGCAACGCCGAGCTGATCCGGGGCGTGGCGCAGCGCATCGCCCGCACGGCGCAGGAGCATCGCGTCGCCGCCGTCGTATCGGCGATGGGCAAGACGACCGACGACCTCATCGCCCTCGCGCGCTCGATCTCGCCGGAGCCGCCGGCGCGTGAGCTGGACATGCTGCTGGCAACGGGAGAGACCGTGGCGTGCGCGCTCGTGGCGATGGCGCTCCGCGAACTGGGCGCGGACGCCGTCGCGCTCGGCGGCGGGCAGGCCGGCGTGCGCACCGACGCCATGCACGGGCGCGCCTCCATCGTCTCGCTCGACCCCGCGCGCGTCCGCGAGCACCTCGGCGCGGGACGCATCGTCATCGTCGCCGGGTTCCAGGGCTTCACGGAGGAACTGGACGTCACCACGCTCGGGCGCGGCGCGTCCGACCTGACCGCGGTCGCGCTCGCCGCCGCACTGGGCGCGGAGCGCTGCGAGGTGTACACCGACGTGGACGGCATCTACACCGCCGACCCGCGCGTCGAGCCGGATGCGCGCGTGATCGTGTCCATCGGCTACGAGGAGATGCTGGAGCTGGCATCGTACGGCGCGAAGATGCAGCCGCGCTCCATCGAGATGGCCGCGCACTACAAGGTGCCCGTGCTGGTCGCTTCCAGCACAGGCGATAATCCAGGAACGCTCGTGCATGAGGGCGCGGCACAGGTGGAGGCAGGCATGGAGATACGCAACAAGGTCAGCGGCGTCACGTACGAGCGGGGTATCGCGCGCATCACCGTGCGCGCCGTGCCCGACCGCCCCGGCATTGCCGCCGCCGTCTTCCACCCCCTCTCCGACGCCGGCGTCAGCGTCGACACCATCGTGCAGAACGCCTCGGACGAGCGGTTGACCGACCTATCGTTCACCGTGGACGCCGTCGACCTCTCGCGCGCCCTGGAGGTCGTCGAACCGGTCGCGCGCACCATCGACGCGGCCGACGTCGTGAGCCGCGGCGCCCTCGGCACCGTCTCCATCATCGGCACGGGCATGCAGAACGCGCCGGGCTACGCGACGACGATGTTCCAGGCGCTGGCCGATGCGGGGGTGAACATCGAGATGATCACCACCTCCCAAATCCGCATCACCTGCATCGTCGGCGAAGGGCAGGTGGACATGGCCGTGCGCGCCCTGCATCGGGCCTTCGATTTGGAGAGCGAATAGGCCTCGCGACCGCGCTCGCTGGCGAACTCGTCGGCGAAACTGCAACAAAATTGGTCAAAAACCCCCCTTGACGGCGCGCCCGCGCACCCCGCTAATTGCGTTCGCGCAGGCCGCGATGGTCTAAACGGGCTTTTGAGGCGCTGCCAGTAGAGGGAACGAAGGGGACATGACGGACATTGCAGAAATGCTGCGCAACAGCCGCGTGATCGCGGTCGTCGGCCTCTCCGACAGGCCCGATCGGCCGAGCCACGGCGTCGCCGCATACCTCCAGGCGCAGGGCTACCGCATCGTCCCCGTCAACCCGCGGCTCAGCGGCCCCGTGCTCGGCGAGCAGCCCTACCCCGACCTGCGCTCCGTGCCGGAGAGGGTCGACATCGTGGATATCTTCCGCCGCTCCGAGGATGTGCCGCCGGTGGTGGACGAGGCAATAGCGATAGGCGCACCGCTGGTTTGGATGCAGTTGGGCATCGTCAACGACGAGGCTGCGCGGAAGGCGGAGTCCGCGGGCGCAGCGGTCGTGATGGACCGCTGCCTGAAGGTCGAGCACGAGGCGCTGCTGGGCGCCCGAGGGCGAGCGTAACCGTGGTCTTTCAGATTGACGAGCGCGACAAAGAGATAGCCGAGAAGTCTCGCGAGGCGATCCAGTTCGCCATGCAGTGCCGTTGGCCGGAGGCGGCGCTCGTCAACGAACAACTGCTCGAGCTCGCCCCGCAGGACGTGGAGGCGTCCAACCGCTTGGGCCGCGCCTACCTGGAGATGGGCGAGCACGAACAGGCGCGCAAGGCGTTCGAGCGCACGCTCAGCATCGCGCCCGACAACGCGATCGCGCGCAAGAACCTCGATCGGCTGGCGCACGCCGAGAGCGCGGGAGGCGCCGCCCAAGCGGCCGCCGCGCCGCTGCTGTCACCGGCGCACTTCATCTGCGACGGTGGAACGACCGCGAGGATGGTGCTGCGCGAGGCGGGCAAGGTGCATCCGGCCTCGTGCGCCGTCGGCACCGCAGTGCAACTGCACCCGAGCGGCGGCGTGCTCACGGTCGAGGACCGCTCGGGCGCATACCTCGGCGTCATCCCGCCCCATGTCGGCAGCCGGCTGAATCGCCTCATAGCCGGCGGCAACCGCTACGAGGCGGCCATCGTCGCCGCATCCAACGAGGGCGTGACGATCCTGGTGCGCGAGACCTACCGCCACCCCTCGCAGCGCAACGTCATCTCCTTCCCGGAGTCGGCCGTGCTGCAGCCGCCGCTCGGCGTCTCCGTGCAGCGCGAGCCGGAACCGGACGAGGAGCACGAGACGGTCGTCGAGGACCACCCGCCCGTGACGGTGCCGCTCGAAGAGCACGACGACCTCGACGGCGTGGCCAGCGAGCCGCCCGACGACGAAGGCATCTTCCTGTCCGAAGGCGACGAGGGCAGCGAGCCCGATCAGGATGACGGCGACGAATCGCCCGCCGCCTCCTCCGAACCCGACGTCGATGACGGCGACGACGACCCGGTCATCGACGACGGGGATGACGACGAGGAGTAGGCGGCGCTCTCCGCACCTCTGCTATGATGGCCGTTGCGCGCCACGCGTGAGGTAGGCGCGCGGCAGGCAGAGAGACACATGACGACGGACGGGCAGATCACGCTATCGGCATCGGAACGGACGGCCTTCGGCAACCGCAACCGGGCGTTGCGGCGCAGCGGCTTTACGCCACTGCACGTCTACGGCCACGGGGAGCCATCCCTTGCGCTCCAGGCCGACAGCCACGACGTCGCGCTCACGATCTCGCGGGCAGGGCGCACGACCCCGCTCACCGTCCACGTCGACGGCGGGGACGAGCATTTCGTCATGGTGCGCGAGGTGCAGCGCAACCCCGTTACCGATGCGCTCGTCCACGTCGACCTGCTGCGCATTTCGCGCACTGAGCGCGTGCGCGTGGCGGTGCCCATCCACATCGAGGGCGAGGCGCCGGCGGCGCGCGGCGAGGACCTCGCGCTCTCCCATGACCTGTACGAGGTCGAGGTGCTGGCGCTGCCGCTGGAGGTCCCGAACGCCATCGTGGTCGACGTCTCGGCGATGGAGACGCCGGACGCGGCGATTCACGTCTCCGACCTTGACATCCCCAGCGGCGTCGAGGTGCTGACCGACCCCGACACGGCAGTGGTACGCATCGTGACGCAGCGCGTCGCAGCGGTGGAGGAAGGGGAACCGGCCGAAGCCGCCGCCGAGCCAGATGCCGGAGCGCCTCCCGCCGAGGCAGCGGGAGACGGGGAAGAGGGGTAGGTCGGCCTCATCCCCCCGCGCTTGTGCTCTCGGCCCTTGCGCGCAGCGTGCGCAGGTGGTCGATGAACGCCTCGCTAGCCAGTTCGCGCTCCGTCACCTCGCGCAGGACAGCCTCCAGCAGCACCTCCAGCTCGCGCGCCAGCGTTCCATCGACGGACACGCCCAACGCCGCGGTGAGATCGCTTCGTGCGAAATGGCGCAGCACCTTTAGCGCATCCACCGACAGCGGCATGTCACGACCCATCTCCACGCGGCATGCATCGCACACGACTCCGCCCATGCGCGGCGCGAAGCGGTGCTTCCCCTGCGCTATCGCCCTGCCGCAGCCAACGCACACGAACAGTTCCGGCATGAAGCCGCTGTCCTCCAGCAACCGCAGCTCCGTGAAGCGCGCCACCGTGCGCGCGTCTGCGCCCGCGTTCAGCGCGCGCAGGGCGTCGAGCAGCAGCTGGAAGGCGAGCGGGTGCGGCGATTCGTCGGGCAGGAGGGTGGCGGCCAACTCCGATAGGTAGAACGCAAAGGCCACGCGGCCAAGATTGGCCTTTAGCGCGCCGAATGAGTCCAGCGACTCCGCGCCGGTGACGACGTCGCCGCGGTGGCCGAGCGCCACGTCCACCCGCGCGTGGTTGAGCACGTCGACGTGGCCGCCGAGACGCGAGTTGAGGCGGCGCGCACCGCGCACCTGCGCCCGCAGCTTGCCCAGCGACGGGGTAAGCAGCGTCACGACGCGGTCGGCCTCGCCCCGGTCGAACGCGCGCAGCACGATGGCCTCCGTCTTGACGGATTTAGGCCGGGCGCCGGGCCCGGGTCGGTAAATGGCGCTATGGTGCTCCACGGGCGGCTGCTTCCAAGTTTACAATCGGCGGCATGAGCGGCGACGGCAAGACGCGCTGTGCGTGGGCGGACGGCTGCGACCCGCTCATGGTGCGCTACCACGACGAGGAGTGGGGAACGCCGCTCCACGACGACGTGCGCCTCTTCGAGATGCTGACGCTGGAGGGCGCGCAGGCGGGCCTGTCGTGGCGCACCATCCTCCACAAGCGGGAGGGCTACCGAACTGCGTTCGCCGGCTTCGACCCGGCCAGGGTGGCCGCGTTCGGGACCGGCGATATCGAGCGATTGCTAGCCGACAGCGGCATCGTGCGCAACCGCGCCAAGGTGGAGTCCGCGATCAACAATGCTGCCTGCGTGCTCGAGGTGCAACGCGAGTACGGCTCGCTCGATGCCTACCTATGGTCCTTCGTGGGAGGCGCGTCGCTGCGCAGCTCGCGCCCCACGCTCGCCGACGTGCCCGCGACGACGCCTGAGTCGGACGCCATGGCGAAGGCGCTGCGCAAGCGCGGCTTCCGCTTCGTCGGCTCGACGGTCTGCTACGCCTTCATGCAGGCCACCGGCATGGTGGACGATCACACGTCGGTGTGCTTTAGAGCGGCGCATTCCACGCTGTAGGCGGTGCAGGCCTACGACTCAGGCGCCGCCTCGCTGTATGCGCGAAGCGCTAGCCCCGTTGGCGTATAGTGCGTCGCGCGGCCTCTCCCGTGGCGTTCGAGCAGGCCGAGCTCCACCAGTTGCACCAAGTGCTTCGCCGCCGTCTGATTGCCGACGCCCACGCTGTCACGGTAGGCGCCGTTCGTGATTGAGCCCGAGGCGCAGGCAACGAAGAGCCCGACGACTTGGAAGTGCCGATTGGTCAGCAGGCTGCCGAAAGCCTCACCAAGTGCGTCGACCTGTGCCGACACTCTGCGGAGCCTTGCAGCTTCGTCGCTGGCCTGCCGCGCATGCGCAGTGAGGTAGTAGTCCATCCAGGGAGAAACGTCGTGGCCTTCCGGCTCATAGGTCGGGCCGAGAGCGTCCGCGATGGCGCGGTAGTAGCGCTGTGTATCGCGCCCAAAGTACTCCTCCAACGAGACGAGGTCCTGCGCCTTGTAGCCGGCGAGGTAGAGCAGCAGCGATTCGATGACGCGCGCCGCGCGCCCGTTGCCGTCGTCGAAAGGGTGGATGGCGACGAGGTTCAGGTGGGCGAGTCCCGCCCTGTAGTAGGGGTGCAGGTCACGGTGTGGGCTATTGAGCCAGCGGACGTACTCTTCCATCAGCCCCGGCACTTGCTCCGGTGGTGGCGGGCGAAAAATGGCTCGCTGGCTCGCACTGTTGATGACGAAGTTCTGCACGCTCCGGTAGCGACCGGGATTGTAGTCGCCAGGCAACGACTTCGTGACGATGAAGTGAACGGCCTTCAGAACGTCCTCCGTCAACCGCGGCGAGGGCGAGGCAGCAATGCTCTGGGCGTACTCCATGGCCTCGTAGTAGTTGAGCGCTTCGCGCTGCTGAGCAGACGGCGCGGCAACCTGCCCGCCGCGCAACAGCGTCTCGACCTGGCTGAGCGAGAGCGTGTTGCCCTCGATGCGCGTGGAGTAGTGGACGCTTCGGGCAAGCGCATGCCGCCGCAAGTCGCCGACGTAGAGGCCAGGGGTCGCCTGCGACAGCTCGAGCGTGTCGCGCGCTTCCCGCAGCTCTTTGAGGCGCTGGCTATCGTGGATGGAGGGCGTGAAGCGCAGGTAGAGCATAAGTAGGTGAATATATTATACCTATCACACGATTAAATCGTATGACATACCGATTGTAGTGTTCCGTTGCGTAGCCATCGCCTTCCCCCTACCGTCGCAGCACCTGCGCTGGTAGTATCGGAGGGCTGCCGGGCGGGCGGCTCTATACTCCTGCGATGCGGGCTATGGCCACCTCAAACATCGTCGTCAGAGGCGCGCGCGAGCACAACCTCAAGAACGTCGACGTCACCATCCCCCGCGACAACCTCGTCGTCATCACCGGGCCCTCCGGCTCCGGCAAGTCCACCCTCGCCTTCGACACCATCTACGCCGAGGGGCAGCGCCGCTACGTCGAGTCGCTCTCCGCCTACGCGCGCCAGTTCCTCGGGCGCATGGACAAGCCGGACGTCGACTACATCGAGGGCCTCTCGCCGGCCATCTCCATCGACCAGAAGGGCGTCTCGCACAACCCGCGCTCCACCGTGGGCACCGTCACGGAGGTGTACGACTACCTCCGTCTGCTGTTCGCGCGGGTAGGCCATCCGCACTGCTACAAGTGCGGCCGCCCCGTGTCGCGCCAGACGGTGCAGCAGATCGTCGAGGCGGTGCTGGAGCAGCCGCACGACGCCCGCTTCCTCGTGCTCGCACCGCGCGTGACGCACAAGAAGGGCGAGCACAAGGAGGTCTTCGAGCAGGCGCGCCAGGCGGGCTTCGTCCGCGTGCGCGTCAACGGCGAGGTGCGCAACCTCGACGAGGCCATCGACCTCGACAAGAAGCGCTGGCACGACATCGAGATCGTCGTCGACCGCCTCGTACTGGGGGAGGAGACGGAGCGCGTGCGCGTGACCGACTCGGTGGAGACGGCGCTGCGCTTCGGCGAGGGGCGGATGCTGTTGGTGAACGCCGGCACCGGCGAGGAGCGCGTCTACTCCGAGCAATTCGCGTGCCCCTACTGCGGGATATCGTTCGCGGAGATCGAGCCGCGCACCTTCTCCTTCAACAGCCCGCACGGCGCATGTGCGCGCTGCTCCGGCCTCGGCATTCGCCTCGTCGTCGACCCCGACCTCGTCGTGCCCAACAAGGAGCGCTCGCTCTCGGAGGGAGCGATACAGCCGTGGGCTCGCGCCGGCACCTCCACGGCGTGGTACTACAGCCTGCTCGAGTCGGTCGGGCGCCAGTACAACTTCTCGACCCGAGCCCCGGTACGCGACCTGCCCGACGACGTGATGGAGCTCTTGCTCTACGGCACGGGCGGCGCGACGGTGAAGATGCGTCACGTCACCCAGCGCGGGCGCGAGTATGAGTGGGACACCCGCTTCGAGGGCGTCATCAACAACCTCGAGCGGCGCTACCGCGACACCTCCAGCGACTACGTGCGCCAGGAGATCGAGCGCTACATGGCGGCGCTGCCGTGCGAGGCGTGCAACGGCGCGCGTTTGCGCCCCGAATCGCTCGCCGTCACCCTCGCCGACCGCAACATCATCGGCGTGACCAACCTCTCCGTCGCCGGCGCCTCCGCCTGGGTGGCCGCCATCCTGGGCGAAGGACCGGAGCCGGAGGGCAAGCCGCGGGCGCCCTACCCGGACGCGCCCGTCCTCACCGAGCGCGAGCGCACGATCGCCAACCAGATACTGAAGGAGATAACGGCGCGGTTGAAGTTCCTGCTCGACATCGGCCTCGACTACCTGACCCTCTCGCGCACCGCAGGCACGCTGTCGGGCGGCGAGGCGCAGCGCATCCGGCTGGCGACCCAGATCGGCTCCGGGCTGATGGGCGTCCTGTACGTGTGCGACGAGCCGAGCATCGGGCTGCACGCGGTCGACAACGCGCGCCTCATCGGCACGCTCCAGCGCCTGCGCGACCTCGGCAACACCGTCATCATCGTCGAGCACGACGAGGCGGTGATGCGCGCCGCCGACCACCTCATCGACCTCGGCCCCGGCGCGGGCGAGCACGGCGGCATCATCGTCGCGCAGGGGCACATCGAGGACATCGAGGGCGCCGAGCGCTCGCTCACGGGCGCCTACCTCTCCGGCAGGCGCGCCATCGACATGCCGCAGGCGCGCCGCAACGGCAACGGCCAATCGCTCACGCTGCGCAGCGCAAGGGAGAACAACCTGCGGGGGGTCGACGTCGACTTCCCGCTCGGGCGGCTCGTGTGCGTGACGGGAGTGTCCGGCTCCGGCAAGTCCACCCTGGTCTACGACGTGCTCTACAAGTGGCTGGCGCAGCGCCTCTACCACGCCAAGGACCGGCCCGGCGCGAGCGACGGCGTCGAAGGGCTGGAGCACATCGACAAGGTGGTGAACATCGACCAGTCGCCCATCGGGCGCACGCCACGCTCCAATCCGGCGACCTACACCGGAACGTTCACGCCCATCCGCGAGCTCTTCGCCACGCTGCCGGAGGCAAAGGCGCGCGGCTACGCGCCGGGGAGGTTCTCCTTCAACGTCAAGGGGGGGCGCTGCGAATCGTGCGCAGGCGACGGCTACGTCCACATCCAGATGCAGTTCCTGCCCGACGTGACGGTGCCGTGCGAGGTCTGCCAGGGCAAGCGCTACAACGAGGACGCGCTGGAGATCACGTTCAAGGACAAGAACATCGCCGACGTGCTCAACATGACGGTGACGGAGGCGCACGCCTTCTTCGACGCCATCCCGCGCATCAAGCGCACGCTCCAGACGCTCGAGGACGTCGGGCTGGGCTACATCCGCCTGGGCCAGCCGGCGACGACGCTGTCGGGCGGCGAGGCGCAGCGCGTGAAGCTGGCGACGGAGCTGTCGCGGCGCGCCACGGGCCGCACTCTCTACATCCTCGACGAGCCGACGACGGGGCTTGCATTCGACGACTGCGCGCATCTGCTGCGCGTGCTGCACCGGCTCGTGGACCAGGGCAATACGGTGCTGCTGATCGAGCACCACCTCGACCTCATCAAGAACGCCGATTGGCTGATCGACATGGGGCCGGGGGCGGGTCTGCAGGGCGGCGACATCGTCGCGACGGGCACACCGGAGCAGATAGCCGCGCGCCCCGAATCGCATACCGGCGATTTCCTCCGCCCCGTCCTCGCGCGCCACGGCGTCGTGCCGGAGCCGTCGGTCAACGGCGCCGCCCGCAACGGCCGCGCCCCCGCGGCTGCGCCCGCGCGCAAGAAGCGCGCCGCCGCCCGGGCGTAGGCCGCCCCTGCCCTTAGCGCAAGCCCTTCACCTGCACCGTGACGATGTCCACGCCGTGGTACTTCTGGTGGCGCACCGAGGAGGCATAGGCCCGCAGCAACCGGAACGAGGTCTCGCGCACGTCCGGTATCTCGGGCGCCTCGCCCAGGTAGGCAAGCCTGTCCTCCAGGTTGCCTTCCCCCGCGGAAGCGGAGACGAACTCCAACTCCACCTCGTTGCCGGACTTCTGCGCGGTGACGATGAGACGCCGCCCCGCGCCCTCTTCCCCATCCCCCATCAGACTAGCGAGCGTCTCCTCGCCCACGAGCACGAGGCGGTTCTCGGTGGACGCGGTGTCCCACCCCGCCCTGGCCGCGAAGGAGCGCAGGAAGTCGGCCAGTTTGGGCAGCGCCTCCCCATCCAGCGACGTGGCCAAGCGCCGCCTGCGCCGGCCGGTCAGCTCGACGAACGCCACCATGATGACCGCAGCGATAGCGCCGGCGGTCATGCCATTGCCCAGCAGCACGCTCAGGAACCCGTCCCCCAGTAGCGAGGGGAAGATGGCTTCGTTTTGGAACCCGACGCCGAGCCAGAACGAGATGCCCACGATGGCCGCCTTGCGGTGGTCGACGCCGTCCAGAACGATGATCTTCATGCCCTGCACGAAGAGCAGGCCGAGCAGCAGCAAGAGGTAGGCGGCGACGACGGGGCCCGGGATGCCGATGAGCAACGCCGCAATCTTCGGCAAGAAGGCGACGATGGCGATGACGGCGCCAAGCACCATGCCTACCCGCCTCGCTGAGATTCCGGTCACCTCGGCGAGGGAGATGCTGCTGGAGTACGTGGTGTTGGGCAGCGTGCCCATGATGCCGGAGAGCAGGTTGCCCATGCCGTCGGCATTCAGCGCGCCTTGCACCACACGGAAGTCGGTGGCGCGGGGCGTGCGGCGCGAGACGCGCTGGATGGCCACGCCGTCGCCTATCGTCTCCACTGCGCCCACCAGCGTCACGACCACGAAGGCCGGCAGCAGCGCCCAGAACTCCACCCCCAGGCTCACGTCGAAACCGGGCCACGCGCCCGACGGAACGCCCACCCACGGCGCGTCCACCACCGGGCCGGTGTCGTACATGCCGTAGACCGCTCCCACCACACACCCCACCGCGATGCCGATGGCGGGTGCCCAAAGACGGAAACGAGGCGGCCCGCGCAGCACGAGTGCGGCGACTACCACGAGCGTTACCACCGCCACGACCAGCGCATCTTCGCTCGCCACGCCCTCGGGCAGGTCTTCGAGCAGGTCGAACACCAGCGGCATCACCGTCGCGGTAATCAGCATGATGACGGTGCCCGCGACCGTGGGCGTGAATATCCGCCGCAGCAGCGAGAGCCGCGCCGCCAGCAGGAACTGGAAGAGGGACGAAATGACGATCAAGGTGGCCATCATCGCCGGGCCGCCCTCGGCCAGCGCCGCCACGCATACCGCGATGAATGCGCCGGACGTGCCCATGATGAGCACATGGCCCGACCCTATCCGCCCGACCCTAAGGGCCTGCATGACGGTGGTTATGCCGCTGACCAGCAACGCTGCGAAGACCGCCCACGAGAGGTAGGAGTCGGGCTGCTCGGCGATGCGCATCACGATGACGACGCCTAAGACCACCGGCGCCACGATGATGGCGGCAGCCTGCAGGCCAGCGCCGAAGGTCACTAGGCGCGGCGGCTCCTCATCCGGCTCGTAGCGGACGTTCTCATTCAGCTCTGTAGCAGCCACCAGCAGGCACCTCCTTCGGTTCGCCACGGCCATCCGCCGCGGGCACATGGACAGCGCACCATAGCACAGCAAGGCGCAGGCGATGACGTTCGATGGCGTCGACAAGGAAGAGCGAAGGCGGGTGCGCCGCGAAGGAACTCGCCGAGCCTTCTGACTACGCCTGGCTTAGGCACTCGTTGCGGTTCGCAACCGTGGGTCGATGGGTAGGTCCACGCCAGTCCTCCACCCCACACCGCCAGCGCATTGTAGACGCGCGCTTGCTCACGCTGTAGCCTTGCGCACCTAGCGAGGAGGGAGAGGCTATGGCAGACGAGATCGGGCTGTTCGAGGCGATCTACACGATGCGGGCCATCCGCAGGCAGCGGCCTGACCTGCCCGTGACCGACGCGCAGGTGCGCGCCATCATCGAGGCGGGGACGCAGGCGCCGAACGGCGGGAACGCCCAGCCCTGCCGCTTCATCGTCGTCCGCGACCAGGAGACCAAGGACAAGATCGGCGTCCTCTACAAGGACTCGGTGCGCCAGATTCTCGTCGACCCCTCGGTATCGGGCACCAAGGCGGAGTGGCACCTCGGCGACCACCTGGCCGACTCGCCGGTGATCCTGTTCGTCTACGTCGCGCCCGTGCCCGACCACCAGGGCAACCCGCGCATCCCGACGCCGGCCTCGTCCGGCATGCAGGCGTTCCCCGCCGTCCAGAACATGCTGCTCGCCGCGCGAGGCATGGGGCTCGGCTCCAACTTGACGACGGCCATCAACGCATTCCACGGGCAGGAGCTCAAGGACATACTCGGCGTGCCGGACGACTGCGAGTTCGGGTGCATGCTGCCGATCGGTTACCCCGTGGGCAAGCACGGCCCCAAGTCGCGCCGCCCCGTCGAAGAGGTCACCTACTCCGAGCGCTGGGGCAACCCCGTCGCGTTCAACATGGACGACGCGCCGGCAGGGACAGGCTAGTTCCGCGTTTCGCCGGGCGCGACGATGCTCACGGTGTCGCCGTCTACCCGGGCGGCGTACGCGGCCACATCCAGGGTGAAGCGGTCGAGGCACTCGCCGGTCTTCAGCGAGAACTGAGCGCCGTGCAGCGGGCAGTGCACCTCTCCGCGGAGGATGCGGCCGTCGGCGAGCGAGCCGAAGAGGTGCGGGCACGAGTTCTCCAGCGCATAGGCGCCCTCGCCGTCCCAGAAGAGCGCGATGTCGTGCTTGCCGAAGCGCGGGTGGCGGAACTCGAACAGCATCGCCTTGCGCTGCTTCAGTTCGTCGAGCGTGGTGACGGGGAAGGTGTCGGGCTGCTGGCTCATGGCGGCTACTGCAATTCTATAAGAGGCGTGCCCGCGGCGACCGCCTGCTTCGCCTTGACCTTGACGTTCTTGACGACGCCGCTGGCGGCCATGCGAACGCTCTGTTCCATCTTCATCGACTCCAGCACGCAGATCTCATCGCCCGCCTCGAGCAGCGCGCCCTTGGCGGCGGTGATGGAGACGACGCGCCCGGGCAGGGGGCAGCGCACCGTCTTGTCGTCGCCCTGGAAGAGGCCGCGCAGACCAGGCGCCTCCGCCTTCGCGCGCTTGGGCGCCCGCGTCGGCTCGCGCTGCGACGTCCGCGTCGCCGCCTCGAGCTCGACAAGGTAGGTCTCGCCGTCGACGACGACCTCCACGGGGCTCTGGTAAACGTCGCCTACCTCGACGTCGTACCACTCGCCGTTGACGCGGACGCGGACGCGGCGCATCAGGCGGCCCCGCTTCCCAAACGCGCGACCATGGCGGCGCGGCGTCCGTACATCTTCCAGCGCGAAGGCGCGCGCGTCTCCGCACGCTCCTGCGCGAGCGCCATGGCCAGGGCGATGGTGGCGATGAGCTCCTTGCCCCCACCCGTCGAGTGGGGCTGGCGCAGCAGCTCCTCCAGGAAGGCGTTGTGGTGCTGCGCCTCGCCGAAGGTGGAGGTGGCGAGCACGCGCGAGACCAGAGGGGTGTTGTTGACCACGCCCTCGGTGCGCAGCGCGCTGAGGGCAGCGCGCATCTTGGCGATGGCTGCGGCGCGGTCCTCGGCCCAGACGATGAGCTTGGCCATCAGCGGCTCGTAGTAGGCGGAGACCTCGTAGCCGTCGAAGAGGGCGGAGTCGACGCGCACCCCGTCCCCCGCCGGCTCCTCCAATCGCTCGACGACGCCGTAGGTGGGCAGCAGCGTCTCGGGGTCCTCGGGGTAGATGCGCGCCTCGATGGCGGCCCCCTTGGACCTGAGCGCGCTCTGCTTGACCGGCAGCTTCTCGCCCGCCGCAACGCGCAGCTGCAGCTCGACGAGGTCGACGCCCGTCACCATCTCCGTCACGGGGTGCTCGACCTGCAGCCGCGTGTTCATCTCCAGGAAGTAGAAGTCTCCCTGGGGCGAGAGCAGGTACTCGATGGTGCCCGCGTTGGTGTAGCCGATGGTCTTGACCAGCCGCACCGACGCCTCCAGCAGCGACTTGCGCGCCTCGGGCGTGAGTTTGGGGCAGGGCGTCTCCTCGATGACCTTCTGGTTGCGCCGCTGGATCGAGCAATCGCGCTCGAACAGGTGGACGGCGTTACCGTGATGGTCGGCGAGCACCTGCACCTCGACGTGCGATGCGTTCTCGATGAGGCGCTCGAGGTAGACGCGGGTGGAGCCGAACGCGCCCTTGGCCTGCGCCCGCGCGCGCTCCAGCGCCCCGGCGAGGTCGGCCTCGGAGCGGACGGCGCGGATGCCCATGCCGCCGCCGCCGTCGGCCGCCTTGACCATCAGCGGGTAGCCGATGCGCTGCGCCTCGAGCATCGCGTCCGCATCGTCTATCTCGCCGTCGGTGCCCGGGATGACGGGGACGTTCGCCGACCTTGCGAGGCGGCGCGCCTGCACCTTGTCGCCCATCTGCCGTATGACGCCCGCCGAGGGGCCGATGAACGCCAGCCCCGCCTTCTCCACCTCCTCGACGAAGGTTGGGTTCTCGCTCAGGAACCCGTAGCCGGGGTGGACGGCGTCGGCCTTCGCCTTCTTGGCCGCGCTCACGAGCCTGTCGTGGCGCAGGTAGGAGTCGGACGCCTCCGCCTCGCCGATGCGCACCGCCTGGTCGGCCATCTGCACGTGGAGCGCGTCCTTGTCGGCGTCGGAGTAGACGGCGACGGTCCGCACGCCGAGCGTGCGGCAGGTGCGGATGATGCGGCAGGCGATCTCCCCGCGATTGGCGATCAGGACGCTCTCAAACATCGCTGCCTCAGTGTAGCAGGCCGCTCATCGCTGGCGGCGGCGCAGCTCCTCCCACACCGCATCGGGGCTCACGCCGGCGTCGGCCAGCAGCACCAGCGTGTGGTAGAGCAGGTCGGCCACCTCTCCCGGCAGCGCGTCGCGGTTGCCCGCGGTGGCATCCAGCGCGACCTCCGCGCCCTCCTCAGCCACCTTCTGCGCGATGCGCTGCGTCCCTGCCTGGAAGAGGCCTGTCGTGTACGACCCCTCCGGCATCTCGGCCTGGCGCAGGCGGATGGTCTGGAAGAGCTCCAGTAGCACGCCGGGACCGGGCTCGCTGCCCTCGTAGCGCGGCTCGGCATCGAGCGGGGTGAAGAAGCATGACTGCGCGCCCGTGTGGCATGCGGGGCCCTCGGCGCTGACCTGGAAGAGCAGCGCGTCGCCGTCGCAGTCGATGTGCGCTGAGCGCACGTGCAAGAACGCGCCCGACGTCGCGCCCTTGTGCCACTGCTCCTGGCGCGAGCGGCTGTAGAAGTGCATCTGGCCGCTCTCCAGCGTCCGCCGCAAGGCCTCGGCGTTCATGTGCGCGACCATGAGCACCTGGCCCGAGTCGGCATCCTGGCAGATCGCCGTCACCAGGCCCTGGGAGTCGAGTTGCACCGCTGCTGTATCGGTCGTCATGTCCTAACCTCGCCGCCCTAGTCTTCCAGGAAGGAGCGCCGGCAGCTGCGTCAACGACGTGATGACGGCGTCCGGCCCACGCAGCCGCACATCGGGGGGCGGGGGCGTCCTGCCGGGCGTTTGCTGCTCGCGCCGCACCAGCACCGCCCTCATGCCGGACTCCTTCGCCCCATGCACATCGTCGTACGGCGAATCGCCAACGTACAGCACCTCGCCGGGGCCCACGCCGACGAGCTCACAGTAGGTGGCGAAGATGCGCGCGTCCGGCTTGTAGGCTCCCGCACCTTCCGAGGATACCACCGGCTCGAAGCGCCACCCGTGCCGCTGGATGACGGGGAGGAGGAAGGCGTCGTCGGCGTTGGACAGCACCCCGAGGGGCCAAGCGCCAAGCGTCTCGAGCGCCGGCGCTGCGTCGTCGAACGCGCCGCGCTCGCCCAGATCGGCCACGCAGCGGTCGGCGAAGGCGCCAGGATCGGCGTCCAAGCCGAGGTGCGCGAACGTCTCGGCGAATGCAGCGCGCCATGCGTCGCGGTAGGTGCTGAACGGCGCGGCGTCGCGGCCGCGTGTGCTGCGAAAGCGCACCTCGCGCGACGACCACTCTCGGTGCAGGCGGGCGGCATCCACGGGCAGCGCATGCGCATCCACGAGCGAGGCTATGGTGGAGCGCCACTGCTGGTAGTCGTTGCGCACCAGCGTGCCGAACATGTCGAACGCCAAGACGGCGATGCCGTCGAATGGGGGTTGGCTAGCCACGCACCGCCACGCCGTGCGCTGCCAGGTGGCGCTTCGTCTCGGCGACTCGGATGTCCCCGTAGTGGAAGATGGACGCGGCGAGCGCGGCATCTGCGTGCCCCTCCGTCACCGCCGCCAGCATGTGGTCGTTGGTTCCGGCGCCGCCGCTGGCGATGACCGGTACGCTTACGGCGTCCGCGACCGCCCGTGTCAGCCGCAGGTCGAAGCCGCCGAGGTGTCCGTCGGCGTCCATGCTGGTCAGCAGCACCTCGCCTGCGCCCAGCGCGGTCGCGTAGCGCGCCCAGCGCAGCGCGTCGACGCCCGTCGGCGTCCGTCCTCCGCGGACGTACACCTCCCAACCACTGTCGTCGTCGAGCGCCAACTCCCCCCGGCCGGGGTGCTCGACCGGCAGCAGCGCGGGGTCGGCCTGCGGGCTATCGGACGTTAGAGCCCGCGCGTCGATGGCGGCGACGATGCACTGGTTGCCGAACTGCGCGGCGGCTTCGGCGAGCAGCTGTGGGTTGAGGACGGCCGCGGTGTTGATGGAGACCTTGTCGGCGCCCGCCTCGAGCAGCGAACGCACGTCGCCGATGCTGCGCACGCCGCCGCCGACGGTGAGCGGGATGAACACCTGCTCCGACACGCGCCGCACGACGTCGATCATCGTGTCCCGCCCGTCCGACGATGCGGTGATATCGAGGAACACCAGTTCGTCGGCGCCCTCGCGGTCGTAGAAGGCCGCCAGCTCGACCGGGTCGCCCGCGTCGCGCAGTTGCACGAACGAGACGCCCTTCACAACGCGCCCGCCGTCAACATCGAGGCAGGGGATGATGCGCTTGGTGAGCATGGCAGCCGGTTACAGCGTAGCACACGGCCCCCGCGTACAATCCGCCCGGGGTCCCGCTATGGCAGCGCGCATGCGCCTCTTCATCGCGATCGACGTACCGGGGGCGGTGCGCGATGCGCTCGTCGGCGCGCAGCACTCGCTGCGCGAGCGGGCGTCGGCGCGGCTGCGCTGGACGCGCCCCGACGCGATGCACCTCACGCTCAAGTTCCTCGGCGACGTCGATGCCGCGCGGGTGCCGTCGCTTTCGCGCGTGGTGGCCGGGGTTGCCGCGCGCCACCAATCGTTTGGCCTGTCGGTCTCGCGGCTGGGCGCCTTCCCCGGTGGACGGCGCCTGCAGGTCGTTTGGGCGGGCATCGAGGGAGAACTTCAGGCGCTACTTGCGCTGCGCGATGCGCTCGAATCGGAACTCGCGGCCGAGGGTTATGCGGCGGAGGAACGCGCCTTTCGCCCCCACGTGACGCTAGGCCGCACCCGCCACGGCATGCGTCCAGACGAGGCGGAGCGCATCAACGCCGCCCTGGCCACGACGGCGCTGCCGCACGGATTGGCCTTCACCGTCGAGCGCGTCGTGCTGTACCGCAGCCACCTCGGGGCGGGCGGTTCGCGCTATGAGGTCTTGGCGGCGGCGGAGCTATCGGGAACACGAATTCCCCCATAGTGATAGATTTGGGCCCCTAGGCCCATGCGCGCGGAGGCGCAGGGCGCTAGCGTCACTTCGGGACGATCAGAACACACTGCGCGCCGCTGCGCGCTTGGGGAGAGTGTTTCGTATGGGCAAGATCAAGGTAGCCATCGTTGGCGTGGGCAACTGCGCATCATCCTTCGTTCAGGGTCTGCACAAGTACCGTGAGGCGCCGGAAGACGAGTTCATCCCCGGCATCATGCACCCGGTGATGGGCAAGTACCACATCGGCGATATCGAGGTGGTGGCGGCGTTCGACGTTGACGCCGACAAGGTGGGCAAGGACCTGTCGGACGCCATCTACAGCGGGCAGAACAACACCGTGCGCTTCACCGACGTCCCGCAGACGGGGGTGACCGTTCAGCGCGGCATGACGCACGATGGCCTGGGCAAGTACCTCTCGAAGGTCATCAAGAAGGCGCCCGATCCCGGCGCCGACATGCCGAGCATCTCCAACGTCCTGCGCGAGCGGGAGGTGGACGTGCTCATCAACTACCTGCCCGTCGGCTCGGAGGAGGCGACGAAGTGGTACATGGAACAGGCGCTGGCGGCGAAGGTGGGCGTGGTGAACTGCATCCCCGTCTTCATCGCGCGCGAGCCCTACTGGCAGCGGCGCTTCAAGGACGCCGAGGCGCCGATCGTGGGCGACGACATCAAGTCGCAGGTCGGCGCGACCATCACCCACCGCGTCCTGACCAACCTCTTCAAGGACCGTGGCGTGCGCATCGACCGCACCTACCAACTCAACTTCGGCGGGAACACCGACTTCATGAACATGCTCGAACGCGAGCGGCTCGAGTCGAAGAAGGAGTCGAAGACGAACGCGGTGGTCTCGCAACTGCCGTACGACCTCGGCGACGACAACGTCCACGTGGGGCCGAGCGACTACATCCCGTGGCTGCTCGACCGCAAGTGGTGCCACATCAGGATCGAAGGGACGACGTTCGGGGACGTTCCGCTCAACATGGAGCTGAAGCTCGAGGTGTGGGACAGCCCCAACTCCGCGGGCGTGGTGGTCGATGCCGTGCGCGTGGCGAAGATAGCGAAGGAGCGCGGCATCTACGGCGCCCTCAACGGGCCGAGCGCATACTTCATGAAGTCGCCTCCTATCCAGTACACGGACGACGAGGCGCGCGATATGGTGGAAGCCTTCATCTCGAACGGCGCGTAGGAGCGGAGGTGTGACGGAAGCGCCGAGCACGCCATCGCGAGGAGCACGCCCCGAGCGACGGCTGGCGATAGGGATGGTGTCGCCGTACGACTACGGGACGCCGGGCGGCGTGAACGTGCACGTCGCAGCGCTGGCCAGGCAGCTGCGCGAGCGCGGCCACAGCGTCAAGGTCATCGCCCCCTTCGCCGACGCAAAGGAAAAGGAGGTGGAGCCCGACCTCATCCCAATTGGCCGCCCCCTGCCCGTTCCGTCGGGCGGTTCGATTGCGCGCATATCGCTCTCGGTCTGGCGCGAGCGCAGCGTACGCAGGATGCTGAAGCGGGAGCAGTTCGACCTCATCCATCTGCACGAGCCCGCCTCCTTCTGGCTGCCCATCACCATCCTGCGCTGCTCGCAAGCGGCGAACGTCGGCACCTTCCACGCCTTTCGAGGCAACCGCCTGTACTGGTGGTGGCGCTACTACGCGCGTCGCCACTTCAACAAGCTGCACGCGCGCATCGCCGTCTCCGAACCCGCCTACGACTTCGTCTCCGCCTACTTCCCCGGCGACTACGCCATCATCCCGAACGGGGTGGACGTCGACTTCTTCGCAGGCCCGTGCGCCCCGATCGAGCGCTTCGCGGACGGCAAGTTCAACATCCTGTTCGTCTCGCGGCTGGAACGGCGCAAGGGGTTGGCGCACCTGGTGCGCGCCTTCGGGCGCCTGAAGTGGAGCTACCCCCAGCTGCGGTTGATCGTCGTCGGGGGAGGCAACCCGGGGGAGGAGGTGCTGGGCGCCATCAGCGAGCAGAGCATGGAGGACGTGGAATTCGCCGGAAGCGTGTCGGGCGAGGAGTTGCGACGCTACTACCACACCGCCGACCTCTTCTGCGCTCCGGCGACGGGCCGCGAGTCGTTCGGCATCATCCTGCTGGAGGCGATGGCGGCTGCGAAGCCCATCGTCGCCTCCGACATCGACGGCTTCCGGCGCGTGCTGACCGACGGCCAGGAGGGGTTGCTCGTCCCACCACGGGACGAGGAGGCGCTGGCCGGTGCGCTCAAGCGGCTCATCGATTCGCCGAAGCTGCGCCGCACGCTCGGCGCGAGCGGCCCCGTTACCGCCGAGCACTACCGCTGGGAGCGCGTCGCCGACCAGGTCGAGGCGGTCTATGCCGACGTCTTGCAACGGCGCGCCTCGCCGCTGGGCGCGGCGAACGGAGACCGGCGTTGAAGGGGGTTGCGATAGGCGCCTTCGACATAGCCCTGCGCGTGCGTGCCAAGGCGTGGCTGGCGCGCTACGTCACCAACCCGCCGGCCCGCTTGCTGATTGCGCTCCATGTCAGCGCGAATGCTGTGACGCTCATCGGATTGGCCATCATGGGCGGCGCGGCCTACCTGGTTGCGGAGGGCCACCTGCTGATCGGCGGGCTGGTGATGCTCGGCGGCGCGGCGCTCGACATGCTCGACGGCCCCATCGCGCGGCTGAGCGACAGCGCCACGCGCTTCGGCGCGTACCTCGACTCGCTGTGCGACCGCGTGGGAGAGGCGGCGGTGCTCTTCGGGCTGCTGGCCTACGCCGTGCGCGACGGCCAGACGCTCGGCGCATACCTTGCCTTCGGCGCCGTCGTCGTCTCCATGCTCGTGAGCTACTCGCGCGCCCGAGCCGAGGGCCTCGGCGTCGAGGGGGACGTCGGGCTGCTCGGACGGCCCGAGCGCATCATCGTGCTCGGCGTGGGGCTGCTCGTCGGCTACCCCAACTACGCGCTGATGGTCATCCTCGCTGCCGCGGGCCTTACCGTGGTGCAGCGCTCCTGGCACGTGCTGCGCCGGACAGGCGGCAGCTAGCGCGCCGACTCCGGAGCACCCGACTGCGGGTCGATGCCGGAGAGCAGGTAGGCGCGCACGAAGGGGTCGATCGCCCCATCGAGCACCGCATCCGGGTTGGTCGACTCTGCCCCCGTGCGGTGGTCCTTGACGAGCTTGTAGGGGTGCAGCACGTAACTGCGAATCTGGCTGCCCCACCCGACGGCGACGTGCTCGCCCTTGAGGCGCGCGCGCTCCTCGGCGCGGCGCTCCAGTTCGAGTTCCATGAGGCGCGAGCGCAAGATGGTCATGGCGGTCTCGCGGTTCTGGAGTTGGGAGCGCTCGTTCTGGCAGGTGACGACGGTGCCCGTGGGGTGGTGCAGGATGCGGACGGCGGTCGAGCTCTTTTGCATGTGCTGTCCGCCCGGGCCGCTCGCGCCGAACGTCTCGATGCTCACCTCGTCGGGGCTGATGCGGACGTCGACGTCGCCCTCGGCCTCCGGCAGCGCCTCGACGAGGGCGAACGATGTGTGGCGCGCGTGCGCGGCGTCGAACGGCGACAGGCGCACGAGGCGGTGGACGCCGCGCTCCGCCTTCACATAGCCGTAGGCGAACTCGCCCGATATCTCGAGCGTGGCGCTCTTGATGCCCGCCTCCTCACCCCGGGACGCATCGAGCAGGCGTGAGGCGTACCCCCGCGACTCGGCCCAACGCGTGAGCATCCGCAGCAGCATCTGCGCCCAGTCCTGGGCATCGGCGCCCCCCGCGCCCGCGTGGATGGCGACGATGGCGCTGCGCTCGTCGTACTCGCCCGAGAGCACGAGCGCCGTCTCCGCCTCCTCCGCCTCGTTGAAGAGCGTGGCCGCATCGTCGGCGACCTGCTGCGCCATCACCTCGTCGTCCGATTCGCGGGCGAGGTCGAGCAATTCTCGGCAGGTATCGGCATGCACCTGGAGGCGCTGCCAGCGCTCGACGGTGGCGCGCAGCCGTGTGATGCGGCGCATGGCCTGCTGTGCGGTCTGGGGGTCGTCCCAGAAGCCGGGCTTGGCGGAGTCGGCCTCGAGGCGCTCCGCCTCGGCTAGCTGCGCAGGGAGGTCAAAGCCGCACCATGATCCCGCCGATGCGCTCGGCGAGTGCGGCAAGTCGTGCGGCAAGGTCGTCCATGGCGGTATCCCAGTATAGCGCAGCGACGGGATGGTGTAGCGCGCCATGCTTGCGCGCTTGCAGGCGTGCGTGTACCCCGTCTTGCGTTGTGGTATAGTGGGGGCGTCGCCCCTTGGAGGCGGCCCGTTTGCGGACATTCACCCACCACTAATTCGATAGAGTCGTCATGTCCTACCAGGTCTACTTTGCCAGCCTGAACGAGGAGAACGAGGCGTATCTGCTCGCGCTGCTGCGTCTGAAGGACGAAGCGGGGACGCTCGAGCCGGCAGAGACGGAGTTGCTGCTTCGGATGCGGGGCCCCGCCCCAACCAGCGGCTACGCGCCGGAGGAGCCCGAGTACGAGCAGCCCTCGTTCGCGCCGCGCCGCGGCAAGGCGCAGCCCCGGCGGCCCCGGGGCGTGCGCAACGCCAACGGCCGCGGCTACTTCGGCGTCAACTAGCGCGCCTCCTCGCCCACGCCCCTAGCGTATTGCAGCGGCCTCGGCCAGCTCGGCGGCGGCGCGCTGGAATCGCTCCAGGCCTTCGAGTACCTCGAGCAACGCCTGTCCCCACGGCGCATCGCCCTGCGTCGGCAAATGCACCTGCTGATGGCCGACGCGTACGCTGCGCCCAAGCGCGCGCTCCAGCGCGAGCCGCGCGCCGCCCGCAGGCTCGCGCAGGCGCATCGTCACCTCGTTGGCCTGCCGCAACACCGACTCGACGCCCGCCTCACGCGCGAGCACGCTGACGCGCAGCGTATAGAGGAGGGCGTAGACCTCGTCGGGGAGGCGGGAGCCGAAACGGTCACGGAACTCGGCGGTGATGTCCTCCACGTCGCCGATGGAGCGCGCCCGCGCCATGCGCTGGTACAGACCCATGCGCGTCGGCAGGTGGTCGACAAGCCAATCGGGGATGTTGGCCTCGAGGCCGAGGTCGACCTGGGGGTCGCTCTGGCGCCGCGCCTCCGGCATCCCTCCTTGCGCGCGCAGGTCCTCGACCGCCTCTTGGAGCATCCGCGTGTAGAGGTCGAACCCGACCGCGTGGATGTGCCCGCTCTGCTCGGCGCCCAAGATGTTGCCGGCGCCGCGTATCTCCAAATCGCGCATGGCTATGCGGAAGCCCGCGCCCAACTCGGTGGCGGCGGCGATGGTCTGCAGGCGTCGTTGCGCGGCTTCAGTGAGCCGCCTGCCGGGCGGGATGAGCAAGTACGCGTAGCCGCGCTGCGCTCGGCGGCCGATGCGCCCGCGCAACTGGTAGAGCTGCGCGAGGCCGAACCGGTCGGCGCGGTCGACGATGAGCGTGTTGACCGTCGGGATGTCGAGGCCCGACTCGATGATGGTGGTGCAGACGAGCACGTCGGCCTCGCCGTCGATGAAGCGCTCCATGACGTCGGCCAGCGCGGTCTCGTTCATCTGGCCATGGGCCACGAGCAGCCGCGCGGCGGGGACGAGTTCGCGGAGGCGCCCGACGGCAAAGTCGATGGTCTTGACGCGGTTGTGGAGGAAGTAGACCTGCCCGCCCCGGTCGAGCTCACGCTGTATCGCCTCGCGCACCAGCTCGTCGGACGTCTCGGCGAGGTAGGTCTTGATGGGGAGCCGCTCCTCGGGAGGCGTCTCGATGTTGGAGATGTCGCGCACTCCCGCGAGCGCCATGTGGAGCGTACGCGGGATGGGCGTTGCGGTGAGCGTCAGGACATCGACGCCGTGGCGCATCTCGCGCAACTGCTCCTTCTGGTTGACGCCGAAGCGGTGCTCCTCGTCGATGACGAGCAGGCCAAGGTCCTTGAAGCCGACGTCGCGCTGCACCAGCCGGTGCGTGCCGACCACCACGTCGACTTCGCCCAGCCTGAGGCGGCGGATGACATCGCTCTGCTCGGCGGGCGTGCGGAATCGGCTGAGCATCTCGACACGGATGGGGTAGGGGCCGAGGCGCTCGGCGAAGGTCTGGAAGTGTTGCTGGGCGAGGACGGTCGTGGGGACAAGGACGGCGACCTGCTTGCCGTCCATGACCGTCTTGAAGGAGGCGCGCAGCGCGACCTCCGTCTTCCCGTAGCCGACGTCGCCGCAGACCAGGCGGTCCATGGGGCGCGGCGCCTCCATGTCGTCCTTGACCGCGCCGATGGCCTCCGCCTGATCTGGCGTTTCAACGTAGGGAAAGGCGTCCTCCATCTCGCGCTGCCATGGCGTGTCGGGAGCCGCTGGGTGGCCATCGGCGAGCTCGCGGCCCGCATAGAGCGCCAGCAGGTCGAAGGCTAGCTGCTTGGTCGACTCCTTGGCGCGTGCGACGGCGCGGCTCCACTCCTGCGTGCCGAGGCGGGTGAGCGACGGCGCCTCGTCTCCCCCGCCGGAGTAGAGCGAGATGCGCCCCACCTGCTCCATGGGCACGTAGAGGCGGTCGCGCTCGGCGTACTCGAGTACGAGGTACTCCCGGCGCGCATCGCCCTCGTCCATCGCGCGCGTCCCCGCAAAGCGCCCGATGCCGTGGTCGACGTGGACGACCAGCTGGCCGGGGGCGAGTTCATCGATAAGGACGTGGTGGGCAGGGGCCGCGCGGCGGCGCGAACGCCCCGGACGGCGCTTGGCCGCACCGAATATCTCCGCATCGGTCAACAACCGCAGGAGGTCGCCGCCGGCATCCTCACGCTCGCGGAGCGTCCAGCCGCCGGCGACGGGCGCGTGGACGACGTGGACGACCGACGCATCGGGCAGCGCAGGCAGGTCGCGCGACTCCCGCGTGCCGACGTCGCCCTCGCGCAGCACCTCGTCGAGGCGGCGCGAGTGCTGCGTTGCGAGCACGGTGGGTGCGCGTCGTGCGCCGATATCGGCGGCGAGCGCGCCAAGGTCGCTGTGGTAGAGCGGCGGCGCGGCAAAGGGGAGCGCAACGGCGCCGCCGGAGCGCCCCTTGTGGTAGCGGCTCACCTCGAGCACGGCAAAGCGCTCCAGCTCTTGGGCAATGGACGGCCAATCGGCGAAGGGAGGCGGGAAACCCAGAGGGAGCTCGCCGCGCTCCTGCTTGGTCAAGCGCAGCCGCGCGGCTGCGGCCTCCCACTGGTGCGCGGCCTCCTCCGTCTCCGACGGCTCATCCACGACGACCAGGGCCGAGGACGTCTCAAGGTGGTCGAGCAACGTATGGCGGTGGAAGAAGCCGGCGTAGAAGGCCGCCGCGTCGGTCGTCATGTGGGCGAGCAGCTGCGCCATCTCGTCCTGTATCCGGTCGCGCTCGGAGGTCTTGACGTTGGCGTAGTCCAGCCCGTGCAGCATCTCTCCTACCTCATCGCCGGCGAGCGACGGCAGCACCTCCCACGCAGGCAGCACTGCGATCTGGTCGACGGCGCCGGTGGAGCGCTGCGTGGCAGGGTCGAAGTGGCGCAGCGAGTCGATCTCATCACCCCACAGGTCGATGCGCGCAGGAAGCGCCATACCGGGGGAGAAGACGTCTACGATGCCGCCCCTGCGCGCCATCTGCCCGGGCGCCTCGACGGCGGGGACATGCGCATAGCCCATTCGCGCCCAGCGCTCAAGCGTCGCATCGAGCGCGAGGCGCTGGCCGACGCCGAGCCGCTCGCGTTGGGCGTCGAGCGCCTCGGCACCGAGCGTGCGCTGCATCAGCGCCATGGCGGAGGCGATGACGAGGGGCGGTTGGGCGGCGTGGGCGGGGTGGAGCGAGCCGAGGGCAGCAATGCGGGGGTGGAGCGTCGCCGTGTCCAGCGCCAGCCGCTCGTACGGCGACACCTCCGACTCGGCAAAGTGGTGAATGGGGGCGTCGTCGCCGCAGTAGGCCTCGATCCGCTCGACCAGCTGCCGCGCATCCTCGGGCCGCGGGCAGATGACGAGAAGGGGCCGCTCGCTATGCTGCCAGAGCGCGGCGATGACGTAGGGCTTGGCAGCCTCGAGCATGGTGGCGCGGGCGGTTTGAGGAGCGTGCGCCGAGAGCCGCGAACGCAGTTCGCGGTAGGCGTCCACGCCGTCCAGGGCCTCGAAGAGGCCGTGCAGCCCGCTCATGTGCTCCACGCCGACAACCCTCCCGCCAATCCGGGAGGGTACGCCGTACAAGGGGAGTGTAGCAGAGGGAGCCGCGCGCCCGCGGGGCCGTGTGACGAGAGGACGCGGGCAAGCAGTCCGCGTTGCGCGCAAGCGCGGCTCACGCGTAAGATGGTAAAGCGCGGTGGGCGTAGTCGAGGGGTTAAGACGCCAGGTTGTGGCCCTGGAGATCGAGGGTTCAAATCCCTCCGCTCACCCCAAATTGGTCCGCTGTCGCCCGCCCGTAGCTCAGTGGACAGAGCACTGGTCTTCGGAACCAGGTGTCGTGGGTTCGAATCCCTCCGGGCGGGCCAAGGTGTTGGCAGCTACTCCTCGGCAGAACTCTTTCGCTGCTGAGGCTGCCTTCGCCCTATCCTCGGTCGCCGATGTCAGCAATGCCTTGGCCGCAGCCACGGACGCAGCGTCAAGTTGGCCGACTGCACCCCTGTACAAGTCGACGGCTTCCAGCACCTGGGCCGCGCTTGACTTGTGGAGGCCGTCAATGTGGGACAGTGAGGCTGGAGCGTCGCGGTCAACGATCCCCTGTGCCCCAGCCTCCATCCTGGACAGGGCAACGGCGACGTCCACCTTCCAGGCTTCGCTCGTGAGCAGCGTCGGGGCGCCGGACGCCTGAGCGAAGAGCTCGCTCACCGACTCGGCGCCCATCGCTGCCTCTTCGTGAAAGATCGGGACGGCCGTAAGGTAGGCCTGTTCCTCGGGTGTCGGGCAGGTCGATCCCCCGCAGGCCGAGGCCAGGCCCATGACAAGCAAGGCCAGAACGGCCAGTGCTACAGGATTGAACATGCTCCGAGTCATGGCCCGTCCAAGCCTTCCCCACCTATCCGCCTGACCCGGCGACTGTCAGTTGCAGCCATCCGGACAGCTTCTTGCCGCCGTTGGTCGAGACCGAGCCCTGGGCAGCGGGCCTGGCGTTGCAGGCAGCGTGACGCTCACGCTGGAGTTGCCATCCGGCTCAACCATGATCTCCCAACGGACGTTGCTGCCGTGTTGTAGACGGTGGGACCGCTGAGGCTTGCCAGACCCCTCCCCCCTTGGCTTGGTGAATCGGGAAAATCGGGGGGAGGGGTCGAAGGGGGAGGCATGGACTTCTGTGCTGGCCCGTGGTGGACAGAAATGAGCACGTCGGCGCAGAGGGCGATTGTGGCCGTCGTACCTGCTTCATCTCTTGGCCATTCTCGAGCCGTGCAAATGCTCCCACATTGCATAGTTACTGGACTCTGAGTGTTTCGCCTCTCCTGGAAGTTGGCAAGTAGCAAGTACCATTCTTCACTGGGTCTGTTGTGCTGCCATAACCACAGCAGATAGCACCCCTAGACTCGTGGGCGATCTCGCTTCAACGTAGGCAAGGGCTCCTCAAAGGCCAGAATGAAGGTTGAGAACGAGGCCAGGTGTATGCCTTGCATATAGGGAGTGGGGTTGTGCATCTGCACATTCAAGATAGGTACATTTGTTTGGAAAACATGCGGTGTTTGCTACTTGTGGGCATAGCTCTTGCTCTTTGGACTGATGAAGCGTGGGATAAATCGCTCCGAATACCCACGTTCATTGGAAAACTAATAGGTTGCAGACTCCGCGATAGCAAGGGGCTTGGGCTGTTCGCCTGGACAGCCGGCGCCTTCCGCGTGAACGACTGGATGGCCAGGCAGATCGACCCGGACGCGATAAGGCACGTCTCGATGGTCTCGGTCTGGGGCCGCTGGTTCGTCTTTCTCGTCGTTGTGTTCGAGTTCGCCTACCGGCCTGGCTTCTGGTACTACGAAGGCCACTTCGAATACACCCTCCTGCTCGTGCCGCTGATGGCGTTCAACGGTCTAGCCCATACGTTAGACCGTCAAGGCTCGGAACGTCGCCGGGAGGCAGGAAGACCACCGGAGCCTGATGGAGCGCCGACCGGCGCAGCGGTTACCAGCAGCGGCTACTCGTGGCCAGGTGCCAAGATGCCGGGCGTAGGGCCTGTTCGAAGCGGCGAGAGCCGACAGCGCCGTAATTGGTTCGAGCCTCTTCCTGTGGATACACATCCTTCCTGCACCAAGCCATAGGCAGGGCCTCAGGATGAGATCATGCCCTGCTGAGGCTGCGTCCAGGGAAGCTTGTAGTAGGGCGCGAACTGTGGCGCGGGTGGGATAGGCATCTCTCCAAAGGGCACATCGATGATCACCGGAGCCTCCTGCTCCAACGCGAGGGGAATCAGCCTCTCCAGCTCCATCGGGCCGCTTGCCCTCATGCCGACTGCGCCGAACGACTCTGCGAACCTGACGAAGTCCGGGTTGTGGAGGTCGGTCCCGTATGTGCCGCCAAACGCGTCATCCAGGTCGCGGGCCACGTTGCCGTAGGAGTCGTTCCTGAAGACCACGGTTACGACATTGATGCCGTACTGTAGAGCGGTGGAGAGCTCGGACGAGTTGAACATGAACCCGCCATCTCCGGTCATGCAGACCACAGGGCGGTCGGGCTTTGCGACCTTGACGCCAAGCGCAGTCGGGAAGGCATAGCCGAGATTGAACGAGTAGCCGGAGTCGATGTACGTCTTCGGGTGGCTCACCTGCCAGTGGGTTCGGGCGTAGTAGCCGAACTGCGTGACGTCCCAGACGACGAAGGCGTCTTCCGGGATGCCCCTGCGCATCGCTTCCATGACCGCGTACTGCGGCTCCTTGAGTCGAATGTCGTAGTAGGCGATCAGACTGCGCGCCGCGGAGACCGCCTCGATGGGCGACGGACGCTCTCCTGCCCCGGCCTCGATGAGGTGGGGAAGCAACGCCTCGATAGTCGCTCCAGCATCGCCGTGCAGAGGGATGGTGTTCGCTTGATGCCTCGTGAGCTCCGCGTCGTCTATGTTGATGTTCACCAGCGTGGACGCCTCGCCGGCGGGATTGCCGAGCGAGAACCGGGTGCCGATTCCTACCACCACGTCGGCGGACTGCATGACCTCGTAGAGTTGGTTCATCTCCTGTCTCTCGCCCCTGGGACTGAAGCAGGAGCCATAGGACAGCGGATGGCTGTCGGGGATGACTCCCTTGCCGCCGCTGGACGTGACCACCGGTATGTTCGTCGCCTCAGCTAGGCTGACGAGGGCTTGTTCCCCGTCGGAACGCGCCACCCCGCCCCCCGCGTATATCAAGGGCATGCGAGCCTTGGCGATGACCTGGGCGGCCTCCCGAAGGTCTTCGGGGCGGGGCACGACTTTGGAGGTACGGGCGGGGCTCCGCAGCCGGACCTCCTCCCTCTCCACCCCAGCTTCGGGCGGCATCTCGATCAGCACGGGGCGGGGGCGGCCGGTGCGCATCTGCCTGAAGGCTTCGAACACAGCGTCTGGGACTTCGCGAGGCCTGGACGCTTGCCGCTGCCACCTGGTCACCGAGCGCACCGTGCCGGGCTGATCCGCGATATCGTGAACGACTCCGAGGTTCTTGCCGATGGCGCCGCGTGGGACCTGGCCCGCGATGAGGAGGACGGGCGTGGAGCGGGAGTATGCGTTGGTCAGGCCGGCGGCGGCGTTGTAGAGGCCCACTCCCGGAACAACCAGCGCCACTCCTGGTTTTCCGGATGCGCGGGCATAGCCGTCGGCCATGTACGTCGTCGCCTGTTCGTGGCGCGTCGTGACCATCCGAATACCCGGCTCGTCACGGAGGGCCGCGACGATCCCGTAGATCTGTATGCCGGGAATTCCGAATACGACCTCCACGCCCTCTCCGACAAGGGACCTGGCGAGGGCTTCTCCTCCGCTCATTTCGACCATGATTCGCCGTCCTCCCAATGGACATTCGTCGGTCTGTTTCCAGCGGTCAATAGCCAGCGGCACGGCTCCGAGCCGGCTGCATGCGCTGAATGAAGGCGCTGGAACCCTCTGACCGCCCGCCCATATTCTCCATCAGCACCGACCATATACAGTCTGGCACCTGACCGGACATTTTCGCTGAACAACGGCACGGGTCGGTGTAGCAGCCTATCAGGGTGGTGGTATTCTCTATCCGGAAACTGTTTCCCCGTAGCCTGCTAGCCCAGCCGACGCTGGTAGTGGAGGATTTCAGATGAGTACTACCAATGCACTGGATGACAGGTTCGAAGAAGCCGAAAGAGGCCTGGACTGGCTTGAGAAGCTTGAGGCTCTGCAGGTCCGTGCAGCGTCCGACCGAGCCGCGTATGAAGTTGCGGAATACGTCATGAGACTGCGGGCAGCAGTGACCGAGTTGGCCAGAAACCGCACCGCCTCTGAGTTGCATAGGGAAGTAGGGGGCGAGGCCGCGCAGTTGGTGGAGGAGTTGAGGCAGGCGGGTGACGATGATCATTGGAACAAGAGAATCCGTCTCGCACTTCTGAAAGCAGAATCTTAGGTTGGCCGCAGCTTCGTCCTAGTACCGCCCGATTGTTCCAATCAGCCCATACAAGCGGGGCTCTACGGATTCATAGACTGCTTCCTGGCGGTTTGAGTCCACCAAGCTTGGTAGAACCAAGAAACCCTCACGATGCGATTCCAACTCGCGTTGCAGGGTGAAACGCCCCAAGCGCCGCCAGAATCGTAGGCCAAGGGTCGGAGGGTTCGCCTCCTGTGAAGGTGACCTACTCCCAACGTTTGTACGGCCCTCAATGTTATTCGGCGAAGCACCAACCCATTCGTCTTGATGCACGTGTCGCAGCGGAGCTGGCATGGCACTTGAGCGACATGCGGCGATGGCAAGAAGAAGTGGGTACTTGCTAGCCCGCTTCCCGATTCTCAGGGAGCAGGTTACGTGCTTGCCTGCCCGACATTGCGGGCGATATCAACCCTGGGCTAGTCAGCATTGCGGCGCGCACATGCTCATCGACGCGCAAGAGACGCGCTTGTCAGCCGCTTTATGGTCGCACGACTGGGAGACGCGGGCTTTCCTTCGCCGCCAAGGCCGCGCGGCGGCCGTTCAAGTCCTACGGAGCCGTCAGTCGCCGTAGTGTGGGGCATCAACCGTCACCAACAACCGGATGTCTTCGGGCAAATCCCTGTAGATGACCCGAAGCAGCCGCCCACTCCGAATGTGGACAAACGCGTGTGCGATATCCGGTTGTGGATGCGTCGCGTCTAGGGCATACGGTTGCAACATATCAATCAGGCGCTCCGACGCCGTGTAGATGATGCGTGAATTCATCACTCTTCCTCTGGTTCGCATGCGACTGGCGTCGCGACGGCAATGCGGGCTGATGTCGTCCATCGAGTCTAGCAGCCGCTTGCCCGCCCTAACAGGGCAGGCCTCGATGCCCACAGGTCTCGGCGCCTGGATGGGTGAGCACGATCTCGTAGAGGCCTTCGTCGATGGGGCGCGTGACTTGCTCGGGGTGGCGTTCATTATCGGCTCGCGCGGGTCGGCGTCGTCATGGATGCGGGATGGATGACCGACACGATCCTCCACACGGCCGAAGGCACGGCAACCGGCCTTTCCCAATCATGTTCATCAACGGCATGTTCGCAGTCGAAGTGGTCATGTCTTTCTTTGTCCCATCCACTTCAGAACTCGCGACGCTGGCCGGACTTGACGATAGGCAGAAACACCCTTCGATTTGCGGATGAGTCTGTGCGGCTCAACCAGACAGCCACGCTGGCAATTCAGGTACTAGGTCGGTGCAGGTTCAGACCACGCACGATCCATGGCGTAGGTGGCTTAATCGAAAGGCTCGAAAGCAAGCCCACATTGAGTCTGATGGCTGCTAGTGATATCCCCGTCTGGAAGCTATGGCAGCCTCGCTAGCGCACCCCGATTCCGCAGAACGCCGCCAACTGGCAACCTTCGGGCATAGACATGCTGTCATGCTGCTAGTAGCGTCGCGGCATTGCGTCGGGTGACTTGAGTGTTGCCTGCGGTCGCGACAGCGTTCGGGCCCCAAGACGTTCAACATGGAGGATACGGATCATGGAAGGGATCTTCTTTCTGCTGATTGGCGCGGCACTCTTTTCGCAGGCGTGGCAGGTACTTGGCCTGTACTCCGAGGGCCGCACCATGGGCATGTTCGGGATGGGACTCGGTGTGATCACCCTAGGGACGATTATGTTCGGCACCACCATCACCCCAACCCTGATCACCGGTGACGGGTCGACCGAGCTGCTGACGGCGCTGACGGCCCTTATCGTCCTCTGGGCGGTGTACGCTGTCGTCGTTGGAGCGCAGAGCATCTGGGATACGGACCCGCGTGCGGTCGGCTTCTACAGCGTCTTCCTTGCCATCGGCTCGTTGGTCGTCTTTCTCATCTTCGCACTGTCGATGGCTGAAGGCGGCGTGTTCGAGCACTCCACTGGCATTTGGCTCTCCATGTCCGCCGTGCCGCTGTTGCTCACCATCATCTCCACTGCCACCTTCTTCTACTTGGCTTTCGAGCTGCAAGTACTGCGGCTCGTTACAGGCTGGTTGATGCTCTTGGGCAGCAGTGTGGTTGGGATACTGGGTCTCTGGGCAATTTCCTCTGTCATCGCGTAGGGCCGAGTTGAACCCGCTCCAATCAAAGGCTGAGAGGGCGACGCTGTCAGTTCGACCGGCTTACGTGGCCGGTAGGAATGCACATCGAGGGAGCTCATGACAAGCGAACCTGCAATCAGGGCCATCATATCTGCGGCCGAGCGCGAAGCCGCCAAGTACTCTTGGGAGGGGACCTTCGAGGAGTACCTCCAGATCGTCACGACTGACCCCCTGAGGAGCCGCCTGTCCCATGCCTACATCCATGACGCCATAGCCGTCAATGGCTCCGATGTGACCCCGGATGGCGACCGCGTATTCGGCCTCTTCCAAGACGAGATCTTTGGCTTGGAGGAGGCCCTCGACCGCATCGTTCAGTACTTCGCCGCCTCCGCTCAGCGCTTCGAAATGCGCAAGCGCATTCTGCTGCTCCTTGGTCCTCCGGCCAGCGGGAAGTCCACCGCCACAGAGCTCATCAAGCGCGCTGTGGAGGCCTACTCCAAGAGCGACGGCGGTACGGTCTACGCCATCAAGGGATGTCCGATGCAGGAGGAGCCCCTACACCTCATACCCGAAAGCCTCCGGCCCCAGCTTCGCGAACAGTACGGCATCCACATAGAGGGCGACCTCTGCCCGCGGTGCCGCTACATGGTCAGGACCGAGTACCAGGGGCGCTTTGCAGATGTGCCCGTGCAGCGCGTGACATTCTCCGAGCAAGAAGCAGTCGGCATCGGCTACTTCATGGCCAACAACCCCCACCCCTCAGACTCCTCTCTCCTGGTAGGGAGTATCAACACCGAGTTGCTAGAGGGCGATAGGCTTGAAGTAGCAGGCAAAGCGTTCCGGCTCGATGGAGAGTTCAACGTTGCCAATAGAGGCATGGTTGAGCTTGTCGAAATGTTCAAGGCCGACGGCCACCTCCTTACCACGCTCCTCAGCCTCGCTCAAGAGCAGATCATCAAGATGGAGAAGTTCGGCTCCGTCTATGCAGACGAGGTCATCGTCGGGCACTCAAACCAAGGGGACTTCGACGACTTCTCCAAGGAGAGGAGTTCTGAGGCCCTCAAGGACCGGATCATCGCGGTTCAGATCCCCTACAACCTCAAGGTAACCGAAGAGGTCAAGATCTACCAGAAGATGAGGAAGGCAAGTCGCACCGACGCCGTCCACGTCGCTCCTCTGACCCTCCGGGTAGCGAGCACCTTCTCCGTTCTATCGCGCCTGGACCCGCCGAACCGCCAGGGGATGTCGTTCCTCGAAAAACTGAATCTTTATGACGGCAACGTGGTTCCTCACTTTTCAAGGCGAGACTTGCGCGAAATGAAGCGCCAGCACCCCATGGAGGGGATGTCTGGAATATCACCGCGCTACGTCATGAACCGTATGGATGCAGCCGCCAGTGAGTCGAATGGACGGTGCATCACGCCGTTCGGCGCCCTGGCCAGTCTGTGGGAAGGCTTGGACGAGAACGTGAGCTACGAAGCCGACTATGCCACCAAGACTGCATTGATCGTCAACTCCGTCAGGGCGTACGACGATATGGCGGTGCGCGACGTACAGATAGCGAGTGTGGAGTCCTTCGAGGTAAGGGCCGAGGACTTGCTCCAACGATACCTGTCAGATCTCGCCTCATACCTAGAGGACATCTCCAAGAAGGACTACAGGCCCACCCGTGCCGATGCCGAGCGAGAGCGCGACATGCGGGAAATCGAGCGCGTTCACGGGATTACCGATCGCAACAAGGAGGAGTTCCGGCGCGAGATCAACGAGCGCGTCGAATCCTGGCGGAGCAGGGGCAAACCGTTCGCCTACGACTCGGAGCCTCGTCTGAAGAAATCTATTGAAGATCGGCTTCTCATCACAAGGAAAGAGCTTAGCAAGAATCTCATCCGTCCTCGCTTCTCCCGGCAGAGGATCGACTGGGCACAACGATGGCAAGGCATCACCACCAAGCTGATCAACTCCTACGGGTACTGTAGCGTCTGCGCGAACGACCTCATGCACTACGTCGACCACATCCTGAAGGGGAACCCCTCCATCAAGACCCTCCGCAATGGAGACCTGGTGTGGCTATGGGAGAGGTACCCCGCAGGTGCGCATGACTAGTCGGCGTACGGTTCTCTGAACGAGCAGCAAGTCTGTGGCGCGCCCCTGGATCTGCACCAACGCTATCGGCAGGCGATCATAGAGCTCCAAGAGGCGGAGGTTACCGTGGCTGCGGGCTATGCGGTGGCCGGTGCCCCACGCCGCCGCCGCGGCGGAGCGGACCGTCTAGTGTTGGCGCATCGGGTTCGGCGGTCTCAGAACCAATTCAGCAAGACGGCCGAAGTGGGCCGCAGTACTGGCTATGCCCCAAAAGTGGTGGCATATCGCAAGGCATACCCTGTCCGCCTGTGCTGTAGATCGTGCCAACGGCCTATAGGGAAGGTGACCTCAAGAATGGCACTGCTAATCGTTCTGTGTGATCCAACACAGCGTCGGCTCAGGCAACTGGCAACTCCCGACCCGTTGCCGACGCCTCATCGATGGTATCGATGAAGCGGTGTAGGTCGACCGCTACCTCGAACGTCGGCAGACCGTCTTGTCCACCCCGGACCGCCTCAGCGAATAGGGCATACATTTGCCCGACGTTGAAGGGATCGCCGCGAGGGAAGTCGTGCGGCACGTAAACGAAGCGCTCAGGAATCTCCAGGTTCTGCAACTCATGGCTTCCCCTTGTGCCCTGCACGCGTAGCATCTCCCCACGCTGCGACGAGACGCTCCCGGTGATGACCAGCGTGCCTTCGCGTCCGTAGATCTCCATTCGGAATCCACTGCCGGCCCAGGGGACAGCTCCGACATGCACCGACACTGCCGCACCGCGCTCCAACTGGCCGCTGACTCGCACATTGTCAGGGGATGTGACTTCCACAAACTGCTGCGTATCGGTCTCGTACCAGTGCTTTGCCTGGGTACTGACCATGCAGGCCACCCGGGCGAAGTTGCCAACCACGAAGCGCAGCGCGTCAATGGAGTGTCCGTTGGCGATGGTCAAGGTGTTTGCGCCCAGGCTGGCATCGCGCTGCCATGTGCGGCTTGACGGTCGTTCGAGCGCGCCATCGCGCATAGTCGTCATGTGGCACGAGAGCACCTCGCCCACATAGCCGGCTTCAATCTGTTCTTTGACAAACAGCAATGCGGGACTAACTCGCGATTGCAGGCCCACCGCGGTTTTCACCCCTCTGCCTCGGGCCAGGGCCGCAAGTTCCTCGGCTTCGGCTGTATTTCGCCCCAGAGGCCATTCGGTGTACACGTGCTTCCCAGCTTCGATGGCGGCCTTCGTTGGCTCGTAGTGCGATGGCACGCGCACGACCACGGCTACCGCGTCGATCTCCTGAGACGCCGCCATGGCTCGGTAGTCATGGAAGGCGAGCTTCGCTCCAAGGGCTTGGCGAGCCTGTTCTGCGCTCTCAGCACGCGTGGTGCAAACTGCGGTTAGCTCGACATCTGGACTGGCCAATAGCGCTGGGAAGTGGGATTGAGAAGCCCAAGTCGAGTTGACGTTCGCACCCACAAATCCCAGGCGAACCTTATTTGCCATGGCGCGTGCTCCTCTACCTGGCAGGATCCTGCAGTCTTCCATGCGGGCCGGGGGCCTGCCGGCATGCCCTGGCCCTTTTGCCGCCCGTCATGTTAGCCCGCCGAGCGCTAGACCGCTCCCCCTCTTGCATGGGTTCTCTTTAGGAAGCGCATCCACTCACCCGAGACTCCGACGATCCCTAAGAGTAGTGGCTTGTAGCTAGAGGCATGACCAAATGAAAGGTCGGCCCCAGTGGTTGGAGTCTCGTTGGGCGGGATAGGCCACCAAGCTTGGAAAAACTAGACCCTCGGCTGCCCGCTTCAACCGTTCGTTCGGCTCCGCGGAATCGGGGCTGCGCCTTCAGTCAGGTGCGGGAATCGGGCGGTGGTCGTCGCGGGAGGTTCGGATGCGATCGGCGTTAGATCTCGTGACCCTGGGAGGTCAAGACAATCATGTCAAGGACTTCGTAGCTGGAGACAGAGCCGATGAACTCGCCCGTGTCGGTTTCGAACACGGGGAGAACGGTGAGCGAGTTTTCGGTCATGCGCTGGAGCACGTCCTCCACGTACTCGCTGGAGTTCGCGTGAGGGGTTGACCTGCGCAGCACCCTGGAGAGGGGGGTGTGCTCCCACTCGCTTCGAGGAACGTACCGCAGCATACTCAGCGACACTATTCCGGCCAACTTGCCGTGATCTACGACCACGTAGTCGTGCTGCTCTGGAAGAAACCAGTTCTCGGTGAATGTCTTCACGGTCAGGGACTGCTCAGGATGGCTCCTGTCGCGGTCCAAGATGTGGGCGACCTTGATTCCATCCAATGCAAATCGCTCCAAGGAGGGAGGCACCTGCTCGTCCCTTGCAATCGGCTCAGAGCGCTTCACCCTCCTGACTGAGAAGCTGATTCCCATGGGCGTTAGCAGGATGTACACGAACATAACGAGAACGAGCAGGGAGAAGACGCCCTGGTCGATGGCGCCGGTTTGAAGCAATAGCAGGAGCAGCGCGATTTCCGCTACGCCCTTGGCCATGAGGCCGGCAGCGGTTGCCAGGGGGGCGTTGAGCCGGGTGATGTAAGCCCCTATGAATGAGGCGGCGAACTTTCCGGCGAGCGGAACCAAGGTAAGCGCGGCAATTGTCTGCGGCGCGAGTTCCAGGAAGTCCAGGCTGAAGTGCAAGCCGGCTGAAGCGAAGAACAGGGGGACGAAGAACCCCTCGGCGGTCCCCCTCATACCGGGCATGATGTCGCGGCGCACCTGGTACGGAAGCGTGGAAAGCGCGGCGCCGAAGAGCAATGCGCCCAGCGATCCGTGCAGCCCAACGCGCTCGGCCGCCACGACCACGAGGAACAGCCCGCCGAGAAGGAGGCCGAAGGAGAGTTGCGGCACCTGGAGGAAGCGGCGGAGGGCGACGATCACCCTCGGGAGAATCCTGGTGGAGACGAACCAGGTGACGATCGTGAACCCGACTATCTGGCCGATGATTGTCGCGACGCTGAGCCAATCCAAGGCGTGCCCGTGGCCTCCAGCGTAGAAGTGCTCGCTGATGGCAAAGCCCACCACGAACAGGACGACCAACTCGGCAATGATCGCGGCAGTGAAGATCTGTACGCCCACGGGATCCCTGAGACGTCCTTCGTCGATCAGCACTTTGGCGACGACTCCGAGGCTCGACAGCGACAGGACGCCGGCCAGTGCCAAGGCCTGAGTCAAGTCAAGGCCTAACCCCAGGTCGAACAGGATGTCGGTGGTTACTGAGAGGGACACCAACAGGGATATGGCCACGGACAATACGGAGGCGAGGAAGAGGCGTCCTCGGATAGCAGCGAGGAATCCCCTGATGTCCAGCTCCTCCAGGCCTATCAGGAAGAAGAAGACGTATATGCCGATCCCAAGGACGACCTCCACTTCCGAGCCTGTTTCGACAAGCCCGCCGACGGGACCTAGCAGCAACCCTGCCACGGCGTAGGCGATGATGGAGTTGAGGCCAAACCTCTTGAAGACACCTTCCAACAGTTTTGCGAAGACGATCAAGAGGCCAATGGAGAAGAGTGCTTCGTGGATTTCCAAGCCGCGAGGTCCTTCCTAGCAATCCTCATTTCTTGGCGGCGACGTCCTGAACGCGTCAGACGACCCCTGATAGGTTCGACGAGCTCTTATCCCACGGCGCATTGCCTGGCCACGTGGGTCAGGGCGGCAGTCCACGGGCTCATGGGCGCTGTTGACCCTGACCTGCCCCCAGCGTTTGTAACACTCGCTCTGTGAGACCGGCAAGACTAGGAGCGGGACCTGAAGGCAGCACCGTCTCCGGTGCTGGCGGCCTGGAGGCCACAACGAACAGTGTGGGGCGATCGGCATCCAAGCCTTCGGGCCATGATTCAGTGAACTAGTGACTGGTAGTCGCTGTCGGCTGCGACCGACACCACTCGCAACAACTAGGTGGCCCCGGGCTGATTCCCGGTGGATAGGCCCAGCTGGCCCAGCACCGGGTGCGGACGAGCACGAGGCCGTGCGCTTTAACAGGTGGGGGCGCGCTGACGCGTGGGATCCTGGCCCAGGGGATGATTCAAGCGCTGGAGGCGCCCCGTTGCATGCGCCGCTGGTACATCCACAGGCCAAATGCCACAGACCCGACTAACCCGACCGCAACAGCAGTCGCGATGGAGACCCCAGTCTCGAACAAGACCAACGCGCCAAGTCCAATCAGCGGCAGCATCCCGACGCTGGCTGCAGCTGTGGCAAGAACTTGCCCCCAGGCAGGTCGAGCCCACACCAGCCCACCAACTGTCAGTAGGAGGGGAATCAGCCCGTATCCGGTAAAGGAGGCGAGGATGTGCCTCCCTAGAGCCAACTCGTCCGCGTCCCACGGTCGGTCGAGTTCATAGGGATAGACTCCGTGAAACAGCGCGAGGATTACTGAGACTACCGCGGCGAGAGCGAAGCAGCATCTCGGCCCTGCTGGTGCTTTCGAGGCCGTCAACGCCAACGCTGCAAAGGAAAATGTGAGCAGGAAGGAGACCCATATGTACACCGTGTTCGCGCTCAGCATCATGGAGCTGATGTACGTGCGCAACTTGTTGCCAAATGAGAAGTCGGTTGGCGAATAGCGGCCCACTGCAGCACGCGTTGCCGTTCCATCAGGTGCGATGACGACGACCCCTTGAAGGCCCATCGCCACGATGAGGTTGCCGCTTTCGGCATCGTAGAAGAGGTCGTGGGCTCTGGTCGCGATCACCCGGCCTTCAATGTCTTTCTTGTCAAGGGCCTGCATCCATTGATTCCCGCCGCTCTGGAGGTACTCGTAGGAGTAGAGCTCTAGCTCGCCTGATGGCGTCTCCATGGTGACGAGTCCATCCATTGCGTAGAAAACCCCCGATGGCCCCTCCGCGCGGAGCCCCCAGGAAGAATCTGCTTCGTCTTCCTCTTCCTGTAACGGGGCAGCCGCCTCTTGCACCGTCCAGGTCAATCCGCCATCCATGCTCTCGTAGAAGAGACTCTGATTGAAGTCGCCAGAGGTCGTGGCGCCCAATGCCCCAGAAGCGGTCCTTCCCACGTCTGTAATACCCCAATTGGTTGAGTAGCTGCTAGCGATGCTTGCGAGGGCGGCGACGGATGCCATCAGTACCGCGAAACGAGCGCGCAAGCCCTCCATCCCCAGTGGCGGCCTGTGCCATATCCAAAGGGCGACGGCCATCGCGAAGGGGATGACAAGCGAGTCGGTCGGATCCAACGGCGAGCGAGGACCGTCACCGCCGAATACCCCGAGTATGCCCAGTACGGCGTCATGGACAGAGGGAAACGTGTTGAATGCGGCGTAGAGCAGCGGCAGGCCAAGATAGGCCGCTGCGAATGCGGTTAACTGCCACGGCGCGCTCCGCGGAGTTGCGAAGGAAAGGATGTACGCCAGCAGCGGTGGCGCGATTGTCATCCACGCAAAGTCGCTCAGCTTCCCAGGTATCCACGCTCCCGGCCACAGCGCCTTGAACACCAGATCGTTCACCAGCAGGATGCTGAGCGCGCCCAGCGTAACGGGATGCATGAGCGCAGAAGCGCATCGTTGCCGGAAGCCGGGAGATGTCGCACTAAGGTCCATCCCACCTACCTTTCTCGGTACTCTTCTCCCGCTTCAGGTCAACCCGTGCATGCAGTGAGGGCACTCCCGTTGTGGACTGTTGCGGTCTTGGTCGAGTAGCTCACACACGCCCATTAGCCCATGCACGCCTGCCTTAGCTCCCCTAGCCTCCATCCACTCCCTGTAGGCATAAAGCCGACGCAAGACGCGCTCAAAGGTGGTGGCGTAGGACTGCATTCCCGCAGGACGCTGGCTTCCCGCCCGTCTCCCGGCACACGGAGATAGCCAAGTTGTACCTCGTCATCTCTATGACACGCGTATCAGCCGCTATGACTTCTGTATGAGCCTTCGCATAATCCTGTATGAGTCGTCATACATCCGCACCGCGCGAAGGCACGTCCGCGCTCTGACCCAGGAGAAAGAAAGAGTCCGGTCAGACCGGCGGGACCGGTGACATGCTCTCCGAGAAATGGTCCAGGGCGGCTACTGGTCTTGGGCCAGGTGGACCGCTCCCCATCCTTGGACCAGTCGGCGTGTTGGCCACCGTGGTCATCCGGCCGGAATAGCCGCGAAGCCAAACGTTCGTGGAGACAGGTCTCCAAAGCTCAGCGGGCCTGAATCGGATCTGCCCTGAAGCCAACTCAGGAGGCACTACCTTTAAGGAACGCCTTCCGCGGCGAGCATCCATCCGAGATGGCGAGCAATCCAATGCCCGTCAGCCCAACATAGCGAGTGACATAGACGATGGGAATAGGTCACCAGCGCTGGCGGCTAGCGCGTCAACGCGGCTGGTCCTGAAGAAACTGCTTCATAGCGCTGCCCACGTCGCCGCTGGCAGCAGCCACGTGACCAAGCAGCCTGTCGTATGCGTCAAACATATGGTCAGGATCATACGTTAGCGCGAGATCCGAGCCTTTGCTGCCAACGAGGCGGCGTAGGTGTTCCGTGGCCTCCGCATAGCCTGGCTGCCCCTCCTCCGGAGCATCGTAACCGAGTATCCGTACCTTGAGACCTTCGTCCGCATCGACGGGGGGAGCATCCATGAAATCAGGATCAACCTCGATGGTGTCTCCGTCTATCACTCCAATGAGCGTCGTTATTCGGGTGGGCATACGCCGGGTACCTCCATAGCGATGCTTCTACCCTGCACAGGGTGTGCTACATGTAATCCATGTCACGGTAGCCGAGCGAGCGCCAATACGCGCGGTCGACGGTTGGGACCTCATCGGCCTCCAGCCAGTCCGTAATGCCGACTCTCTCAGCGTTCCCCTGTTCGTCGACGCACCGCAACTCGGTCCTGGCTGCCCCGCCTTCAACCGCAACCGCCACCACCCCCGTCGTCATCACCCACTTCGCGTCTCACAGGTGCTTGCAGCGGAATGGCCACCGCTTCAGGTCCGTTGTATCAACCACTGGCACAGCGCGACCTCACGAGCTCAGCGCGTAGATGATCGCTATCGAACCCGCAACGACTAGGGCCACGAGAACGAAGGCCAAGAATGGGTCGCCCAGATTGTTGCGTTTCATGCACTCCCTCCCACAGAAGCCGCCCGCCCCTGAGAGGTGTGAGGGGCGGGCGGCCGATGGTCAGGGCCTGGGGCGGTGCAGGAGGAATGCCGTAGTTACAAGCTGGGCGCCGACCACGGGCCACCCCAGGCCCCGCTTACTTGCTCGGCCGTAGATGTATCCCCACGCCGATTCCTCCCTGTGCGCCGAACCTAGCAGCACGGACACCGTCAGCGTGGTTACGATCGCCGAGAGCGGAATTGCGCCGTGCCGGATGTTTCCACTAGCCATCAGTACACCCCCTCACAAACGGCACCGCCTAGTTCTCGGGACACAGAACTAGCGGAGTTGTACCTCATCGTCTCTATGATACGCATATCAACCGTCATGATTTCTGTATGAGTTTTCGAATAATTCTGTATGAACCGTCATACATCCACGCCCGGCGAAGGCACGGTCGCACTCCAATCCAGGGGGAACGGAATGCTCCGGTCAGACCAGCGGGGCCGGTGACATGCGGCCCGAGAACTGGCCCAGCACAACTACTGGTCTTGGGCCATATGGGTCGCTCCCATCCTTAATCCAATCGGCGTGTTAGCCGCCATGGTGATCCGGCTGGAATAGCTGCGAAGCCAATCGCTCGTGGAGACGGGTCACCCAGATCTCAATGGGGCCTGAATCGGACCTGCCCTGAGCCCAACTCAAGAGGCACTGCTTTTGTCGGTATGTCGAATTGGTGGTCTCGGAGCTGTTAGAGGCAGCAGGGGCAAACGCAACCTTAGTTGGCCCGAGTCTCTTGCGGAGGGCTAGAGCTGGCTGTAGGCAGCAACCATCTGCGAGTCGAGCATGGGCTGGAGGCCGCGCCAGCATATGGAGCTAGTCATCCAGCAGGCCATTTCGCACCGCCCAGAACACCAGCTCCTGTTTCGTTTCGATGCTCAGTTTGTCCTGAATGCCGTCGATGGCGGTCCGAACCTTCTGCGGCTGGTTACCCCTCACCTCTGCGATCTTTGCGTACGACAAGCCCTGAGCAAACAGCGCAAGGATCTCACGATCTCGCTGCGTTAGCCTGAGGTGCTCCGATGTCTTCTTCATCCGGTCCGCCGCTCGGACCTCGGCAAGCACACGCCGAAGCACGTCGGGGGGTATGTGATGTTGCCCGGCAGCAACGGCGCGGACGCTGCGCAACAGATCACCCTTGCCAGTGTATTTCTGAAGGTATCCCACCGCACCTGCGGTGACCGCCTCAACTGCGGCATCCTCTTCCGGTGCGGCTGTGCGGATCAACACGCTGGTGTTCGGGAGGGCTTCGGTGACGTCCCGACAAGCCTCGATACCGTTCTTCCGAGGCATCATCACATCCATGATGACCACGTCGGGTTTGAGTTGCTGAGCCATCCTCACCGCCGCGACGCCGTCCCCAGCCTCACCCACCACCTGGAAGCCACCGGACCGCTGGAGCACTTCGCGTAGCCCGTCGCGCATGATCTCATGGTCATCCACGAGCATCATCGTGGTATGCGTGACCTGCGCCAAGTTACTGCCCTCTCTGATGAGTGTGATACGGAACGGCGCAGGCTACTGTCGTGCCGCGCCCAGACTCGCCAGTGGCTACTTCGAGCCGGCCACCCATTCGCTCGGCTGTTGAAGTGCGCTTACGCTGGCTGCCCTCGGCGTCGAACCCAGCAGCACGGACACCGTCAACATCGTTACGACCGCCAGGAGCGGAACTGAGCCGAGCGACGGCAAAGGTGTCGGCTTCACTGTGCTAATTGTGAGCACTGCGGTCGGGGTTGAGCTGGTAGCGGTGTTGATATCGGTGCCGGGGCCGCGGTGTGCTCGCACGCGGCGAGTGCGGTACTGGGGCGATGGTCTGCGTCAGGAGGAGGGCTCGCATCATGTCTCGACGCTACCGGCTACTCGAAGGAGTTGGCGAGTACTACCAGTACGGCGACCGCGCCCCCGAACACCAGCGCCGCCAATAGGATAGCCCCGACGTCCGCACCCTGTTTCATGGCTGACCCTCCTGCATCAGCTTTGCCGCTGCCTCCGCACCTGACCAACCGGCCCCCACGGGTTTTCGGGTCGGCAGTGAGAGCACCACTTGACTTCGTAGCGCCAATCGGTGGTGTCGCGGGCGGTTGAGAACGCAGCAGCCCACGTGCCATGAGGACCGTCCCACCTGCCGTTCTTCGTGTTTCCCTCCCAATTCAGGCCAAACCCGTGCTTGCAGTGTGGGCAATCCCCGTTGTGGACGGTCGCAGACTTGGTTGGATTGTTGATGTACGCCCAGTAGCCCATGACCTAGGTCCTTTGCTTGACAGCCCCATCCCCGCGCCCTGGAAAGAGGCGGACCGATAGCGCGTCCTCCCAACGGCACCACGAGGATGAGCGCGACGGCGGAGGGCACGGCTATGACGCGCGAAAGACCGACGCACGTTTCGCCCCTGCGGTTCTCAGCCAGATTCCGGCCAACGCTCCGTCAGACCGTACCCCATCCCCTCTATGACACGCGTAGAATATGCCACTTCTTTTGTATGAGTTTTCGTATGAAACTGTATGATTCCTAATACACCTGCGCTGCGCGACAGCGCTGCCGCACCCCAGGCGAGGGCGGTCACGAGGCCGACCAGGGAAGGGCTCGAAGGTCGCGGCACCGGATGCCAACTCCCGCTTCCGGACAAACCAGCGAAGAGCACATCGGAGAAGCGACCGTGAACAAGGCGGGCCCTCCCGCCCATCGTCGTATGCAGTGCCCCGGCACCTACGCATCGGACGGCTTTGGGATACGACTGTCTTAGGGGCTGGGAAGCTGCCCGATTGGCATCAGCAGGTAGCGGAACTCTTGCATGTGTTGGAGCAGCGTGGAACGCTCCCGTCCGACCATGACCCGGTCCACATAGAGCATGTAAGGGCCGTTCCCGGAGACGCGCTGACAATTCCGCCTGAGCGGAGATTCCAGTTCGTCTTGGCAGGGGAGGAGCGGCGAATTCTCCTCATTCCTTGACTCAGCGGCCCGACGAGGATGAAGCCCGACCGTCCTCATTTGGAGCTCCGGTGGGCCCAACGGTCGAGTGAGGTTCACCAGACTTGATGAAATCAGGATTCTCGCCTTGCGATTCGTTCTGGAATCTGTGAGACAAGCCTGGCCTGGCTCGTGGTTGACCAAAGTCCGAAGGGAGAGGTTATCCCTCCTTCGGTTGCGCCGTCTCCCCCTTGACCATCCGGTAGCCGACGCGGGGTTCAGTGAAAATGTACCTGGGGCTGCCTGCGTCATCGCCTAACTTGCGGCGGAGCCTCTTCACGACGTCCCGAACTAGCCAGTGTTCGCCGACTCTCTCTGGGCCCCAGAGCCGCTGGAGCAGCACGCCGTGGGTTAGCACCCTAGGGGCGTGGACCGCCAGTTCGTAGAGCATCGAGAACTCAGTAGCCGTCAACTCAATCTGCTCGCCGGCCACCGTCACCCTGCGTTCGGCGTAGTCGATGCGCAGACCTGCGGCGGCGTAGGGTCCCGACGGCTCGCCCTGGAAGGGATCCAAGCGTTTCCTAAGGGCCGCCTTGATCCTCGCCGTCAGCTCCGTCGGCGAGAAGGGCTTGACCACATAGTCCGCCGCCCCCATGTCGAAGGCCCTTGCAACGGTTTCGTCCTGGCCGTACATCGACAGGAAGATGACCGGCACGTCGGCCATCTTCCGGATGTCGTTCATCAGCTCAATGCCGTCACTGCCCGGCAGCACCAGGTCCAGCAGGACGAGGTGGGGCTTTTCCTCCTCCATGAGGCGGGGCACGTCGGCGGGGTCGCCGGTGACGACGGGAGCGTAGCCCGCCCTGGTGAGGACGTTGCGGACATACCTGAGCGCCTGTGGGTCGTCGTCCACGGCCAAGACGCGCACCTGACCCCGGGCAGCGGGGCGAGCCCGCGAAGAGATTGGAGCGGGAGAGGGGGCTGCGGCCTCCCCTGCCGGCAAAGTGAAGGTGAACCGCGCACCCAGCCCTGGGCCATTGCTCTCGGCCCAGATGCGGCCTCCGTGGGCCTCCACGATGCCCTTGCAGATAGCGAGACCCAGACCCGACCCGTCGACGCCGGATGTCCGCGAGAACTTGCGGAACAATCCCGGCAGCAGGTCTGCCGGGATACCCCGGCCCTCGTCGGCGACGGAGACCGCGACGTGCATCCTGTCCGGCACTGCAGTCACCAGTATTGGAGACCCGCCGGGCGAGTACCCGGCTGCGTTGGACAGCAGGTTGCTCAACACCTGGACGATGCGCCGACGGTCGGCCATGACCAGGGGCAAATCCGCCGCCAGGTCCGCATTCAGAGGATTTCCGTCGGCGCCGGCTAGAAACCTGTTCCCAGCCTCCTCCACCAGCACGTGCACGTCGGTCGGTTCCGGATCCACCGAGAGAACGCCCGTTTCGATGCGGGCCACATCAAGCAGATCGCCGATGAGAGAGCGCATCTGGTCCGACTGGTCGCGGATGACGCGGAAGAACTGTCTCATCTCGGCAGGATCCAGATCATCGGCGGTCTCCAGCAATGTGGTGACCGAGCCCTTGACCGCAGCCAGGGGCGTCCTGAGCTCGTGGCTCACCATGGCCAGGAACTCGGCGCGCAGCCGCTCCTGCTCCTCCAGTGGCGTCATGTCCTGCAGGGTGACCATAAAGGACGCCAGCTGGCCATCTTCCGAGTGGATGGGCGTGGCGTTGAGCAGGACGCTGACGCTCCGGCCGTCGGGCACTCTCAGCACGATCTCCTCGGCCCGCACCGTCTCGCCTGCCCTCAAAGCCTCGGCCAACGGTAGTTCCCTGAGGGAGACTTCCCGGCCATCCGAACGCACACAGGTCAGCACGTCTAGCACGTTCTGCGCCGCTTGCTCCTCCTCGCGCAGGCCGTCCACGATGCGCACGGCCTCTTGGTTGACGGATACAGGCATCCCGGTCTGGGCGTCGAAGACCACGACGCCCACCGGCGAGGTGCTGACCAGCGTTTCCAGGTCGGCGCGGGCCCGACGCTCCTCCCGGTGGGTGCGGGCGTTGGCGATGACCAGCGCGGCCTGGGATGCGAAGGTCACCAGGGTCTCCTCGTCGGCCCGGCTGAACTCCTCGCCGCCGTCTTTGTCGCCCACGAAGACGTGGCCCACCCTGGCGCCCCGGTGGAACATGGGCGCCGCCATGAAGCGAAATACCCCCGTCGGCAAGGGAATGGCGAAGTCCGTGAAGCCCATGGCATGAACGTGCGCGACGAGATCAGGAACCCTCATGGGTTCGGAGACGCCGGTCAGGGACTGGAAGAGTTGCCGCCCGTCCGGCGTGAGCCACAGCCGCTCGGCCTCCTCGGCGGTCAGCCCGGACGACAGGAAGTCCTCCACTCGGCCCCCATTGCCGAGCAGGGTCATCACGCCGTAGCGGGCGGCCGTGATGGAGCGGGCGGAGTCGAGGACGCCCTGGAGCACGGTATCGAAGTCGAGGCTCTCGTTGATGCGCAGGCTGGCCTCACTCAGGCGCGTCAACCGTTCCTGGAGTGCCTCGAAGTCATGGCTCCGCTGGCCTGGCCGGTCCATCCCCTCCTCCTGGGTTCGGGTGCGGACGTGCCCCACGGGGTCCGCCTGTATGACGAATCATACAGGATTACACGAAAACTCATACAGAAGTCATGGCAGAAAATACGCGCGTCATAGAGACGATGCGGTACAACCTACTGGCTTCGCGTGGCTGAACCAGGGCAGGAACCCAGCGTTGGCACCTGTACCGGGCGGAAGCGACCCGTATCCAAGCGTGAATGTAGACGAAGTAACGCCGAGGCGGATGGCCAGGCCGCCACGCGGGTAGACGGGGTCTGGGGTGGTATGCGGGCGGCGCACCAGTTTGCGCGGATATCCGGGAACCCTCCTGCACCACCCCAGACCCTCCTCCCAACCGCCTGTCCACACTTCTCTCAGGGGCAAGCGGTTGCTGCCATGAGGGAGCGCATGAAGTACAACAGCCCGGGCGAGACGATCCTGGCCTCCATTATCGTGGCGATGGTCGTTGGCGTGGCGATCGCGCTCATCTACGCGCTGAGTTCATGACCGATACAACGCCTACCCCGACCCCTATTCCACACCGGCACTTGCAGGCGGCAACTGCACGCGACAGTTTTGGCATCAAGCATGCCAGCGCGCTCATCCGATGCAATGTCGAGGAGGTCGTTGGGAAGTCGGGTATCCGTGAACTCGGCCCCGCCCTCGCTCTTGGCCGCCGCCTGGCCGGATACGTTGACCTGAAGAATCCGGACTTGCCCGGGTAGGGCGCGGACCACCCGGCTCTTGCCATGCTAGCCCTTCTGAAGGTACTCGGCATCCTCGCCGCCGTCGTCGTCATTGCATATGCGCTCGTCAGCCTAGCCGAGTTCGGCGCCGACCCATTCGGGTCCAATACCGCTCAGACCACGCCGACCCCGACAACCGCGACCGCTTTGATCGCAACCCTTCCGCCGACGCCAGAGCAGGCAGCAACGGCCAGCCCCACGCCCATGCCGACATCTACGCCTGCGCCAACGTCCACTCCCCCGTCGGCACGATCTCCATCTCTCACTCAGACACCAACGCCCACCCCGACACCAACGCCCACCCCAACACCAACGCCCACCCCAACTCCGACTCCGACACTAACCCGCGAGGAGGCGGCCCACTCCATCTTGGCGCAGCTGCTCCCCTGGTACGACGATCCGCCGTATCCGCTCGCCGTCGTACCCATCCTCGAGGTCTGGCTAAAGGATGCCGAGCTTGGCCGGAGGCTTGCCAACGCGCCATGGATCCAGGACGGCCTCGGCCCGCTGGATTCCGACGCCGTCTACGGCCTCCAGTATCTCTACGATTGGGACCCCGCCCTGGCGCGTCGGATGCTAGCCCACAGCGCGGAGACGCCGGTGCGGACCCTCAACGTCGACGCGCTCTACGCGCTGGGTGACATGGCATGGCAGTACCCGGAGAGCTTCAGGCGCCTGGAGGCGCAGGGCTGGTTCGCCGACGGCCTCTCGTTGGAGGACCGCGCGTTCGTCATCGTCCTGGGGAAGATCGTCGGGGATGACGCCATCTACACCGACCTGCTGGAGCAACGCTTCACCGAGACCGACACCGCCGATCTGCCCCTCAGCGGCGCCGTCGGCATCTGGGCCTTCGGGCATGAACCCATCTACGGCGACGTGCTCACCGCCGCCGCGGACGGGGCGCTGGCCGCCGAGCGCGTGATGGTCAGCCCGCTCCCCGTGACCGACATCATCATGCTCCAGGTCAACGTGGACAGCTACGAGGGCTACGGATACGGAGGAGCGAACTTCAAGGACTCAATGGTGCTGTCCATAGACAGCGACTGGGAGGACTTCGCCCACGCCGACCTGCTGTACCACGAGGTTGCCCACTACCACCTGGCTTTCGAGGTGGGGCCGCACTGGCTGGTGGAGGGCGGCGCCGACTTCGTCCGGGCCTACCGGAAGGCCTGGGATGGCACGGAGGACTGGGACGGCAAGGTGCCGCTGTTCGAGGGCAACGAGTACGCGGGCAAGGTGTGGTGCTTCAACAACGGCGTCACCACCATCGCCGCGCTTGCGGAGTCCGGCGAATTTGAGAACTCCTGCGGCTACGCGCTCGGTCAATACTTCATGACCCACCTGTACGACGCCATGGGGCTCGCCGGCCTCTCATCGGCGATGCGGGAGCTCTACGAGCGCTACCTGGACTACCAGTACTACCCGACCGAGGAACAGGTCTATCGCATCTTCCTCAGGCACACCCCGCCGGACCGCGAGGCGGCGTTCCTGGACGTGTACCGCCGGCTCCACGGCGGGCCGTTCCTCGACGGGGGGTAGAGCGCGCCGAAAGGATGCCCGAACCCTCACAGTTTCCTAAAGATTCGCTGCTAGCTTGACAACTACAGCGGGGCCACGAGGCCCAGCGAGTTCAGGGAACAGGAGGTATCGGAATGAGAACCAAATGGATACCGGCAGGACTTGCAGTGGGGCTAGTGGTTGCGGCCATAACCGGCGGCGCCGTGCTGGCCTCGGGCGTAGATGAGGCCGGAAACGGCGGCCCCGATCCAGAGGAGGTGGCCGTGAAGGAAGGAGATGTCTCCGCCCTCAGCATCGAGAACCCGGAGGTGGAATCGGGGGAGCCGGATGATCTGTCCATCAGGGTTGCGGCGATTCTGGGCACCGACACACAGGCGACGCACGATGCCATGGTGCAGGCGGATGCGGCGGTAGCGCCCAATCCAGGCCGGTCAAGGGAAGGCGACGAGGTCGACCAGGGCGCGGACGCCATGTCGGTGGAAGCCGAAGGGCCGTCGTACCTGGAGCACGGAAAGAGGGTCGGCGCAATCCTCGGCGTCGACGGCGAGACGGTCGCCTGGGCCATTGCGCAGGCTTACAAGGAAGTCTACGCGGTGGAACGGGACATCTCGGACAAGGGAAGCGGACGGGACGTGAAAGGCAAGTACGAAGCCAACAAGCATGCCGCAGAGCCCGCCGGATAGACCCGGCCCCCGCCGGCTCTGCCCGAAGGGCGGGGCGGGTTTCGGTCCCGCCTCGGCCCATGGCTCGGACGCAGGCCCACGCTACGGAAGGGAGAGTGCCATGCCCTCCAGGAAGACCGACGGCAAGAAGGCCGGAGGGAAGCCCCTGGTGCTGGTCGTCGACGACGACCCCAACGTGGTCGCGCTGGCGCGCGGTTACCTGGAGCGGGACGGCTACCGGGTGTCTGAGGCCGGTGACGGGCTCCGGGCGTTGGAGCTGGCCCGGAGGGAGCAACCCTGCCTGGTGGTGCTGGACCTCATGCTTCCCGGCCTGGACGGGCTGGAGGTTTGCCGGAGGCTGCAGGTGGAGTCGATGGCGCCCATCATCATGCTGACGGCGCGGGTCGAAGAGGCCGACCGGCTGGAGGGACTCAACCTGGGAGCTGACGACTACATCGCCAAGCCCTTCAGCCCCCGGGAGCTGGCGGCAAGGGTCCGCGCCGTCCTGCGCCGCTCGGACCGGGAGAGCGCCGTGTCTGCATACCCGGAGCTTAGCGTCGGCGCTATCAGGGTCAACCTGCGCACACGGAAGGCAGCGGTGGGCGGCGCGGAGCTCGGCCTGACGCCAACGGAGTTACGGCTGTTGACCCTCCTGCTGCAGGAGCCCGGCAGGGTGTTCTCCCGCAACGAGATTATCGACAGGGTGCTTGGCGATGACTTCGATGGCTTCGACCGCGTCGTCGACACCCACGTGTCCAGTCTTCGCCGGAAGCTCGAAATCGAAAGCCCGGGGAGCGCGGGCCACATCCAGACCGTGTACGGCGGCGGCTACCGGCTGCGGCATGGCGGGAGCGCCTGACGTGCGCGCCGGGCGCCTGCACGACGTCGTTTCCAGCCTGCAATTCCGGCTGGTCACCGGATTCGCGCTGACCATCGTCCTGACCCTCGCCGGGGCGGGCATCTTCATCAGCCTTGCAACGGCGACGCAGGTAGAACGGTTCGAGACCGACCGGGCCGTGGCGCAGGCCGGGCGGGTCAGCGAGTTCATCTCCAACTACACCACCGAGGACCCAGACCCCGCCCAGCCCGGCGGGGAGCTGCAGTCGGTCGTCCAGCAGGCCGCCGGCATCTCCGGGCTTCGCATAACCACCTACGACCCCCAAGGCAACGTCGTCGCCGACTCCCACCCTCCCTACATATCAAACGCAGAAGGCCAAGGGCGGCCGAATGAGGCTGATTCCTTCCCGCTTCTATCCGGCGGGGAGGTGGTCGGCTCCATCACCGCATCCAGCGATTTTGGCCTTAGGGCGGGTACCGAGGAGCTGGCGGTCGCCGACCCGGATGTTTCCCGCATAGCCAGCCACGTGGATCGCTACCTGGTGTGGGCCGGAATCGGCGTCGCGCTCCTGGGGACAGCGTTGGTGTGGATTCTCGCACGGCGCACGCTGGCCCCGGTGCAGAGGTTGGGAGCAACGGTCCGGCGGCTGGGCTGGGGCGACCTGTCCCAACGTGCTGAGGTCACCGGCCCCACCGAAATCCGGCATCTGGCCCACAGCTTCAACTCCATGGCCGCGGGGCTGGAAGAGGCGGAGAGCCGCCGCCGCAGCCTCACCGCCGACATCGCCCACGAGCTGCGCACCCCGACCTCCAATATCCAGGGCTATATGGAGGCCATCAAGGACGGAGTGTTTCAGCCGACGCCGGAGACGGTAGAGACCATCCACGAGCAGTCGCTCCTGCTGTCGCGGCTTGTCGAGGACCTGCGCCTCCTTGCGCAGGCTGACGGCGGCGAGCTTCAGATGCAACGGACGCAGACGCGCCTGGAAGAGTTGGTGCAATCCTGCACGGACGCCCTGCGGCCCCGGGCCGAAGCCAAGGGCGTGGCTCTCCGCGTCGATGTGGGCGAAATCCTGCCGGAGTTGAACTTGGACCCAACCCGCATCGCCCAGGCGGTCGGAAACCTGCTGGACAACGCCGTCATCAACACGCCGGAGGGCGGCAGTGTAGTGGTGTCTGCCCGGGCGAGCGCCGGTGCCGTCGAGGTGCGGGTGGCCGACACCGGGCCGGGGATTGCTCCCGATGACCTGCAACGGGTCTTCGACCGTTTCTACCGCGCCGACCCCTCCCGTTCCCGCAGCACCGGAGGAACCGGGCTTGGACTCACCATAGCCCGCAGGCTCGTCGAGGCCCACGGTGGGTCCATCGAAGCCGAGAGCGTGGAGGGACAGGGAAGCCGGTTCATCATCCGCCTACCAGCCGGACTGCGATAGCATAGCGGGCATCTCACCGGCCGGGTTGGCGGCAGCAGGCGGAGAACGCGGGCTTCTAGTGAAGCTGCCCTTCGCCAACGAATTCTCCGTGGGGGATGGCCATGACCACGATAGTGCGGACAACCGGCGAGCTGATACTCGGCGCCGTTGCGCTGCTGGCGCTGGCCTGCGCCTCGGAAGAGCAACCCCTAGCGGGGACATCCTGGACGCTGCTCTCCGTAGCGGACAGTCCAGCCATTGGGAACGTGGAGGTTGAGTTCTCCGAGGAGAGCGACATCAGTGGCTGGACCGGATGCAACTCCTATGATGGCAAGTACAGCGCCTCGGGGTCGTCCTTCACCATAGATGAGCTTCGCTGGACTGAGGCGGGTTGTCCCAGCCGCGAACTGTTCATGCAGGAGTCCCTGTATATTGACCTGCTGGTCGACGCGGAGGGGTTCGCCGTCAGCGGCGCCCGGCTGACCATCACCAGCTCCGATGGCCAGACCATCACATTTGCCCTGAAGCAATAGGATCCCCGGTATCTGTTCAGAGTTGGTGAGATCAATATGCCGATTCAACTGGGTCACGACCCAGCGCGTAGGGGCCGTTCGCGAACGGCCCGGATGAACGGCGCGATTCGTCCCACCGGAACGGAACAGTTTCCATCGACGCAGCGGCGTTCCCCCTGCTCCATTGTGGCTCCCCTGCCGTCCCGCAGTCCCGGCGAACCACCCCCTCGTCTTGCCGCCGAAATGTCGTCTTGCCGGACTCCGATCGGTACCCTTGGTGGGGTGCGGAGGCGGCCACACTCGCCATGCACAACCCCTAGCCGGCAGGCATGCCGCACCACGCACTGGCCATGCCACACCTGCAACACCACCGTCCAGGGAACCCATATGACATACGCGATGCCCGATGTCGCTATCAGGTTGCTCAGCTGCGAGTCTGCCGGAGCAACCACTCCGATGGCGAGGCAGGCCAAGGCTAACGCTGAGGCCAGGGCTACCATCAGCACCATCGTCCTGTTGATGTCGTCCCGGTAGGCCAGGCCGGGCTGGATGCCAGGAACCCCGCCGCGAGGAAAGGCCCCGCCACCAGCCCCACGCCTCACAACTTGCCCGGAACACGGGCAAAGCCCCGTCCACGCTCGTCGCGTCTGCAACGACGTGGTTCAGCCCCTGCGTGGCGACCGACCCCGCGATGCCAATGGCTAGGTGGAAGATGCCCAGGAGCGATGGGGCGGGTCCCTCGGTAGTAGCTCTCCCTTGACGTTGGACAACGAACAGCCCGAACAACCCCGCGGCAATCCCCAGCGCCGCAAATCCCTTCAGTACGGGGTTGGACGCCAGGGCTGCGGCAGCCTCCATCGGATCCAGCAGGTCGGCTGCGTCGACCCGCACGCCCCCGGTTCGAGCAGGAAGAAGACCATGGCCAGCAAGGGCCCTCAGGTGAGGCACCATCCGCCAAGCCCGTTGAGCGAAGCCCTCAACATCGCGCGCCTCCATCTCGGTGGTTTGGGGTGGCTCCAGGAACGGCGTTGCTCTCCTTTGTGGGCATGGTCTCTCGGAGCCTCCAGCAAGGTCAGAGTCTGGTCTCCCTGCCACACGATGCCGAGAGCCGGGCTACGCCGATGCCGATCCCTGCTAGGAGATTCCGGCGCCAACTGGTTGTGCGCCCGGTGGGCGGTCCTCCGCGGGCCCGAGCCGCAGCCCCCAGGCACAGTTCGGGGCGGCGCACGTCGTGGAAGCTGTCGCCGTGGCCCATCTTGCCCGCCGGCCCCCGAAGCGCCACATCCAGCCTAGCCGACTTAGCCTTCCTTACGGCGCGCCTACACCCAGAGGCGGCGGTGCTGGAACGGATAGCCGGGGATGGCGATCCGGCGCCGCTCCTCCCCTGCAAAAAGGCCGGCGAATGAGAGGTTGGCCCCGGCCTCGTAGGCAGCGCTCACCGCTCGAAGGAAGCGCTCCTGGACGCTCGTCGCATCCTCTCCGGGACGGAGCAGTCCGTCGACGCACGTGGGCAGAGGCGCGTCCCCGGTGCCCTGCGGCCAGTACGACGCAACCGCCAAGCCTGAGGGCATTTGCGGCCCAATCTCCACCACAAGGCCCACTCCGGTATCGGCCAGTGCCGCTAGGCCGCCCTGGAAGGCCGCGGCCCCGCCTGCCAGCTGCCGCCAGTGTGCGTCGTCCAGTGCATTGGACTGCTGCACCGCGCCTCCGGTCACGGTGCTCACCCAGGTCAGGGACGGGTCCGCGACGTCCACTTGCGGCAGGGCCCCTTCCGGGTCGGCGATGGCAGCCGCGAGCAGGAGCCCGTCTTCCAGGCTCAGAACCCCGGCCGCCTGCGCCGCCGCAATCTCGCCAACGCCCTGCCCCAACACGCAGGCGGGCCTGACGCCGATGCCCTCCCAGAGCGCGGTAAGCGCGGCCTGGAGCGCATAGTGCGCGGGGTGTGCCCAGGCCGGGTCCTGGAGGTCGCCGACCGCACCGGGCCGCCCGAACATCATGTCCAAGAGCGATGCGCCCCGCTCCTCTCTCATCAGCTGCTCGCAGCGGTCAAGCACTGCCCGCACGACCTGCTCGGTCCGGTAGAGCGCCTCACCCATGCCTGCCCACTGGCCGCCCTGGCCGCTGTAGACGAAGGCCGTCCTCGCTGCCGCGCCCGGTTCCGGCTGCCCATCTGCCTCTGGTAACCCAACCAGCGCCTCCAGCCCTTCCCTCAGCTCCGCTGCGTCTCCGAAGACGAGACCGGCGCGGTGGGGGAAGTGGCTCCTGCCCACAGCGGCAGTCCAAGCCAAATCGGACAGCGCTGCATCGGGCTTGGAGCCCTCCTCATCGCCAAGCCACCGCAGATAGCGCTCGGCGAGATCCCGCAGCGCACCTGCCGACTTCCCCGACAGCGGTAGCAACCGGGCGCTGCGCTCCGTCATCCCCTCCCTCGACGCCGCGCCATCGCCAACCGGTTCCGGGAGTGGTGCAGGTACCTGCTTGGGGGCGCCCGCGGGGAAGCGCGCGCCGTTGGTCGCCTCGGAAGCGCCCTCCGGCAGAGCGTAGCCCTCGACGAGGACGTGCGCGTTGGTGCCCGAGAGGCCGAAGGCGTTGATGCCCGCCAGCGGCGGTCGGCCGGAGGGGGCCGGCCAGTCCGTCCTGCGGGAAGCCACCTCCACCGGTATCCGGTCCCACTCGACGTTCGGGTTCGGGCTCTCGAAGTGCAGGCTCTGGGGTATCACCCCCCTCTGCATCGCGAGGACGGTCTTGATGAACGCGGCGATGCCGGCCGCCCATTCGATGTGCCCGATGTTCGACTTGACCGATCCAATGAGCAGCGGGCGTTCCTGGTCGCGTCCCCTGCCGTAGACCGCCGCTACGGCGTTGAGCTCGATCGGGTCGCCTAGCTGCGAGCCGACCGCGTGCGCCTCCAGGTAGTCGACGTCGGACGGCGCAACGCCGGCCCGGGCGAGGGCCTCCTCGATCACGCGCTCCTGGGCAGGGCCGTTCGGCACCGTCAGTGCAGCGCTGGCGCCGTTCTGGTTGACTGCCGTGCCCCGAACAAGCCCCCAGATACGGTCGCCGTCGGCCTCCGCATCGCTCAGCCGCTTCAGGACCACCATCCCGCATCCCTCACCCCGGACAAAGCCGTCGGCAGCGGCATCGAAGGGCCTGCATTGCCCCGCAGCAGACAGCATGCCCAGCTCCTTGTGGAACCTGACGAACGCTGGGGACAGCGTTGCGTTGACGCCGCCGGCCAGGGCCATGGCCACCTCGCCCCGCTGCAGCGCCGCGACCGCCTGGTGCAACGCAGCCAGTGAAGAGGCGCAGGCCATGTCGACCGGCATGGCAGGCCCCTCCAGGCCCAGGGCAAAGGCGACCCTTCCGACCGCCACGCTACCGGCGGTACCTAGGTAGCTGTCGTCGCTGCCGCTGGCTGCAATCACGTCCCGGTACTCGCTGCTGCCGACGCCGGCGTAGACCCCTGTACGGCTGCCTCTCAACTGCTCGGGGTCTATGCCCGCGTCCTCCAAGGCTTGGCGAGTGACCTCCAGCAGCATCCTTTGCTGAGGGTCCATCATGCGCGCCTCGATGGGCGAGATGCGGAAGAACCTCGAATCGAACTGGTCGATTCCCTCAACGAACCCGCCCCGTCGGTAGGCCGCGTCCTCGGCGTCCGGGTCTCCGGTAATGCCATGCCAGGGCCCGGGGTCCTGCCGCCCGTCCGTGACGGCGCTCCTCCCCGCTTCCAACAGGTCCCAGTAAGCCGAGAGGTCGGGCGCGCCGGGGAAGCGGCAGGCCATTCCGACGACGGCGATTGCCTCCCCGGCACCCGGCGTCCGCGGTCGAGCCTCCGCGGCTGGCCGCTCGCGGACAGCAACGGGGCTACCTGCGGATATGGTCTGGGCGAGCTCCTCGAGGAGGTGGCCGCCTAGGCTGGCGATGTTGGGGTAGTCGAACACGGCCGTACTCGACAGCACATAGTCCCCCGACAGGGCCCGGTTCAGCCGGTTGCGGAACTCGACCGCCATCAGCGAGTCCATGCCCAACTCGAAGAACCCCACCGTTGGCGCCGGGGCCGACGGCATCCTGAGCACCGCCTGCAGCTCCCGCTGCAGGAAGGAGGTCAGCAGTCCCTCCCAGTCCGCGGCCGGCCTTTGCCTCAATTCGGAGAGCACGTCGGCCGCACCGGACGACGCCTCATCAGCCGCTTCGGACTCCGGCCCTCCCGGAAGCAACTCCTCTAAGAACCTAGGCGCGTCTTCGAAGTTCTCCGTGAAGACCGGCCAGTCCACTACCGCCACCATGGAGGCGGTCAGGTCGCGGCGAACCAGCTCGTCAAAGGCGTCGATGCCCTGCTCAGGGCTGATCCAGCCCGTGCCCGATGCCGCGAGCTGCCGCTCGATCCGCTCCCGCTGCTCCTCGGCTTCGCCCAGCCCCGACCACGCTCCCCAGGCGATGGCCTGGCCGGCAAGTCCCAGCGACCTGCGGTAGGCAGCGAGCTGGTCCAGGTAGGCATTGGCCGCGGCGTGGTTTCCCTGGCCCGAGTTGCCCAACACCCCGGTGATGCTGCTGAAGAGGACGAACATGTCCAGGTCGCGCTCCATGGTCGCCCGGTGCAGGTGCCACGCGCCCAGTACCTTGGGCCACAGCACCTGTTCGAAGCGCTCCCACGTCTGGTTCCCCAGGGCGCCGTCGGACAGCACCCCGACGCTGTGGATGACGCCGGCCAGCGGCGGCATCTCGGCATCCAACCGGGCCAGCATGGCATCGACCGCTTCGGGGTCGGTCACATCGGCCAGTTCCACCCGCACATCGGCGCCCCGATGCCTCAGGGCTTCGATGGCCTCGGCAGCGCCGGGGTCGGGCGGCCTGCGCCCGTTCAGGACGATGACGCCGGCCCCGCGGTCTGCCAGCCACTCGGCGACGACGACGCCGATGCCCCCTAGTCCTCCGGTGACCAAGTAGCTGCGATCGGCGCGCAACCGGCCGCCGGCCACGGGAGGCATGACGAGCACGTTCTTCCCGATGTGCCGGGCCGAGCGCATGAAGTCCATGGCGGCTCCGGCTTCGGCCACCGGCCAGCGCGTATGGGCCAGCGGCTTGAGGGCGCCGGTCGCCATCCTCTCCATCACCTTGCGAAGCACAGCGCCCGGGCGAGCCGGCTCGTGCATCTTCAGCCAGTCCAGCTCCAGGATGGAGTAGGAGACGTCAGGGCGCGATTGCGCCATCTGCTCGGCGCTCCAGATGTCCCGCCGGCCCATCTCCACGAAGCTGCCTCCTTCGGCCAGGCAGGACAGGCTGGCCTCGATGAACCCCGGGCCGGTGAGGCTGTTCAGCACCATGTTGACCCCGGCGCCGCCGGAGGCCTTCAAAACCTCCTGTCCGAAACCGGCGGTCCTGCTATCGAAGACGTGTTCGACGCCGAGCGACCGCAGGTAGGCCTGCTTGGGCGCGCTGGCGGTGGCGAACACCTCCAGGCCTGCTGCCTGCGCCAGTTGCACCGCCGCCAGCCCCACACCGCCCGAAGCGGTGTGGATGAGGACGCGGTCGCCGGACTTCAGTGCCGCCATCTCGAAGCTCAGCCCGGCGCTGACGAAGGCCGAGGGTATGGTCGCCAGCGCCGCCGCTGCTATCCCCCCGGGCGCAGGCGCAACCAGGTCCGCGTGCGTGACGACCTCGGGAGCGAACGTACCGAAGGCCAGTCCGACCACGCGGTCGCCCACGGCGAACTCCGCGACGTCTGGGGCTGCTTCCGCCACGCGTCCGCAGAACTCCTCGCCCAGCATCGGCGCCGCCGAGTTCACGACGCCCATGCTGAGCAGCTCGTCGAGGAAGTTCAGGCCGACCGCATCCACCGCCACGCGTACCTGGCGAGGCCCCAGTGGCTGGCTGGGCGCCGGTTCGGCGTGCAGTCCCTCGAGGACTCCCTCGGCGCTGGGCATGAGGCGCCACATCGAATCTTCCGGTATATCCAGGCGCGTTCTCGTGGCCCCGCTCCGTACGAGGCGCGCGGCCAAGCGGTTGCCGTCCCGGTAGGCGACCTGCGTCTCCGGATCGGAGTACATCAGCTCGTCGGCCAAGTCGGCAATCTGTGCGGGGCCGGCGGGATCGAGGTCCAGCATCCGGGGGCGGAGGTGCTCCGCCTCGCGCGCGAGTGCCCTGCTGAAGCCCCATAGCGTGGCACCGGCCAGTTCTCCGACGCGCTCGCGCTTGTAGTCGCGCTCCAGGGCCTGCGCACCGCGCGTGATGAGCCAGAGGCCCTTGTCCGGAGCAAGGTCGGCATCCAGCAACGCCTGCACCAGCGCCAGGGCGCTGCCGCCGGCGTCTCTCGTGTCCTCGAGGAGCTGCGCCGTGGAGGCCTGCGGCCCGTGCCCGTCGAGCGCGCCCAGGTGCAGCACGCCCTGCAGCGGGACACCTTCGGGCAGCTCCTCAAGGAGGGCCCGCCAAGACTGCCGGCTGCCAGCCGTCACTGCCCGCCGAACAACAGCATCTTCGCTTACAGGTGTCTCAGGTTGCTGGGGCGGCCCCGCGAGCACGACGGTCTGGTCTCTCGCCGCCAGTTCCCTCGCCACGCCAACGCCCACGCCGCCGCCATCGGCGTAGATGAGCCACAGCCCTGGAGGCTGGGCGATCTTCGCCGGGCCTTCTGCGAGGATCACGCTGGAGCCGAACGGCCCGCCCTCGTCGACGCCCTCTGCGCCGAGGAAGCTCACCTCGGCATAGCCCGAGTCCACCAGCGCCTGGCGCCAGATCGATGGAGGAGCCATGGCGTGGGCAGGCCGGTAGCCGTCGGCGAAGCGCCACCAGCCATCGAGCAGCCCGAACGTGATGTCCTGCCAGCCGCGGCCGCGCATGTTCTCGAGGGCCATGAGCTGGCCGGAGGGCGCAAGCAACTCGCGGCAGTGGGTGAGGGTCTCGCCCAAATCGCGCGTGGCGTGCAGCACGTTTGCCGCAATGATGAGGTCGTAGGCGTGGGGTTCGAACCCCTGGCTCGACGGCTCCCGTTCGATGTCCAGCGCCCGGTATTCCATCGGTATGCCGGCATCGGCGAAGCGGCTCTCGGCCTCTGCGAAGAAGCCGGCAGAGATGTCGGTAAAGGTGTAGTCGCACCCCGCCGGAAGCTCCGGCAGCACCACCGACGTCGCCGATCCGGTGCCCGCGCCGACCTCCAGCACGCGCAGGCGACGCTCACCTGGCCAATGGCGCACGACGTCGGCGACCGCATCAGCCAGCAGGCGGTTGGACGCCCGAGATGCGGGGGCGACGAAGTAGTACTCGGTTACCCCGGGGCCCTCGCTTCGGAAGAGAATCTCCAGGGGGTCGACGCTCCCCTGGAGCCCGCCCGCAAGCGCGATGCCGCTGCGCCGCAGCAGGCCCAGCTCGTTGTGCCCGTGCGGATAGCGTTCGAGCATCTGGTCTGCGAAGGCCTCGGGATCGGCCAGCGCTTCGTCGGGCAAGGGGTCGCTCGCGCCGACCTCAACGGTGTACTCCCCCAGCTCGGCGCTCCCGCTGAGCAGGGCGCCGTCCCTGAGCAGCCGGAGCATGCGGCCGACCAACTTGGTGTGCTGCGGTTCGATCTGCAGGAGGCTCCGCAGGGTCTCGGGCTCGACCGACTCGCCCTTGCGGCGTTCCCATCCCAGGTGTTCCAACGCGGCAAGGGAGTAGGCGCGGGAGAGGCGCTCGAGGTCGTTGAGGAGCATGACCCGCTCGTCCATCGCGACCCCCTCGCTCGAGAGGTAGTCTGCGAACGGGCTCGTGCCCTCGCTGACCTCCGTCGGCCCGGCGAGGGCCTCGGCGGAGCGCAGCCCGCCGGCCAATGGGCGCTCCCGCCAGGCCACCTCATAGAGCATCTCCTGCAATCCCTCCGAGGCGGAAAGGAGTGCGGCGCGCGTGGCCCGCTTGACGGTGTATCCAGACAGCCCGCCGAGGGGGGTGCCCTGCGGGTCGTAGAACCACAGATCGCCCGTCAGGGTTTCCGGTCGTTCCGAAGCCCCGGGCTCGGTGGCATCGGTCAGGTTGGATTCCCTCATGCGCGCATGGCACACCAGCCGCTCCGGCAACGGGCCGTTCAGCCACAGACGCTCCCACGCGAAGGGCAGGTAGGTGGCGTTCCCTCCGATGCCCGAGAATTGGCGGGCGGCAGAGAGGACTTGGAAGCAGCCGTCGAGGATGAGCGGATGGAATTCCGGGACACCGCTGCCGTCCGCTGCCCCCTGCAGGGCAACCTGTCCGAGCGCCTCTCCCTCCGAAGCCCACAACGCCTCGAGCGAGCGGAAGGAGGGCCCGAAGTCGATGCCGGCAGCAGCCTTGGCCTGGTAGTTGGCCGAGACGTCCTGCACCTGCAACCCGGCCTTCTGGCCCTCCAGGTCCAGCCGCTCTCCCGTCGTCTGGCTACTGCCGGCGGACACGAGGCTGCCTTCCGCGTGAAGCGTCCAGCCCTCTTCGGTAGGCCCCCTGCTGAATATCTCGAAACGGCGGGGCTCGCCTCCCTCGGCGCGGTCGAGGACCAATTGCAACCTGCGCAGCGGGGCCTCGCCCCCCTCGTCCTGTTCGGGGAATACGAGCGGGCTATGCAGCTGCAAGTCCTCCACGGCGGCCATGCCGGACCCATCGGCCATGGCCGCCGATGCGGCCATGGCCCCGTAGAGCGCGCCGGGCATGATGACCCGGCCGAACACGCGGTGGTCACTTAGCCATGGCGGGTCCGACGGAGAGACCTCCGTTTCGAACATGACCTCGCCACGGGGGGATTCGTGCCGGACGCCCAGGAGCGGGTGGGCGTCGCTGGGCCGCCGCCGCTGGGAGGTGGGCACCCAGTGCCGGCGCCGCTGGAAGGGATAGCCCGGCAGGGACACCCTGCGCCGCTCCTCGCCGGCAAAGAGCCCCGAGAGCGCCACCGGCAGACCCGCCTCGTAGGCTCCTGCGACGGCCTGCACGAACGCGTCTGCCCGCTCGGGCTCGGACCCGTCCGAGGTCGGGCGCATCAGGCTTTCCAGGACGACGGGCTCTTGGACGTTTCCCGAACCCTGCGGCCAGTTCAGGGAAACGAGCGGGCCAAGCACCGCGTGAGGGCCGAGCTCGATGACCACGTCCACGCCCAGTTCGGCCAGCGTCTCGACGCTGCTTCGGAAGGCGACCGGCTGGCGCGCCTGGCGACGCCAATAGGCCCCATCCATCGCCTTGCCGGGCTCCATGGCCTGCCCCGTCACGTTGCTCACCAGTGGGAGTGTGGGGGCAGCCGCGGCCACCTCCGAAAGGAAGGCCTCCATGGCATCAAGGGCGGGTTCCACCAGCGGGCTGTGGTAGGCAGGGCTGGGCCGCAGCCGCCTCACGTTCATGCCCGCCGCCTCCATCTGGTCCGCGAAGGCGTGTACCTCCGCCGTCGGGCCGCTGACTACCTGGTGCGCGCCGTTGTCCACGCCGACGCACATATCTGCGCCGCCGTGGGCTTCGTTCCACTCGGCCACAGCCGCCTTGACGCGCTCCTCCGGGGCGAAGACTGCAGCCATTGCTCCGGCCCGTGGGAGGGCGCCCATCAGGGCGCCTCGGGTAGCGGCGAACCGCAGGCCGTCTTCCAGGGACAACGCGCCGGCGACATGCGCCGCCGCGATTTCGCCGAGGCTGTGGCCCAACACCACGCTCGGCCTGATGCCGACGCTCTCCCAGAGGGCGGTCAGGGCGCACTCGAGGGCATAGACGGCCGGCTGGGTCCACGCCGGGTCGTGCAGGTCGCCCGCCGCACCGGGCCTGCCGAACATGACATCCAAGAGGGATGCTCCTCGTTCCTCGCGGATGACCTGGTCGCACCGGTCCAGCATGGCGCGGACAACCGGCTCGCTCTGATAGAGGGCCTCACCCATGCCCGGCCACTGGCCGCCCTGCCCGGTATAGGCGAAGGCGACCCTGGTCCCCTTCCGCGTCTCATGTGGCAGCTCCGCCTCGGAGACGGTCTTCAGGCCGGTGCGCAGCGACGCAGCATCACGAAAGACCACTCCCGCCCGGACATCGAAGTGGCCGCGGCCCTCGGCGGCGGTCCACGCAACGTCGGCCAACGCTGGGACCGCCGCGGTCCCGTTCGCGAGCGGCCCGTCGGCTCGCTCTTCCAGCCAGGACAGGTAACGCCCCGACAACTCCCGCAGCGCCGCTTCCGACTTGGCCGAGAGGGGCAGAAGGCGTGCAGGCCGCTCCACAAACCCGTCCGACGACGGCGCCGGGGCAGCAACCGAATCGGGTAGAGCGACCGCGACCTTGCGAGACAGGCCCGTGGGCCCCGACGTCTCCCCGTCGGGCGCCGCACTCTGGCGAGGCTCCCCATATCCTTCAACGATGACGTGGGCGTTCGTCCCCGACCAGCCGTAGGCGCTTATGCCCGCGCGCGGGGGCCGGTCGGGATGGGGCGGCCACGGCGTCAACTCGGAGGCGACCTTCAACGGCAGCCGGTCCCAGTCCAATCGCGGGTTCGGGTCCCGGAAGTGCAGGTGCTTGGGCACCGCTCCGTGCTGCATGGCCAGCATGACCTTCATCAGACCCGCGACTCCGGCCGCGGGCTCGAGGTGGCCGATGTTCGTCTTGACCGAGCCCACCAGCAGGGGACGGTCCGGCTCCCTTCCTTCGCCGTACACGGTGCCCGCAGCGTTCAGCTCAATCGGGTCGCCTACCTCGGTGCCCGTGCCATGGGCCTCCAGGTAGTCCACGTCCGACGGCGTGACCCCGGCCCGCCGCAGCGCTTCGGCGATCACGTTCGCCTGGGCCCGCTCGTTGGGCACGGTCAGCCCGGCGCTCGTCCCGTCCTGGTTGAGCGCTGAGCCTCGAATCACACCCCAGATCCGGTCGCCGTCAGCCTCCGCATCGCTGAGCCTCTTCAGCACCACGATCCCGCAGCCCTCGCCCCGGACGAAGCCGTTCGCCGAGGCGTCGAATGCCCTGCACTCCCCGTCTGGCGAGAGCATCCGGGCGTTGGCCCGCAGTTCCGTGAGCCGGCCGGAGAGAATCGCCTGCACCCCGCCCGCGAGGATCACGTCCGCCTCGCTCCGCTGCAGGGCCGAGACCGCTTGGTGCAGTGCGACCAGTGAGGAGGAGCAGGCGGTGTCCACCGCCATGGCGGGCCCCTGCAGTCCCAGCGCATAGGCCACGCGGCCTGCCGCCGTGTTCAGGGAGGTGCCGCTGACGGCGTAGAGACTGGCAGCAGGTTCGGCGGTCTGGGCGGAATCGAGGTTGATGAGGCGGTAGTCCATGTTGCTGATGCCGATGTAGACCCCCGTGCGGCTGCCCTTCAGCCGTTCCGGGTCTATGCCCGCGTCCTCTATGGCTTGCCAGCTCGTCTCCAACATCAGCCGCTGCTGAGGGTCCAGCAGTTGCGCTTCCACCGGGGAAATGCGGAAGAACTCCGCATCAAACAGGTCAATGCCATCGATGAAGGCCCCGAACCGGCAGGCGTCGCTTTGGACTTCGGCGCTGGGGTAGAGCTCGCCGATGCGCCCGGCACCCGAGCCGGGAACACCCTCAGTGACCGCGTTCACGCCCCCTTCCAACAGCCGCCAGAAGGCCGGCAAGTCGGGTGCGCCGGGGAATCTGCAGGCCATGCCTACGACGGCAATCGGTTCGGTCGCGTGCGGCTCTCGCGCTTCGGCGGCCGTAGCTTGCAGCCGCTGTCCAGCGGCATCGAGATAGCTAGTCTGTTGCGTCATCTGGACTCCCCAACAAGGCGCATACGCGCAAGCCTGTAGCGCGTTGAGAGAATATCACCTAGGGCTATTGCACCTAACTGAAAGTTGCATCGATCCCTTGGTCCAATCCGCCCATGGTAAGCAGTGCCGATTCAACAAGGCAGCGCCGCGTACGCCGGCGGCCCATCGCTGCGGTAGGATTGTCCAAAGCAGTGAGTCAACCAACATGACGCAGCAACTGGACTACAAAGAGCCTGCCGAGGAGAGGGATGCTCTTGCGCCCGACGGCTCAGAGATTCGGCTGCTGTCGGAGGCGAGGCGGGGGAGCATGGTCCACTGCAGCCTGAACCCGGGGGAGGTATCAGCACCCGTTGCCCATAGGACGGTCGAGGAGGTCTGGTACTTCCTCGAGGGCACAGGGCAGGTGTGGCGGCGGCACGGCGAGGAGGAGCGGATCGTGGACGTGGCCCCAGGGGGAAGCCTCTCGATCCCTGTGGGCGCTCACTTCCAGTTCAGGGCGACCGGCGATGCTCCGCTGAGGTTCGTGATCGTCACCATGCCGCCTTGGCCTGGCCACGACGAGGCCTTCCCCGTGGCCGGCTTCTGGCCTGCCACCTCATAGCGCGCAAGGGCCCCGGCCTCATCCATCCTTGCTGGGCAGCAGGCCGGCTGCCGGAACCACCGACGCGCAGACAAGGGAGCCATTGAGTCAAGGCTAGGCCCCCTCATGGCTCACTGCTGCCCGACTCAGCGGAACAGCCACCTGTCCTCAGCGACGACCACCCCCAACGCTAGCGCCGCACGCACCAGCATGCCCCTTTCGCTAGACGAGGCGGCGTCGTGCATGCGCGAACGCAGTGCTGGGCGATGCAGCTCTGCCCGCCTGCAACTTGCTCGAGGCTGTCGAGCAGTTGCCGCTATTGGCGGCAGCGTCCGGTCTATTGACAAGTTCATTTAAGTAGGTTTATATTACAAACTACTTTGTGACGCTGGAGGTTCAGCATGCGAGGCCGAGACATCGAAGGGCAGCCTATCACCCCGGGGGAGGGGTGGGAGTCTATTCATACGACCCTAAGCAGATCCCACAGCTCCATGTACCTGGCGGGCTGGACCAACATCATGTTGCTGTGGGGCGCCATCGTGGCGGCGGGATATCTTTCGATGTACACCGTCGAGACATGGGCGCCCGCGTTCGCCACCGACTACCCGTGGTATCCCGGACCCCTGTGGCTTGGCTTGGCGGTCCCGGGCATGATCGGGAGCATGGTCATCGGCCACCGCGCAAGCAAGCAAAACGCAAGCGGCCCCTCCGCGACGGCGGCAGGTCTCCGCGTCTTCGGCTACTGGATTACAGTAGTAGCGGCCGCCTTCATCATTCCCGCAGCATCCGGCCTGTGGACGGGCGCCGACGGCGATCCTATCGCCACCAGGGGAGTCGCAATCGGCGTAGTGGCGCTGGGATACATCCTGTTCGGCATCTTGCACCACCCTGCCGTCGCCTTGGTAGGTCTTGGCATCGCTGCCTCCTACTACCTGCCCACCCGCTTTGCCGGCGATGTCGCGCCGTTGCTATCCGCGGTGCTCATCCTTGCCGTAGTGGCTGTCGCATGGGCGTGGGCTCGCAAGAGCCAAGTAGCATGAAGGAGGAACAGGCCGTTCTGAACGAGACGATCCATCAATCCACGCGGCTGCGCGTCATGACGCTGTTGGTGTCCCAGTCGGCGCCGGAGCGCGTGGCCTTCGGCTTCATCCAAAAGGCATTGGGCCTGACCGGAGGCAACCTCACCATCCACCTGCGCAAGCTAGAAGATGCTCGGTACGTCAACACCACGAAGGAGTTCGTTGAGGCAAAGCCCCGCACATGGGTTGAGGCGACGCCCGAGGGCCGCCGAGCCTTTGCCGAGTACCTCGGCAACCTCGAACAGACCCTCAATATGTCCTTCTGATGGCCCGGCCCCGCCACTCACCACACCCCTCTCTCATATGACCCTGCTCGGCCTTCCGTCAGAGTGCCTTACTTCTCTTGCCGCCGCACGCTGACTCGGATGCCGGCCGACGGAGGGCTCGAGTCGACCAAGGTGACCGGGGCGGCGACGCTACGCGGGCCGACGCGGTGGGCGCGGACGATACCAGCGAAGGGCTCCAGGTGCCCGTACGCATCCGGCACAAGAGGCGGCTGCTCGGCCGTCAGCGCCGTTTCCGTGTGCGGTGCACTGGATTGCGCGGCGCTCCGGTTGGTCGGACGGCATCACGACGGACGCGCACAAGATTGTTCGCCGAAGTCCACGGTGCCACCGCACTGCGGATTGCTCTCGCTCCACTCTCAGCCTGCGACGCTCAGTCCGTCGAATGCCGCCCGCACTCGCCCTTCGATCTCTTCAGGTGTACACATTCCCCCGTCCCCCGTAGAGGACCTGCGCCCAGCGTTCGTAGCAGCCGCCCAGTTAGGTCGGCATGTCTTGGATAGGGCGTACAGGCAGCATGGGGTATACTGGAGGTGTCCAGAGTTTTCGTGAGTTACCCCTGCCCCCTCGGGCCGACACGCTGAGCGCCAGCGGTTCCTCCGGCAGTCGACGGACACAACAACCAAAAGGAGAACCGCTATGAAGATCTACGTTGGCAATCTCAGCTTTGGCACCGGAGAAGAGGAGCTACGGAGCGCCTTTTCTCCGTACGGTACAGTCGGCGAGGCGACGGTCATCACTGACCGTGAGACCGGCCGCTCACGCGGCTTCGGTTTCGTCGAGATCGCGGACGACGGCGGTGCCAGGGCGGCAATCCAGGCGCTCAACGGCACTGAACTTGACGGCCGCAATCTGACGGTCAACGAGGCGAAGCCCCGCAACGACAGCGACCGGCCGCGCTCGAATGCTCGCCGTTCCTGGTAACTAGGTACGTTCACACCTCGTCAATCGAAGCGGGCCTCTCGTGTCGGGAGAGGCCCGTTCTTCGTCTACGCATTGTTCGAATATGGCCTCACCATGGCCTGCACGATAGCGCCTGCTCAGGAGCGCAGACTCGTCGCGCTCAGGTGCGCAACGTGGCCAATGTGCGTCGGACCGTGAGGTTGGGCTCGGCGGAATCGCCACTAGCGTCTTCAGCACACGTTGTGTCGACCCGACGGGAATGGGCAGTCGCGAAAAGACGGCGCAGTCTCCAGCCCCTTGACCTATGGTTCCGCAACGACTCATGGCATCGGCCACAAGCAAGAAGGCGTGTTCCCACGGACGGAGCCCTAATGCTTGTCAGTTGAATACGTTAGGCGACCTATCCGAGGGGAAAACAGGTAGCTAGAGAGTGCCAGTAACCGACAGGCGCACTGACCCAACGAAGCTATGAAAGCTGCCTTCCGCGCAAGTTCAGAAGGGAGTGGTGGCGCATACGGGATTCGAATATACGCGTGATTTGGCCGAATCAACCTCTATTTCCCACAATCATTCCCACATCTCGGTTCTGCAACGAATCTGGAAATGGACCCAGCCGGAGCAGCCCTAACAGCACCCTGCTCCTATTGCAGGATACAGCTACATACGCGTTGGTTGGTAGTTCGAGTCCAGCCTCAAGAGCCAGAGCGTACCAAACTGCGAACCTTTCGCTGGGAGGTAGAGCTTTAGCAGCCGTGCACCAAGGCCAATCGGTTCGCCGTTAAGATGACCTCTCCTGCTGCCGATACCAGCTAAGCAATGGTTGCATGATGTCACTCCTGTCCTTTAGGGTCTCCCTAAGAGCTAGATGGACCTGCTCTACAGTTGGCTCTCCTACCGAACTCAGTGCATCAAGTTCTCGGCCTATTATGCGAGCCTCGTCTCTTTCGGTGATGACATCTTCATCTAGAAGTCGAACACCCCAGGTACTATCTATGCCCAATTCTGTGAAGCGAGCCCACTCGCTCCAAGGTCGGTCCAGTTGGCTATCGATTTCGGCCAAGGGTCGTGCCGCCCTCAATATCCAAGGCAGGAAGAACGCCACGCAGTTGCTCATGAAGTCATAGAACTTCGCAAATTGGTCAGTCCAAGTGCTGTCTTCTGGGACACCTTCAAGCCACAACTGAAGCCCAGGAGAACGGTGTGACCGTTGAGTGGAAGGGAGCGCCGCGAAGATATCCTCAAGGGATTCGCCACCAAGCCATAGGTTCAACACTAGCTCTAGTTCACCAAGCCGAACGATGGGATAGCTTTTCGGGTTAGCTATGGCTTTTCTAAGGTCTGGATTGTTCTGTTCAGGGACCTCAGCCAGCGCCTTTAGCAATGTTACTCCTACCGCAATCAAGTCCTCTCGTGACGATCCCTCTTCACCGAATGTGTTAAGGGCTTTTCGAAGCTTTCTAGCAGTTGCAGGGGAAAGTCCACCGCTGTTCGCAGCTCTGCCAAATGGTGTGAGCTGGGCTGGACTCGTAGCTACCGCGAGTGGTTGCCCCTCTGATTCATCAAGAATCTCATCGAATGCTTGAGTTATCCGCTCTACAGCAGAATCGGCACCATCTGTCCGATAGGCGAAGCTGAGTTTGCTGAAGGAACTAGCGAGATCTTCGACATCGGGATTCTCAGAAATAGCTGCCAGCAACTGCGATCCAATAGTCGATGTCGCGGCTTCGCCATCCAGCCGGGTTATAGCACTTCCCAGGGTCGGCTGTGATGAAGAGAAGAAAATCTGCTGCTGCAAATGCGGCCGACGAGCAGGGGAGGTTAGCTGAGCATCTCCAACGGGATTATCAAAGATGATCGTATCTCCTTCTGTGAATTGGCCTGCTCGACCGCATCTCCCAGCGATGTTCTTGAAGAGCAAGCTCTCCATTGGACGGCTCCTATCTCCGTCGAACATCAGCCAATCGGCGAGAATCGTAGTCCTGAATGGCAGGTCCACACCCTCCGCTAGGGTTGTCGTTGCGGTGACCACCTTCAGTGAGCGGGCTTCGACAGCTTGCTCGATTCGCTCTCTGATGTCGTGGGGGAGACTAGAATTGTGGTAGGCAACGCCTCGCCGCAGTGCTTCCTTGAGCGGTCGGAGGTATGAGTAACGCTGCTCGATCAGATTTATTACACTCCTGATCGTCTGGGGAACTGGCTCTAAGATTGCGAAGCGTTCAGCGACCTCTGCTGCAAGATGTCTAGTCCTTGGACGAGTAGAACAGACGCAAAGTATCGGCTGCTCATATTGCTTGTGTTCGTATTCAGCCAGGAATGCGATATTTTGTAGTGCTCTTGGTTCCTGCTGTTTAATGGCGCCGAAGTTACTGGACGGATAGAACTGTGTGTTTGGCCAAGGCAATCGGGTTTCGCCTAGCACTTCAAAGGGCTGATCACGCAAAGGGTCGTCACCAGCGTGCAACCGGAGCCTCCCGTCTTCAGTCCACCTGAGGAGGCGCTTTGCACTTGGTCGCCACGTCCCACCTATTACATTGTTCGGTACGATACCCAGCCATGTTGCGAGATCCTCAGCATTCGAGAGCACCGCTGAGAGTAAGACGAATCTCGGTACTTTACCGTTGAGGGCTGATAATCGAAGCCGCGTTAGTATCCCCTCAAGCCTAATCCCTCGTTCGCCGTTGCTGATCATGTGCGCCTCGTCAAATACAACGCAGCGAATTGATGAGAGGAGATCAGGGCGAAGGCGAAGCATTGCGTCGAATCGCTCTGGTGTGGCCACAATGACCTCCAGTCGTGCATCGGGAGCGACTGGCTCAGGCTCCTGATAACCACCCATCAGCCGATGAACGCGTACGTCTGAGGGAGTGTGGCGAGAAATCTTCTCGGCAACTTGCCGCCCTAGAGCCACGTACGGCGCAATATAGCAAACAAGCCCAGGCTCCCGTCCAAGTGAACTAAGGAGCGCAAGCTCGCCCAGCAACGTCTTGCCAGTGCCAGTAGGCAGAGTAATAAGAAGATTGTCATCAGGCTTGAGTATCCCATGCTGGGTGATGGCCTCGTACTGCGAAGGTAGTAGCAGCGGTGAGTCGGCCACCAACCTATCGAGGTACCCTTTTGGGAACCTCTCCTCTTCGGTACCCAATACCCTTGCTGTCGCAAGCTGACCTACGTGTGCAAGAGAAAGACGACTAATCCTTAGCAAGTAACTTTCCCACGCACTTGGTTCCTCGTAGGTTGCTTCTTGCAATGACCTATGGGCCGTGTTTAGCTGCTCTTGACCACCTCTCGCCAAGTATGCTGCGACGTTCTCGATGCAGGTCCTATGACTGGACTCAACTGGAAGTCTTGGCAGCACGGTACGGCTCAACACTGGAGAGCTTAAGGCGAGTGCGGTCAACTCGCTCGGGCTAAGATCCGTATCCAGAAGATGATGGTTGTGGATGACCGAAGTCGCAGAGACAGCAGTTCCCGACATTCCGAACGCGCAAGCCGCCAATATGGCGGCAGTCTTCCGATTCTCTGGATCATCGACGCCCAAATCTGTGGCAGCCAAATCTAGGATTCGTGCTGCGGCTACCAAGTCTCGCCATTCGTCAAAGTCGTACGATCTGTGGGCCTCAAAATACAGGTTGTCGGTACGGCTCGCGAGTACAGCTTGTGCATGCGCGAGAAGTGTTCCCCAAGCCTCCGATGAACCTGACAGTCCACGCGCCATTACCGCGGCTGATCGTTCAGCCGATTCAAAATCCACCCAGGTTGGGATGGCCATTACAGTTGACCTCGTGCAAGACGAGTCAGGCGATCGTCAAGATCGGCCAAACCAACTGACCAGCACTCCACAACATCAGATGACCAGCCTCGACCGATCAAAACCTGGCGCACCACGGACATTTTAGTAAGGGAGTTGTGCGTTGCATCATGAAGGAGAGTCGGAATAAGTCGAATACCTCGAGCTCGATCAGGGGATGGTCCACCAAGGGCAGTCAATCGTGGCGATAGGGCTCTTTGCCCTTGCTGCTCTAGCTTGTTCTTCAGTGCTCCGAGGCGAGTCTGAAGCGTGAGACGAAGGTTTTCTCCGAACAGTTTGTCGTAATCCGTGATGAGGTCGTCAGCAAGTCTGAGAGTAGGCGCTCCCGTCGTCTTGACCTCTTGGAGTGCTGCCCAGTCATCAGTTTCTGTATCTCCAAAGTGCAGCCAAACGATGTCTACGTCTGGCCTGGATATCTGAGACAGGGGATCCCAAGCGTTTGCGGTATGAGCGATCGTGGCGTTGGTAAAAACGAAACCCTCACCTATCCTGTAGGCAATGAACTCACCGAGGTTGCCTTTTGCGGCGTTGGTCAGAGATTCAGAGGACTTCAGAAAGCCCGCAGTCACGACACCTCGTAGCCATGCAAGTATGGTCTGATGCGCGGCGTCATCGTCAGGATCGCCTTCCCATGTCAACCATCCAGTAACGCCGTGTGAGCTACTTCTGAAATTCGACATTGCCTCTCTCGGTTTGCTTCAGCGAGTCGCTCCTTGCCTGCTTTGCCAAAGACTCTGGTGATGAACCGTCATGGGCTTACGGTAGATTGGATTGTAAACCAACTCGCCGCGCAGCGACATACCACCTGTGCAGAAGAGGCATCCATTCACAAGGGCGCCGCCAAGGGCTAGCGCCGCACCGGCAGCGTTGTAAGGCTCTCCAACGTAACGTCGCCGGCTGCAATCGGCTCGAACCTCCATCTGTCTGGGGTGTCGCCACGAGCGACAATCATCGCATCTCTTTCTGCATTTGCCCAAATCTTGATTACGCCGTTGCCAAGCCTTCTGTATCTTGCTATCTTGCATCCCTCCGTATTCACTGACCAACACTAGGCTGGCCGAGCCATGTGCTGAAGAAGCGCCAATGCAGCGCGGGCATCTGGGAGTGCGCGGTGCGCCTTGCCTTCGACTTTGATGCCGTACCGCTCCACCGCTACTTCGAGCTTCATCCTTTCATTGAATAGGTCGTGCAGAAGCATTATGCAGCCATGGGCTGCCAAGCTGGCATCGAAGATCTTGTAGTCTGCGGCTTTGAGTGATTGACGCAACAGCCTGAAGTCGAATTCAGCATTGTACGTGAGCACGACACGTCCACTGCAAACATCGTGCAAGTGACCAATGACCTTATCAATCGGCGGCGCACACGAGAGCTCCTGGTCAGTGATGCGATGCTGAGCGCGCGCGCCGTGTGAGACTGGGCATGTTGGCTTGACCAGCGTGTTCACCAGTATGTCACCTAGTGCAGAGACAGCGGCGAGTTCGCAAATCTCGTCGGTTTCAAGCAGGCCAGTGGTCTCGGTGTCGATAATTACTGGATCCAAGCTCAGCAGCCGGCGAGCCTCAGTGCTGGCGTCATGGCGGTTATTGACCATATGAACACCTGTTTGCTCAATTGGACGGACTCAGAATTCCTCAGGTAGCGATTCACCAGAGACAACAACAGCTGGCGGGATTGTTGGCGTGTTTCGGCGACTGTGCTGTCGGCGCAACTGTTCCAAGAAGTCGTGCCCTGTCCATGTAAGGCCAGCGGTGGTGAGTGGCGGAAGTGCATCCCCATTGTCCATACGCAACAGATTGCCTGCGTCATCCAATAGGGCTAGGTGATACGAGACTTGCTGAGAGCTGTCGCCGAGTTCCTTCGGATTGATCGGCGTCAGCATCACACCGCCATCATGCGACTGAGCGATGTGCTCAAGTATCCGGTGTGCCAATTCCATGTTGCGCCTCCTTGCGATGCCGATGCTCTCCTGCTTGCTACAATAATCACATCTGCACACAAGGGTCAATGAGCCTATGTCATGCCCATGAGCGATACGGGGTTGGCGACCAAGTAGCGTGAACTGGTTAGCCGTGCTTCGAAGGGGCACAAGACGACGTCCATCCTGTGGTTCGGTGTCCGCTGCGCCGGCGACCTTCACAGCAAGAACGTCACAGATGTTCTACAGGCGGCAAGAATCCCTTATTGGGGCCAACCCTCAACATGGGACGCCGCCTTGCTCACTCCGTCAGCGTTAACAACGGCCATTGGCAGTTCGCTCGCGGATAGACGCAGCGCTTAGCCCTACGCTCCCACAAGCCAAATGCGATCAGGGTCATCGATTATTCCGGCCTGCCCAGCGTCAGCAGCGGTTTACCGGAGGCGGAGGGCTTCCGAGAGAATGCCTCCGTCTTGCTTCCTAGTGCAGCGTAGACGATGAAAACCTGGCTCGCTGGCGATGCCACTAGGTCGTTGCGCTGGGCGGCGAGTTACGCTGTTGGCCTTCGGGCCGTGGCCGGGAAGGGCGAAAGAGTAAGCAGGTGGCCGTCGTCCGAGGCGGAGACGCCAGTCGCATGGGTGTGCATTTCATCGATGCCGCAAGCCAAGCGGACGACCAAAGGCTAACTTCCTCGGAGAAGCAAGCGCAAACATTCACGCTCCATCGGAGTCTGGAAGCCGCCGATGATGGGCACGCCAGCTTCCCGCATGGCCCTGGCAAGGCCATAGGCCTTTAAGATGAGGTCGGCGGGGCATCGATTGGAGCAGAACAGAGCTGTAAGCGGCTCGTCAAGCTGCCGAAGCTTGCCCAAGAGGGGCGTCTCAGGTGGCAGCGCGACCGCGACCCGGCCGTCTACGCCGACGCTCGAGGTCCTTTCGATGGGGTCAACCTTGCCGTGTGTTCCATTGCTGTGTCTCAGTTCCCTTCGCAGAAGAGCCTGTTGAACTCTGCCTTGGTCCTGCAACGCCTGACCTCGGCGCGCATCTGCCCGAACTGAGTCGAAGCCCCCTTGCGTAGGTTGGAGCTTGCCCGACCTAGGTACTCATCTACATGTCTCGACTGCCCTGTGGAGTCTACGACGGGATTCTTCACTGCCTCTATCGAGTGCTCCAATAGGTGAACGAGCATGGTCTTCGGGTCGAGGGAGCCTTGGTAGTCCTTGAACGCATCTATCGCCAGAGACTCAATGTGGTATCCACTCATCTTCCTGCTAGGACGGGTAATGAAGCAGTCCGCCATGGCCTTGGCAAGCTTGATTATCGGTATGACTCTGCCGTTCCTGACCCTGTTGACCTTGCCTAGCTTCTCGGCAAAATCATCAGGTCGAGCTACGTTGCTCCACTGAGTGCTTCCCGGGTCGGCAATCCGAACACCACCGCTGTTCGTCCGTATGGCGGGCAGTATCTGTATCTCGGTCCCGTCAGAGTAGCTGACCGTCACCGCCAGGTTGCCCGCGCTTATGGTGTTCTGGCGAAGCCGGTTCTGGATGGTGTCCCGCACGTACTCGATGACCATTGCCGGAGTTTGGTTCACAAGCGAAGACTGGTTCACTATAAGAAGGGCGTCGACGTCGCTGAGTCCGGTCACGTAAGTGCCCTTCCGCACGGAACCGCCGAACATGGTCTGCACCACATTGCCTTTCTGTCTAAGGAACCCACACAAGCTTTCCAGACGCTGAGTGACGGCCTGAGTGTTCCTGCGGGTGTACTGTGCGAGAAATGCCTCGCAGTGCTCATTGAACCTATCGTCTGGCATGGGTCATGCCTTCGCTTCCGCCTCGATCAGGTCGTCGAGGGCGACGATGTGCAGGCCTTCGACGCGGCGAAGATCGGTGTCGTTGACGAAGAAGAGCGCCCAGTCGGCACTGATAGCCGTTGCCGCGTGACGCGCGTGGGGAGTCTTCAACCCCGTATCAACGCGAATGAGGGTCGCGTCCTCTCCTACCTCTGCAATTCAACTTTCGCTCTTCCCGCCCCATGCGGCACTTTGGCGTCGCAATTCATCGCTATTCCACCCCAATGCCACGGAGCTGATTACCTAGCTCAATGTTTTCTCTGAGAGGATAGTCAGAGGAGTCATGAGGTAAGGCTATGGCATTGCTCAATCGGCGTCTGAATTGTAGGAATCCATCAATTCTTCGCATTGTAACGAGGTACTTTCGGCGCACAGGATTGATCAGAATATTGTAATTAGCATCGAGATATATGAGGCCCGTATCAAGTGACCTGTGGTGAAGGGTGCACAAGGCAATGCCATTAGAGACGGTATCCAGACCTTTGGGATGGCTATGGGGGATCAGATGTGCAGCCTCGATCAGTTCAAGCTGGACACCGCACATAGCACAACGATGCTCATAGGCCTCTCGGACGTTCTCACTAAACTGAGGGTTTCTCGCATACTGATTGTGGGTAATCGCTATTCTCCTCCTTGCAACCGAAACTAGCTTTCTGGAAGCAACTCCCGAGCGCGTATCACGGTGAGCGCCCACGAGGTTTTGTAGGGCCCTGTTCGTCGCTTGGTGCATTACATCCGCATTTCCAACGTATGAGACCATGAATTCAGGCCGAAACGACAGCACATTTTGGTCGAACGCATCCCGGTATATGGAAAAGCCGTCAATGCTTGCTCTCTGATGGCTTGAGAAGCGTGTGTATAGTGAGAACCTCTGAGTGAGGCGGCTCCTTTGCACGAATCGCTCTGGATCCCATGCACTGAAGGTATCCGTATCAGCATTGTAGCCCAGAATGCAAACCAAATCACCGGTTGCTCTTCGTGCCGCAAGCTGATCAGGGAGATCACCTGGGCATTGGATTCTGAATTCATCTCGATTGCTCCTATGAGCGTCGCTGAGGTTTGCAACAAACAGTGTTACCTCACGACCATCGATCGATAATGAGAATGGGTTGTGGCCTTGAACAAAGAGGATTGCCTCAGTGCGATGCCTACATGCGTCGATGACTGCTTGGAGTAGTTCTCCAGAGTTAAGTAACGGCATGGCATATTACCTCTTCGGATAGGTCGTATTGCTCAAGTAATCGCTCTACCGGGAGGTCGAAAACACGAGACAGCCATCGATCTACCTCTATTAGCCTTGCCTCGCCAGAGGCTCTTATGGGGTTGGCAGGAGGGAATTTTGTCTTGATCTGTTGGGGAATGTTCTTCTCTCCTGCCGCTTCATTGATCGCTCGGACCAATGATGAGAACGCCAGCAAATCATCTGCGTCGCTCCGGCTGGCTCCTAAGCCTGCCAAAAATACCAAGTCTGCTCGCACTGTCAACGTTTCTAGGCTTGTGTAGTTGAAGTTTCCGACGTACTTTCCTGCGTTCTTCTTGAAGACTAGTGCGGCGTTCCTCGACTCATGGAGTAGCTCACCAATCAGCTTCAGTTTGTGCTGGCACTCGCTCGGCAACTCCGATAGGGGAGCAAGGTATTCGGATAGAAGTGAGCTAGTCACGTGAAAACCATCTCCTCTAGTGAGCCAGTACCAGAAGCAAGCTGTCCCAGATGTCACTGCCAATGCGGCACGAGAAAGTTCTACCGAGGCAAGTGCTAGTGATGATCCCGGCGCAGTGTTTGAGATTATTCTCCCATCCAAGTCCAATGTTGGAGGGGGTTCTAGGTAGGTGGATATGAAGTTTCTGGCTGTTGGAGAAAAGCCAAGGACCCTCTGCGAGTCGCTAAGGACTCCCACGTCAGTTGAAGCCTTGCTAGCGACCCACGAATGCAACTTCAATAAGCGCTCACCCTGCTTTCCGGAGAGTCTCGGAAACCCGAAAGAGCCCACCTCGTAATCGGACGGAACAGCCGTAAAGGAAATGTTTGCCATGAGGCTAGACCTGTATTGAGCACGCCACCTATGGAGGCGCGTAGTGAAAGAACCGTGGCTTGACGGAGCTGACACCAAAATCGTGCAGCGTTGGCTGACCCCCGCGAAAAGGGCTGCAGGGATGTTGTCAAATGACGATAGCCACGACGCACCCCATATTCGAACGTTCTTGCGCAGTTCCACAAAGTCGCGACTAAAGGTAATCGAAAGTGGGAGAATCATCCCGCATCGTCCGATTCTTGAGGTCACCTGCATTGATCTTTCAAGGACATATGCATAAATGTCTGGGTAACGGTGTTCCACGTCGCGGCCAAGTGAGTACTCGATACTCTTGGTGGCCACATACGGCGGATTCCCAATCACCACGTCAAAGCCGCCATTGGACATGATCCCGTAGAACTCGACGAACCAGTGGAAGGGTTGGTGGCTGGCGCGCCAGGCGTCGTAGGCGGCGGTCTTGTTGGAACCGACACCGTGCTCTGTGGCTAGGTGGCGGTCCAGTTCGTCGTCAAGGCTGCGCAGGCGGGAGAGAAGCTTGGCTTTGTGCTCGGATGTGATGTGAGCATCGTCGCTGAAGACAGTCTGCTGCCACCGGAACTGGTTGAAGGCGGCGCTCGCGACCTCGGCCTGCTCATTGATGCGGTCGAGGATTGCCTGGTCCTCCGGGAACACCTGCCGGTGCTGGCCGTTGGGCATGATCGTCATAGCCTGGCGTACGGCGTCCAGTGATGTGAACCCCACTAACGTGTTCCCGGAGCGGACGTTGAAGTCAATATCCGGTAGCGGCTCTATCTGGTCGTAGCTCTCAAGCTGGGCAACCAGCTTCAGGAAGAGGCGCAACTTGCAGATTTCGACGGCTGCTTCCTCAATGTCCACGCCGTAGAGATTGTTGAGGACGATGGACTTGAGAATGAAGTAACGCTCACTGGGGTGCTTTTCCACCTGCTCCAGGATTCGACGAAAGTCCCTCAAGTGCTCAGGGCTGCGCTTGCGCTCAGACCTTTCGGCGTCGTCCAAGAAGCCCCGCATTCCCTCCAGGCAGGTGGTGTAGAGAGGTTCCAAAATGTTGAGGGCGGCGAAAAGGAATGCGCCGGAACCGCAGGTGGGGTCGAGGACGGAAACTCCGGTGTCGCGGCGTTCGCGGTTACCATAGAGAGCGTGCCAGAAGGCGCGCAGCAACTCCGGACCCTCACTCTGGGCGATGACGTCCCTGGCGAACTTCTCGACGTCTAGATTCAGCGTGATGAGGTCGTTGATCTCCTGCACCTCACCAGAGGCGAGCTTGGCCTTGACCCCTTCGTATCGCTGACGGCGGGCGACGACCTCCCGCCAAGTCTCGGTAGGCAGAGCGTAGTTCTCCGGCGCAGAGGCGTGCCAACCGCTGCGCTTGGACATGTCGCCCATGCCTTCGGCGATGTCCTTGGGCAGGTCGAATGGAACATCGAGACGAACCGGGGCTTCTGGCTGCCGGGCGTTCCATGCAATGCCGTGGCCGACGGCAGGGTAGATGTATCGGTCTGGGTCATCGCGCAACAATCGCCACACGCCGCCGTCCGACCCGAAAGCCACGGGGCACTCCTTCTTGGCGGCATCGAAGAGGTAGGGGATGACCGTGTTGCGCGAGATGTAGCCGGTGATGTCCTCCTTGGTGTAGTAGGCCCCCATCTGCTTCTGGTTGACGTACTTCTCGAAGATGTAGCCCAACACGTCAGGGTTGATCTCGTTGTCCTTGCGTCCAGGGCGCTCGTCAAGATGCCAGCTATAGCCGTCGAAGAAGTCGAAGACTTGCTTGAAGGCGGCGTCAGGGATGCTGATTCCGGGGTTGTCACGTTCCAGATCATGTACGTCGAAGAGGCCCCCATTGAGAAAGGGCACCCGGCCGAGGAGGACAGCTAGCTCGGGCGCACGCTGAGCTTCTGGCTGTCCGAGACCCTCGTGGAACAATCGCAGAAGGAAGAGGCGGTAGAACTGCTGAAAGCGCCCGCCGCCGCTCTGCTCCCGCACCATCCTGAGGCGGTTGCGCAGGTAGTCTAGGTCACCGTCAAGGAAGCCCTGCTTCTGGACGAAATAGACGAACATCATGCGGTTGAGCATGAGGGAGGCGTACCAGTCACGATCGCCTTGGGCCGTGATGCCCTCGATGAACTTCCCGAAGTCCTTCAACTCCTTCTGGAATCGTTCGTAGAAGCGCTTGGTGACCCTCTCTACGTCGAAGGCCCCGTATACCCTAGACGTAACATCGGAGATGCCGATCCCCCTTGCCTCGTCCTCCAAGGTGAAGGCGACATTCTGTAGGCGTTGTAGCACCGGCTGCCCTGTCTGACCAACAGAAAAGTCTTGCTCGTTGTAGGACAGCGGCTTACTAGTCTCTCGCTTGACCCACTGCCATTTCTGGACCGTGCGGTCGGGACCCGTGAAGATGATCAAGTGCTCAAAGGTGCGCTTCGTGACCTCACTCTCGATCTTGCGACGGCTCGGATAATCCGGTATTGCGCCATCAAGCCCAGAGGCGCACTCGTAGACGGCGAACCCTGCCTTCTCTGCAATGGGATTGAGCGTGTAGTCCCGCTCGTTGACCTGAACGACGAACGACTCCGTGAAGTAGTGGTCCCAACCCAGGCCCTCGACGAAGAGACGTGGAAAGTCGAAAGCCTGTAGGTGAGGCCGTAGCTCTTCAATCGAGACAGGCATCAGGGGCTACCCTCCGTATCGAACAATCCCAGGGAGCAGATGATCTGTGGTTCCCGGGCCTCCGCGGCGGCGTCACCGGTCAGACAGAGCCTGTTCTCCTCACGCAGCGACATGACGATCTCAGCTAGCTGGTCGTCGGAGATTCCGCTGCGAATCTGTCGGTTGAGAGTGTCAACTGCTGACGGGCGCAGAGGATAGCGATAGATTTCGTCTATTGCCTTGTGAAGAGCGTTCACGTCGAACAGCTGGCCCTTGATGGAGTTGGCATAGGCTTTGAGGCGAGTATAGGTGCGGAAGCGGGCGCCGGAGGGCCTTCCCAACTGGCCGCCGACTCGCTTCTCCTCTCTGACGACATGCTTGACGCCCTCGGCAACAAGCTCATGGTGGCTCTCGTGATGAGGCTGCGCCGGAGTGTGGGGCCCGCACTCGGCGGCGGAGAGGATTTCAATCTGCGACTCAGTGATGCTTTGGCCCTCGCGGTCCACGTAGGCTAGGGCGTCGTTGCCATCGGCGGTACGCATGAACACGAGGGTGCCCTCGGGCCGTTGGGCGATAGGCGCGTGCTCCCGCGAGGAAAAGACGACGTCGGGTAAATCGGCCACAGCCTTCTCCAGTGACGAGTCCGCACTGATGGCGTTCTTCCATATCTGGTAAGCGTGTGACGCCAGGTCTACGTCCCCCTCCGGGTCGCCGTCCAGGATGCCAGCCCGCTCGTGGTACAGGTTTAGGATGGCTTGAGCGTCGTCTTCATCCTCAAAGAACGCTTCGTCTGCACCTACCACTTCGGCGTTCTCCCTTAGTCGCTCCCGGACCCGCCCGCGCAGGTCGATGATGCGCTCGACGCCTTCGGCCGGTAGGAATGAGTGACAGAGTATCTCCTCTGCCTTCTGCCCAATGCGGTCGACGCGACCCGCACGCTGGATGAGACGGATGATGGCCCAGGGCAAGTCGTAGTTCACGACGACGTGGGAGTCCTGAAGGTTCTGGCCCTCGCTGAGCACGTCGGTGGCGACCAGGACGCGAAGCTCACGCTCCGGTTTGCCTTGGCCCGGCCGCTGGTTGCTGTCCGGGCTGAAGCGCCATGCCGAATCCGTGGGGTCGGCGGAGTTCCCTGTGACTCCTGCCATGTCCGCCACCCCTCTCTTCTTGAGCTGTGCTTCCAGGTAGTCAACCGTATCGGCGAATTGAGAGAACACCAGCACCTTCTGGTCCGGGAAGGTCTCCGTCAGCAGTGAGTTGAGCGCATTGAGCTTGGCGTCTTTGGCCGGATCCCAGTTCCCGTAGGTCAAGAGTATGTCCATGAGGGCGTTTGAGTCCGAGAGAAGTTCGCTCTCAAGGGAATCCTTGAATAGGTCGGCGCGGAGCCATTTGAAGCGTCGACTGTAGCGGCCCAGGTACTCGCCGTATATCTGGGCTGCCCGCGCCTCAAAGTCGGAGGTAGTCCAAGCGCCGTTCATCTTCTCAGCTGCTTCCTCCTGGTCGTCGTCATCAGGGTCGAAGAGAGCGCCCTTCGCCTGGTCCGCGTCCTCGTCGGTGAAGCGGGAGTCCAGCATCTCGGCGTCCTGAGTGCCGAGGGGCAGGGGCAGACCATTCCTGATGGCGTGGAGGAAGACGTAGTTGCGGAGCACGTGCCGCTCCACTGATTGCAGGAAGGCCGCTCCGCTGCTCTCTAGGCGCTTGAACAGGTTGGTGCGGCAGAACCCGATGAGACGCTTCCCAGCCCGAGACAGGTCGTCGATCTGTCGCCCCTCTTCCTCGGTGGGTGATGTCTCCGGGTTGTCCAGCACGTAATTGCCGAGGCCGTACCTGGGCAGGTGGAGGTCCTTCACTATGTCGACCACTTGCGGAGAGTACAGCTTGGCGTACTGGTCTTTGGGGTTGGAGTCGTCGATTGCGAACTTGACTGTCTTTGGCACGCGGGTCGGGAAGAACGAGCGGGTCCCGTCCTCGTAGGTAAGGAACCTCCGGCCAGTCTCCTGGTCCGTATCCGCATAGTTGTCCTGGATGAAGCTGCGGGTGCGGCGCACCAGGTAGAGGCGCATCAGGTCGCGCCAGTCGTCGGCGTACTCACTGAAGTCAAAGGCCGCCAGGGTGCGTGGCGACGCCTGGTGACGCCTGCTGAACTCGATCTCGCCCAACGCCCGCAGGAGTCGTTCGGGGCGGATGCCCAGGTCCTGATCTTCCTCCACGAAGATGCGGAGTTGGCTGGACAGGTCCAAGTACGTCTTGTTGTAGGGCGTGGCCGAAAGGAGGATGCACTTGCTCTCGTTGGCTCGAACATACTCCTGGATGGCTCGGTAGCGGCGCCCTTCCCGATTGCGGAGGTTATGGCTCTCGTCGATGATGACGAGCCGGTAACGGCGCAGCGTGGGCAACTCACCGATAACCCTGCTTAGGGACAGCACCCTGGCCCGCAATTGGTACTGGTACACGTAGTCTTCCCACATTGGGACAAGGTTCTTTGGGCAGATGATGAGCGTCTCCAGCCCGTAGTCGTCTTCGAAGATGCGAGCGACGGCGGTGGCCATGAGCGTCTTGCCAAGTCCCACAACGTCCCCAATGAGCACGCCGTTGCGCTTGTTCAGGTGATGGGCTGCTATCTTGACCGCCGCTGCCTGGAAGTCGAACAACCGGTCACCGAATACCTTGGGAATCCTGAACTCGGCGAGGCCGGCGCGAGCTTCGTGGGAGAGGTGGTAGGCCATCTTCAGGTAGACGTGGTAGGGCGGTATCAACGCCTCCCTCGCCCAACTCTCTTCGATGATCTGGAGCAGTTCGTCCGTAATGTCGACGCAGAACCGGTCGTTCCACCTGTCCTCGAACCACTGCTTGAGTTTCGCTGTGGCGTCCTGGTCGAGCACGTCCATGTTCAGCTCGCCCTGTCCCGAGAGGCCCGCAAAGGTTAGGTTGCTGCTTCCCAAATAGCCCACGGCTGGGTTGATGGGATCATTGCGAAACAGCAGGTAGAGCTTTGCGTGCAGTGGGTGACGCAGGAAGAGCTTGACGACGACCTTCTTGGCGCGAAGCTGTTCGGCCAACTGCCGCAAGGTCCGCTCGTCAGCGTTGGTAGGAGCGCCGATAGTGAGCTGCTGGCGAAGTTGTTCGGCTAACTGGACCCTGAGACGATGCGCCGTCTGGTTGTCCATGCCCGACGGCCTATCGACGAGGCTCAGGGCATCCCGGAGGTCTTCGTGCGGCAGCCTCTGCATCCCGATGAGTACGCGGCACGGTCCGTCACCGTCGCTCCAGTCGTCCACATGTGGCGCGAGCCCGGCCCAACCGCGCAGGTTGAAGTAGCCGATGCAGAAGTCCGCTCGCGACGACAACTCCAAGGTCTCCCGCAGCACGGGCAGAAGACTGGAGTCAGGTGCAAGGTTGTCAAAGATACGCGGCATAGGCGCTTGACGCTTCACCCTTACTCACCCACTTGTGAGGCCTTAACAGCTCTCTGGGTGGTTGAATCAATTCCGTCCCCCCATTCTTACCCATTCGTCTATTTCGGAGAGACGAAATCGGAGAAGTCGTCCCATCCTCGGTACGGGCAAGTGCTTGGAGTCAACCCGACGGTAGATGGAGTCTCACGCTGCGCTCAGGTGGGTAGACACGTCTGCAATTCTGACCCGACCTTCTTCAGACGCCATGTCCTGCTAACTCCTTACGAGGGAGACCTACAATTTGCTAACGAAGTCATCGGTTTGCTGTCGACCCTACGCCCGGTCGAACTCCTGCCTAGTGATGCCCAAGTCTCTTCGGATCCCGTGGACTGTTCCTGTGGCCAAGTCCCGATTGCTATGCCTCGGGACAGTTGTTTCCTGGTTGTTGGCTGGGTTGATCCAGATTTCGTGAGAACCTCCTGCCTGACGGTCGAAGACGCAACCCAGCCTTCTGAGCTTCCTCGTCAACTCCCTGTAAGTCATACAGCGACGGAGATACTGCCCTGTCCCGTCCGCAACCGGGCTATCCGCTCAGGCAGCGGCTTGCCACGGTTCTGGTAGGAGTGAATGAAATGCTCGGCTACCGTGCACAGTTCAGCCAGCGTCTCTTTGGGTGTCTCCGCCCAAGCTCGGCATCCGGGAAGTTCGGGTATCTCAGCCATGTAGAACCACCCTTGCTCCTCGCAGGGTTCATGCAACACGTAGTCCAGCTGGTACAACTCCATCTTCACCGCTCCGCGATGCCCTCGGCCCGCATTGTACGCCATCCCGCAACGGAGACCTGCGCGAGCGCGAGATCCACGCACCGGCGCCCTAAGCAATTCAGGTCCTTGAATTCGGCTCTGGTCTTGCATGAGTTGACCCTGCGCCGCATCTGACTGAAGTAATACGAGGCCTGCCTGCGATCAACCCCAGGACATCGCCGCAAGAAAGGCACAACTCGGGCCTAGTGGCGGGTGCGAGGTCTCCCGGAAGAGCTACGTGGGCGTCAAGCGGCCGAACACGTCTCCAGTCAGTTCGTGGTCAACTGCGACCCAACCGCGTGACGGTCGCGCCGCAGCCATGAGGAACCGGCCGAGGCGCTCCGCCGCACTCCGGCCACGATATGCACCGTACTCGCTACGGTTGCGTCCCGTCTTCCGAGAGGGTCTCGGAGGAGCCATGCTCAACCCCTCGACCGCCTCACGCAGCGGGAAGGCGCTTGTCCCTCTGGGGAGACCATCGGGAGAGCAAGGCTCAATCCTTCCGGTCCGGCCCTTGGGCGGCTGTTCGGAGAGCGCAGTGCTCGAATCCTATGCAGCCGGTCCCGGGTTCGAGAGATGGGAACCCTCCAAGTTTCTCGGCGGGAAACCTGAAAAGCCAGAAACTGACTTGATTGTCACACGTACGACCGAGCGAGTGAAAGGGCACGAACCCTCCTTCCGGCCAGCCCGTAACAAATCACTCGCCGCAATTCTGCCATCGTTGCGCTCCGATGTAGTGCCCGCTGCGACAATCCGCTCCGAGGATGGGCTCGGAGCTAGTCGCGCCGCAATCCGAAGGTCAGGATGCGGCGCAGCCACCACCGCCGCTCGGCCGCAGCTCGCTCAGCCTCCCCGTCCGCATGCACGAGGCCGTCGTCCTCGGCGTCGACCCGAGGACGCGCGCCGCTCCCCATTTCCCGTTCCCGCTCACCAAGTCGAGCAGCAAAGCCCTGGCCCGGATACCGTCTCGCCACTCGGTGCCTCCGCCTCCGGTCATGACCGTCTCACCCTGTTCCACCAGTCCCTCCTCCTGCAACTTGCAGGTCTCAGGCGTGAGCGATGCGGTTTCCCTTGCAACCAGCCCCTGACAAGAAGTGTTCGCTTCATGTCCTGTAGGGGCCGATTTCACCCTGTCCAGGGCTTGGGCGCCACCAAACCTGCAACTTGCAACCAAACGCCATCCTCTGTACAGCCCCATGACATCACGGCAGCGTTTTCCCGCGTAGTCCCTCGAAAGGGATTTCGTCGGTGCAGTGCCCTCGTAGCCACTACCCAGATGCAGTCCCCCGCAGGGGATACCGCTCGTCATCCGGCCTCCCCAGACTCGACGGCAGGCATCACCAGTCCATCTGCGAGGAGGCGAAGGCATGGGAGCGCAATCGATCGTTCGAAAGACCTTCAGCGGACCCACGGAACCGGCCGGAACGTCTATGCCGCTGGCCCGATGTCCTGTAGGGGGCCGTCCGGTAGGGGGGTACGCACTCCGGATTCCGGTCTCCACGTCCAGTTGCTCGCTCCGATGTAGCAGCCAGCCCCACTTCCCTTTGGGGAACTACTCCCTGATTTTTCGGACCTCAGCCTTTCGCCAAAGTGCTCGCAACACCGGCCTGGACTTCCCTCGCCTTCCGCCCGTTTCAGCCTCAAACGCCCTTCGATTTCCCTTTTGGGAACTGACGCAAATCCCTGTACACGGGTATGACAGCAGATCCGGCCCATTTCCGCCCCTGTCCACAAAAGGGAGGACGTGCACGTCCTCCCTTAAGAGGCATGGTGCGTCGCCTAGTAGCGTCCCACATTCGATGGCAGTTCGACCGGCTGTGACAGCCCACTGCGGGCCCGCGCGGGCTCGGCGAAGAGCGCAATGAACCACGAGAGCAAGGAGAACGAGCATGAATCACGTACATGAGAACAGCTACATGGCCAATGGGCCGCTGCCCCTGGGTGATCGCCTGCTCAGGCGACGACAGGTCGAGGAGATGACCGGATTGAGCCGCTCATCGATCTACCGGCTTATGCAGGACGAAGAGTTCCCGCGGCCCGTCAGGGTCGGCACCAATGCCGTCAGGTGGCGATTGAGCGACATCACTCTCTGGTTGGAGTCTCTGCCCATTGCGGGCACATAGCTTGCCCGCCTCATGCATTCGCAAGGCGATTGGAAGCCGGTGCGCCCGGTCCTGTCGTAACTACCCGCTCAGGTAGTCAGCCCACTGCTGCATGAGCACGCGCCGGCGCTCGAACAGATCCGACCTCGCATACGCCTGCTCGGTCGAGTTGCCCAACGCATGTGCAAGCGCCGCCTCCCCCACAGCCCATGGCGTGTCCGTCTGCTCCATCGTCCAGTCCTTGAAGCTACTGCGGAACCCATGCACCGTCGCTCGTTGGGCCAGCCCCGTCGAACGAAGCACTTTCGTCAGCGTCATGTCCGACATGGGCGAGCCCGCTTTCAGCGGCGACGGAAACACCAGACCGTTCTCGTCACGCAGGGCAACTGCCTGCTCAAGTACTTCCAGCGCCTGTGCGCTCAGCGGCACCCGGTGTTCCAAACCCGCCTTCATCCGCCCAGCTGGTATGCGCCATTCGCGGCCACCAAGGTCAATCTCGTTCCATGTGGCTCCCCGCACCTCGCCAGAGCGCGCTGCCGTCAGCACCAGGAACCGGAGGCACAGCTTGGCAGCCATCGAGGCCTGGGATGCTTCGATCGTTCCGAGCGCCGATGCGACCTCCTGGTACGGCAGCGACCTGAAGTGCGCCCTGGTCTTCGGCATCCGGGGCAACGCACCATCGACGGCCTCCCCCGCAGGGTTGGCCTCCATGAACCCGTGCGCCATTGCCCAGCGAAAGATGGTCCGCATTCGCTGGCGTACCCGTCGCGCCGTCTCCGGACGGCTCGTCCAGATCGGGCTCAGCACCCGAAGCACATCGCCACGTCCTATACGGTCTATTGGCGTACTGCCAAGCGCCGGCATCGCGTGGCGCTCCAGCACTTGCGTCCAGTTGGCAATGTGCTTGGCGTTGCGCCAGCGCGGCCGGTTCGCCTCGTAAACGCTGCAGGCGGCCTCCCTGAACGTCGGCGTTGCAAGCGTGCGCTTCTCGGCAACGGGGTCGCGGCCGTCCGCGATGGCAGCCCGGTTGGCTGCAGCCTTCTCTCTCGCGCGGGCAAGGCTGACCGACGGATATCCGCCCAGCCCGATATCGCGGCGGCGTCCGTCGACCGTGATGCGCTGGACCCACGACTTGCCACCTGCCTTGCTGATGTAGAGGTGGAGACCCCCGCCATCCGAGTATCGCCCTGGTTCCTCGAGGGCCTTCACCTGCGTCGCCGATAGTGCCATGGGGCCTCCTGGTGTCGTCCCATTCCCACGTATCTTACCACATCTGCTGTGGGAACTCGGAAGAGAGCCATGGCATATCAGTGAATCAAATTGCTGTGATTTAGCCGTAAATCAGGAAATATTTGGAGCATTTGAGAACTATAGGGGAAGGGCTAGTGGTGGCGCATACGGGATTCGAACCCGTGATCTTCGCCTTGAGAGGGCGATGTCCTGGGCCGCTAGACGAATGCGCCACGCGGTTGGCCGCGGCCAGGCCGAGTCCTAGTATAGCGCTCCGGCATGCTCGCCGCGCGCTACTTCACGAACTTCAGCTCTTCCGTCGTCAGGAAGTCGCGGACGGTGCGCTCGAACTCGCGAGTCGCAAAGCCCATCGAGCTGTGGTCCCCGCCGTACATCACCGCCAGACGCGCGTTCGGCGCCAGCCAGAACGCCTCGATGCCGTAGCGCACGCGAATGCCCGAATTGTCGTCGCCCCACACCACCAGCACCGGCTGCTGCAGGTGGGGCAGGATGCGGCGAAGGCTGTAGCGGTCGCGCTCCTCCTGGTTGCCGACGTAGGCCTGGATGCCCTGCCACGCCTCCACGCGGCCCTCGCGGCGAGCGCGGCGGTACAGCTCCTCCACCTGCTCATCGGTGATCTCCGCGTAGTCGGTCCACTCGCGCCACAGGTGGGTGCGCAGCGCATCGTGCTCCGGCAGCTGCACCTCGCCCGTCACGGACGCCGGCGCCGGGTTCAGCCCGGCGGCGCCGATGAGGATGACGCGGCGCACGAGGGTGGGATTGAGGTAGGCGAACACCGCCGCCGTCCACCCGCCCAGGCTTTGGCCCGCGACGTCGACCCCGTTAAGGCCGAGCTGGTCGCAGAAGTCGCGCAGCGTGTCCGACCACATCTGGAAGGAGTAGCCGTCCGCCGGCAGGTCGGAGAGCCCCCAGCCGGGCATGTCGAGCGCGTAAACGTGCGAGTGCTCGGCAAGGGCATCGATGGAGACGAGGTACTGGTCGGCGGAGATGGGAAGCGACAGGCCGTGGATGCAGATCAGCGGCCTGCCGGAGCCCTTCTCGATGTAGCGGATGTTGTAGCCGTTGGCCGTTGTGTACTGGTCGGGGATATCGGAACGCAGCGACATGGTGCACCTCCTCCTCGTCGCGCCACAGGTTACACGACGCAGGGGGTGGTCGGGGCAGGGGTGTCCCCCGTCCGCCATTCCGGGCCCCCGCTTTCGTCATTCTGTGAAAGTTAGGAATCCGGACGCAGCACGCCGACCAACACCACTACAGGGGCGAGGTGCTCTTGACTCCTTTCACGGGATGAGGTCGCCGCAACAGCAGCGTCGGCGCCCACTTCCCGCAATCCCTCCAACACCTGCCAGCGAATTGCCCACGCCTCCAGGAATGGCGAGGAAGGGGTCTCGCGTGCGAGCGGCCTAGCCGCGGAAGCGGTAGCCGACGTTCCAGACGGTGTCGATGAAGGTGTGCGTGGCGTCCTCTATCTTGCTGCGCAGGCGGCGCACGTGGACGTCCACCGTCCGGGTCCCGCCGAAGTAGGCGTAGCCCCACACCTGCTCCAGCAGCGTCTCGCGGCGGTAGACGCGGCCTGGATTCGCCGCCAGCACCTTCAACAACTCGTACTCCTTGAAGGTCAGCAGCACCGGCCTGCCGGCCAGGAAGACGTCGTAGCGGTTGGTGTCGATGACCAGGTCGTCGACGCGGATGATGCCCGGCGCTTCGTCCGGCACGGCCGCCGCCTTGAGGCGTTCGACGCGCAGCGCCAGCTCGCCCGGGTGCCACGGGCAGACGATGACGTCGTCCGCCTGCGCGCCGGGAGCCGCGCCGAGCTGCGACGGCGCGAGGACGGCGAGGACGGGCACGCGCGAGCGCGACGCCCCAACGAACGGCGCATCGTCCGCAGCGATGCCCGCCTCAAGCGCATCGAGCAGCACGCAGTCGGCCGCGCCCGCCGGCACGCCGGCCTCCGGGTCGCTCGCCACGTAGTCGATGCCGTCGCGCTCGAGGCAGTCGATGAGCGCGGGGGCAGGGCGGCCGCTGCGGCAGACGACGCGCACGGCGAGCGCGCCGGGGCGGGGAGGGGCGCTCATGCGCGGTGCGCCTACCACCAGATCTTCCCTCCGACCGACGCCTCCAGGTCGGCATAGTCGCGCGTCCAGAGGCCGGTGCTCAGGTACTTCCAACCGCTGTCGGCGCAGAGCATGACGATGTCGGCATCGCCCTCGACGCGTGCGGCGACGCGGATGGCGGCGGCGGCCACGGCGCCCGACGATACGCCGGCGAATATGCCCTCGCGGTGCATCAGTGCCGCCGTCATGCGGAACGACTCCTCGCTGGAGACCATCAGCCGCGCATCGAGCAGCGATAGGTCGAGGATGGGCGGGATGAAGCCCTCCTCGAGCGCACGCAACCCCTGGATGCGGTCGTCGGGCTCCGGCGCGGCGGCGACGATGTGGATGTCGGGGTTGTGCTCCTTCAGCCGGCGCCCCACGCCCATCAGGGTGCCGCCGGTTCCGAGCCCCGCCACGAAGTGGGTCACCGTGGGCAGGTCGCGCAGAATCTCGGGGCCCGTCGTCTCGTAGTGGGCGCGCGGGTTGGCCCCGTTGCCGTACTGGTAGAGCATCACGTAGCGCTCGTCCTGTGCCATCTGCTGCGCCATCTCGATGGAGCCGTTCGTGCCGCCCTCCCCCGGCGAGTAGACGACCTCGGCGCCGTAGGCCTGCAGCAGTTCGGTGCGCTCGGGCCCGACGTTCTCCGGCATAACGGCGGTAAAGGGGTAGCCGAGCCGCTGCGCGATCATGGCGAGCGAGATGCCGGTGTTGCCGGAGGTCGGCTCGAGGAGCGTCTTGCCCTCCGCCAGCAGCCCCTCTTCAACGGCGCTGGCGAGCATGGCGCGCGCGATGCGGTCCTTGACGCTGCCGGTGGGGTTATGGCCTTCCAGCTTGGCAAAGAGGCGCACGCCGGGCCGGGGGCTCAGCGACGGCGCCTCGATGAGCGGCGTGTTGCCGATGGCATCGACGATGGTGGCGCTGTGCATGTGGCGATGGGGATACTAGCCCGCGGCCACCGTGTCTGCAGCCTCGTTCGCCGGCGCCAGACCGCAGAAGATCTCGTAGTCGATGAGCTCCGTCACCGTCGGGCTATCGCCGCAGAGGGGGCAGTTCTGGTCGCGCCGCGTCTTGACCATGCGGAACTCCATGTTGAGCGCGTCGACCAGCAACAGGCGGCCCGTGAGCAGCTCGCCGATATCCAGCAGCACCTTGACCACCTCGGTCGCCTGCAGGCTGCCGATCGTGCCAGTCAGCGCACCCAAGACGCCCGCCTCGGCGCAGTTGGGCACCATCCCGGGCGGCGGGGGCGACGGGAACAGGCAGCGGTAGCATCCCTGCCCGGGCAGGTAGGTCGTCACCTGCCCGTCGAAGATCAGGATCGAGCCGTCCACCAGCGGCTTGCCGCTCAGGTAGGCGGCGTCGTTCACGAGGTAGCGCGTCGCGAAGTTGTCGGCGCCGTTGACGATGACGTCGTAGTCGCGCATCAACTCCATTGCGTTCTCCGAGTTGATGGCGAACTCGTGTGCGACGACGTTGACGTCGGGGTTGTAGCGCCGGAGCGTCTGCTTGGCCGACTCCAGCTTGGAGAGGCCCACGGTCTCGGCGTTGTGCAGCACCTGGCGCTGAAGGTTGCTGAGGTCGACGACATCGAAG
>DAOUJZ010000041.1:0-22165 GCA_034421955.1 Dehalococcoidia bacterium | reverse complement strand
AAGGGGGGTATGTACCCCGCATCGAACCCTTGCCCATAGCGCTGGGTGTTCCGCATCGTCAGCGTCAGCAACGCGGTCTCCCCGATGTCCACGTCGAGGCGCGACGAGTACCGGTTTTGAAACTCCTCGCTGACCTGGTTGACGAGACAGGGCCTTGAACTGCTGCTGTACGATGCAACTACCATGGTCACCACCCCCAGGGCCATCACCACCAGGCCGGCGAGAATCCACCATCGCCACATATCGATACCCTCTCTTAACCAACGGCTCCAGGCTGGCACAGCGCCAGGGCCGCTATTGCCAGGGCCAGCCGCCGCCACGCGCAGGTCGCGTGTGCGATCTCTTCCCGTGAATCGATGCTAGAACGTATGTGCCCGCAGAGTCAATACCCCTTCTGCATCAGTCGTCGGGCCTTCCCAAAGGGGTCTGCGAGCACTCGGTGTGTTGGTTGGTGCGGGCGGGGGACACACTCGGCGGGTCTGCTGCAACAGTCCCGCCGAGCCAGAAACTCCTTAGCGGGTCCTCAGTCTCCCCGCCCGCATCTTGACATTACCATCCTTCCCCAAAGTCAAGCCCACCAACCTCCTCCTCTTCCCCTCCTTCACCACGTCCGGTTGCTCCACTCCACCACCACGACCTGCACCGGCAACTTCCCCACGCAATCCGGCAACCTTAAATCGTCCATCAGCGGCCCACGAACGACGACACGGAGGCCGTATACGCCAACGAACAACCTGTTCTCGTCCAGCAGGGGCGCGGCGAGCGCGTATCTGAAGCGGCGGTCCCAGGATTGGATATCTCGGAGATCCCTGAGCCAACCCCCATGTTCTTCGCGCTCTCGCGAAGCCTGCTCAATCCCCCTCACGGGCCCGCCACACGAGGACGGGTCCACGGGCGCCGGCGGGTGCTCGTCGCGCGCGCCGAACAACTCCGCCTCCCTCACGTAGAAGCGCCTGTAAGCCACCATCACGCCGATGCGCTCCTCCTCGGATTCGTCGTACACCCCCACGATCGCGTGGGCCAGATACCAGCCCGGCCATACCTTGTGCCCAAGATCCTCCACCTGGAAGTTCCACTCGCCTCGACTCTCGTATTGCTTTTCCTCGCCCGGTTCGAAGCGCACCTCCGTCCTCCGCTCGATACCCTCCACCTTGGGTGAGAACCAGACCGGAAAGCAACCCGGCGTGGTGATGGTGAAGATTACGTTCGCCGCGTAATACCTCATCGTGAGCGTCTGGGCCTCGTCGCTCCTGTTGCGAATCGTCAGCGTCAGCTTCGCGGTCTCTCCCAATTTCACATCCAGGCGCGGGGCGAACGTTCGGTAGAGCTCCTGATAGAACTCGTCATCGACGGTCCCTGTGTCGCCGGACAATTCCCAGCGGATGTCCGATTCCCAGCTACGTTTGAGGTGCCCTTGGTCGGCGCACAGCCCCACGTCGTGCGTGCCATCGCCGCAAGCCGACACCCCCAGGGCCATCACCACCAAGCCGGCGAGAATCCACCATCGCCACATATCGAACTCTCTCCTTGACCAACATCTCCGGACTGGCACAACGCCAGGGCCGCTATCGTCAGGGCCAGCCACCAACAAGCGTAGATCGCGTGTGCGGCCTCTTCCCGTGATTCGATGCTAGAACGTATGTGTTCGCAGAGTCAATACCCCTTCCAGATCAATCATCCGGCCTCACCACAACCTGCACAGGCACACCATCCAGGCATTTCGGCAGATTCCTGGCCGATGAATCCTGCGGCAGAGACTGGACGACGACGCGGATGCCGCGCACTTCGGTGGGCCTCCTGTTCTCATCCAGCAGATACGCATCGCGAACCCCATAGAGAAAGTCCTTGATTTGGAGCGTGTCCTCATACTTGTCCATCACCTGCCTTATGTACGTCTCGTCTGCGGGGTCACCGCAAGCGGACGGATCCACCGTCGTTGGTGGATGTTCAAAGCGCACGGCGCTCAGCTGCTCCTCCCCAACGTGAATCCTCCTGAATCTCAAAAGCCTGGCGTCCCAATCGGCGAGGTTTCCCGTATAGAACAACTCCGGCGCGATGAATCCCGGCACCACAACCCCGTGAATCACCATATTGGTGTGCACAACGTAGTCACCGGGAGGAACGAGCTCCCCCCAATCGTCCACGAAACTCCACTCGTCAACGAAATCTTTCTCCTCCCTGGGCTCGAAGGCCAGATGCACCATTGGAAGCAACCGAAACACCGGGGATTCCCACACGAGCTCGCAATCTGGCGTGGTGACACTGAACCCCACTATCGGGCTATACCCCGTGCTGATGCTCTGCGGGTAAGAGCGAGCGTTCCTGAGCGAGAGTGTCAACCCCGCGGTCTCCCCGAAATCCACGTCGAGGCGCGAGGCGAAGGCCATGTGGAAGTCCCTGCCGACCGGGGACCTGAACCAAAAGTCCGCTTCGGCCGGGGGCGAGTCGAGGCATGGGTTTTCTCCTGCCCGACCGACACTGGCACATCCCAACACCCCCAGACCCATCACCGCCAAACCGGCGAGAATCCACCATAGCCATATTCGGTCATCGTCGTAGAGAAGCCGGAAACCCCCCATTGACAACCCCGTACATCCGTGCTACTATCCTCTCATGCCAACCTTAACAACCGAAGCGCACCCCGTCGCCCAGCCGGCCGGCCCGGCGAGACGACCAGTCCCATTTCGCCCCCAAGCCGGTCGAATCCCCGTCGCGTTCACCCAGTTTCGTGACAGTTCCGACGCGAAGATCCGCCGCTACGTTACAGGCCCCAAGTACGAACAGCACGGAATGTTACACTTCCGGCGAAAGCTTACTTTGTAACGCGCTCCGCCGGCCGCGCAGACAGCCAGCTCCAGGCGAGTCCACCGGCCGGTCCGCCGTCTCCACCCCGCCTAACGCCCTCGCCCACGCTTGCGCTCGTGGGTGCGTTGAAGTAACGTTGTCGCGACCGCGCGGGCGGCGCGGCGACGCTAACGTACTCCGACGGAGCGCCGGCCTGTCGCACACAGGCCGCCCACCGCAGGTGGGGTGATGAACAGGTACTTTCCCGCGCTGAAGCATCGCGACTTCAGGACTGTCTGGACGGCGGGCATGGCCGCCTCCGCCGCCGCGTGGGCGCTGATAATCGCGCGCGGCTGGCTGGCCTACGACATCTCCGACTCCTCACTGTGGGTGGGCGTCGTCACCTTCATGGCGATGATACCGCGCGTGGTCGTCACGCCGTTCACCGGATACCTGAGCGACCGATTCGACCGCCGCAACGTGCTCGCGGCCATGTTCGGCCTGAACCTCGTCCACAACATAGTGCTGGTGGCGGTGATACTGTTCGACGCCGTCCAGGTATGGCACCTGGTGGCGCTGGCGTTCGTCAACGGGTCGGCGCGCGCGGCGCACATGCCGGCCGCCCAGGCGCTGATTCCCAACGTGGTGCCGCGCAATCTGCTGCTCAACGCCATTGCGCTGAACCAGGCCACCAACCACGGCGCGCGGCTGATCGGGCCGCTGAGCATCCTGCCGCTGGTCCACTTCGTCGGGGTGGAGAGCGCCTTCGTCCTTTGCACCGGCTTCTACGCCGTGAGCCTGGTGCAGGCCCTGCGCGTGCGCACCGCGTCCACGGGCGAGATGGACCGCCGCAAGGCCTTCATCGGCAACCTCACCGAGGGGCTCTTCTACGTGTACCGCACGCCCATCATGCGCAGCATGGTGATTATCGCGGTGCTGCACTGCGGACTGACCATGGCGTTCGAGTCCCTGCTGCCGGTGCTGTCGGCGCGGCAGCTCGGCAGCGAGGGAGCCACGGCGTTCACCTACCTGATGATGGCGGTGGGTGGCGGCGCGCTCGTGTCCGTCTCGCTGCTCGCCGGCGTGCAGAGCGAGCGGATTCGCGGTCAGGCGTTCCTGTACCTGGGCATTTTCAGCGGACTGTGTCCGGCGATACTCGCCGCCTCGATCAATCTGCCCATGGCGATGGTCGCCGCGGCCGGGATGGGCGCGGCGCAGGGCGGCTTCATGACGCTGACGCACACCATCATCCAGTCGGTCGTGCCCGACGGGGTGAGGGGACGCGTGGCCGGGATATACTCGATGCACGTGGGCGCGTTGATGGCGTCGGTGAACCTGCTGAACGGCTTCCTTGCCGACTACGTCGACCCGGCGCTGCTGCTGTGGGTCACCGGTGCGGCGTTCATAGTCTCAGTGCTGGCAAGCTGGCGCAGCCAGATATTCCGCGGCATCTACACGCACGGGCTGCGGCGGGAGTTGTACGTTCCGCAGGCGGCGTGAAGTCCCTTCCCCCTCGATGGGGGAAGGTTAGGATGGGGGTGAAGGAGCAGACACCATGAAGATGTACACCTGGCAGCGTTGAAGCACCTGCAAGAAGGTGAAAGCGTTGCTTTCGCAAGAAGGAGTTGAGGTCGAGGAGCGGGACTTCTTCAAGGAGCCGTTCGACGAGGCCGAGTTGCGCGGGCTGCTGGGCGACGACTCGCCGAGAGAGATATTCTCGTGGCGCAGCCCGTCGGTCAAGAAGCTGGGCCTGGACAGGGACGCGCTCTCCGACGACGATCTGGTCCGGCTGATGGTGGAGGAGCCGCGGCTGGTGAGGCGTCCGCTGCTCGAGGTGGACGGGCGGCTGGTCGTCGGCACCGCGAAGAACGCCGCGGAGCTGGCGCGGGGTAGTTAGGGGACGCCGCCAACAGGCACTGCACCGCTTAGATTTCTCGGCCGCGCTCGAAATGACCAGGGGGAAAGGGGCCTACGGCGAGGTTTCCACCGGCACTATGTACACGCCCTTGGCCCTGGGCAGCAACGAGCTCTCGTAGTTCAGGTGCGTCTCCACCGCCACCAGAAAGCGGCCCCCGTCCAGGCGCTGTAGCGCGAACGGCACCGGATTCCAGCCCACCATCTGTAGCAGCCGCTCCTTGCGCGTCACCCGCCAGTCCAGGCCGCCGCCCTCGATTCGCAGCACGTTCGCGGTCATGGCGAAGTCGTCGGCCACCTCCTTGCCGGTGATGAACAGCGTCATCGACTCGTCCGGCATCTCGCCCTCAGCGGACAGGGCGAACCAGCTCAACATGTGGTCCCAGGCCACCACGCGGGCGAAGTTGTCGGGATCGCGGTGGAAGCCGGCACCCGACAGCGCCACGCTCCACAGCCCGCCGCCCTCGTCGTTGAAGCCGTACAGCGAGTTGAGCATATGGGCGCCGTCTTCGCTGAACCGGGGAGAGCCGCCGTACAGCCGGCCGTTGTCGGGCGGATCGGGAAAGCGCGACAGCGGATATTCCAGCAGACGGTACTCGCCGGGGCTGTCCAGGTCGACGAGGTAGACGGACTGCCAGCGTGGGTCAGGAGACGGGCTGTCAGGCGCCGGCCAGCCCTCGGAACTGACCAGCCACCTGCGGGCGTCGTCCGGCAGCGGATGCGCCATCAGCGGTATGCCGGGCGCGGTGTACAGGCGCTCGGCAGAGCCGTCCTCGGCGATGTGCAGCAGTCGGTAGCGCCGCGCCTTCTCCGGATCGAGCGACCGCCGCATCACCGCGTAGTAGCCGGACTCGCCGCTGTCCGCCGGATAGGCGCGCGGCGCGTAGAGCGTGTCACACTCGTCCAGCCAGGGAGCGCCCATGTCACGGGCGCGCTCGGCGACCCAGTAGCCCTCGAATCCGAAGTAGCTCAGCCCCTCGCCCGCGCCGCTGCGTACCGCCCGCGAGAGACGCTCGCCGTAGCCCGGCGTCGACGTGGCGGCCGGCTCCGGGTCGGCGGTGTGCGCGGGCGTGAACCGGAACCCCGCGGAATCAAGCAGCGCGCGGTATCCGGCGTCCCGGAGGCTCTCGGCGAAGACGCCGCACTGCTTGCGGGCAAGCGCGGGCGCGGGGTAGCGCTGGTCGTCGAAGGGGAGCGCGAGTATCTCGGCCTCGAACTCTTTCGCCAGGTCGGAACCGGGGGCGCTGAGCGCCCGGGCGTTCACGTGGAAGTGGGTCGGCGGCGGCAGGCCGTCGTCGTCGCGACGCCACTCCGCGGGCGCCTCGCCCGGTATCACGAGGAAGGTGCCGTCGGGGAACACCTCCGCCACGACGCCCTCGATCTCCCGGCCGGCGAGGAACTCGAACCGCACGGAATGGAAGAGGCCGTGGTCGAAGTCCGCCGGAGCGAGACGCGCGTCCAGCGCCGGATCGAGCGGCACGCCCATGGCGCGCAGCCGGTGCAGCCGGTGGACGGGGTGCTCGCCGAGCCGCTCCGGCGCGAGCGCGAGTGGGTCGAGGTAGCGCGGCCCGTCGTCGTGGGCGAGCCGGACCTTCGCCCTGCCCTGCCACACCGTCAGCAGGTCGGGCCGACCCTCGGCCTCGACCAGACGACCGTCGTCTGAGGCCGCGTAGAAGTGCGGCTTGACCAGCTCGTCGAATGACGCCTCGGTATCGTACTCTTCCCTGGGAACCACGAGGGCGGCAGGTACTTCCACGCTCATCGAGTTGTCCGGGCTGTCGGGCGCTGGCGTTGTAATCGCGGGGGCCTCTTCCAGGGTCGTGGTGTGGCAGGCGGCGGCCAGCAGGGCGAGGGCGGAGAGGGCTGCGGGCAGCCCCCAACGACAGACGAGGGTAGGTATCGAGATGGCCTCACCCCCATCCTAACCTTCCCCCTTCGAGGGGGAAGGGACTCTTGCGAGGGCCGCTACTCCCACTCCTCGACGCGGACGAGGCTGCCCACCTCGTTCACCACGTCCATCTCACGCAACAGGTCCAGGGCGTTGGTCATCGCGGCCTCCCTGGCGCGGTGGGTCATCATCACTATCTCGGCGCGCTGCGCCGCCTCGTCGGTCTCCTTCTGGATGACCGAGGCGATGCTGATGTCCAGGTCGCCGAGCAGCTTTGCGATCTGGGCGAACACGCCGGGGCGGTCGTCGACGTTGAGGCGCAGGTAGTACTTGGTCTCCAGTTCGGACATGGGGCTTACGCGCACGTTCTCCGACAGCCGCAGCGGGGTGGGCGGCGTGACGTTGCCCACGATATTGCGGGCGATGCCTATGGCGTCCGCAACGACCGCGCTGGCGGTGGGGTCCGGACCGGCGCCCGGGCCGGTGAAAAGCACGCGGCCCACCATGTCGGCCTCCACCTCCACGGCGTTCAGCACGCCCTCCACCTTGGCCAACATCACGTCGGCGGGCACGAACGCGGGGTGCACGTGGGCCTCCACCACGCCGTCGCGCATGTTCGCTATGCCGAGCAGTTTGATGGTGTAGCCCAGCTCCCTGGCGTACAGGAAATCTCGCGCGTCGAGGCGCGTGATGCCCTCGCGGTACACGTCGCTGTCCTTGATGCGGGCGCGAAAAGCGAGCGTGGACAGGATGGCCAGCTTGTAGGCGGCGTCGATGCCCTCGACGTCGTTGGTTGGGTCGGCCTCCGCGTAGCCGAGCTCCTGGGCCGCTCGGAGGGCGTCGTCGAAATCCACGCCCTGCTGCACCATCTGGGTGAGGATGTAGTTGGTAGTGCCGTTGATGATGGCGTGGATGGAGGAGATTTCGTTGGACACGAGGTCGCGCAGCAGGGGGCCGATGATGGGCGTGCCGCCGGCCACGCTGGCCTCGAACATCACCTGGACGCCCTTCTTGCGGGCGAGGGTGAGCAGGTCCGGTCCCTGCTTGGCCATCACCTCTTTGTTGGCGGTGACGATATGCTTGTCGAGGGAGATGGCCTTGACGATGTAGTCCAGAGCGGGGGTCTGGCCACCCATGACCTCGACTACAATGTCGACCGCGGGGTTGTCGAGAATGTCCTCGACGCTGGTGGTGACGAGGCTCGGGGGCACGTCGAACGAACGGGGCTTGGAGGGGTCCCTTACCAGCACTCCCTCCAGGGAGAGGTCGCAACCTGCGAGTTGCCGGACGTGACCGGCACGCTCGACCAGCGTTCTGGCGACGCCGCCGCCCACGACTCCCAGGCCAAGCAGGCCAATGCCGACCGTGGTCTTCATGCTCGCCCTGTGTTCCCGTTCCTCAGAAGCCGAACGATCCCAGGGGCTGTTGCGGCTCTTCTTCCTCCTGCGGCGCGGCGGACAGTCCGAGCTGCTCCAGCATCCAGGCATATATCTCGGAGTCGAAGTTGGAGTACACGTCGAACTTGGCCCGCTGCTCGTTTATCCAGGTCTGGAGCGCGGCCGTCTTCAGCGCGTCGAGGTCTTCGGGGTCCAACTCGCGGGCCTCGGCTCTCTCGGAGACGATGAAGAAGTACAGCGTCTGCTGGTCCTGAACGCTGGTGCTGACCTCGCTCAGCTTGCCGACCTCGAGGTCGAAGAAGGCGTACTCGTGGTCCTTGAGTATGCCGCGGGGCAACCAGCCCAGGTCTCCGCCGAGCCGGACCATCTCCTGCGAGTCCCTGGAGAACTCGCGCACGATGCCCTTCACACCCTCCCGTATCTCTTCGGGGTCGGTAACACCGCGCAGGGCGTCCCGCAGCTTAACCTGCATGATGTCGATCTCATCGGATGGGGCCACGATTATCTGTTGCACGCGCACCTGTTCAGCGAAGGCGGGGACGCTTTCGCCGATGTACTGGCGCGTCTTCTCTCTTACGATGGACCGCCTGGTGAGCTGGTAGTATTCCTCTTCGCTGTACTGGATGGCGTTCAGATAGCCGTTGTAGCGTTCCTGAAACTCGCGCTCGACCTGCGCCGGGTCCATGCCGCCCGACGCGGCGGCGCGCGGCGTGAACACGTCGCGGATCTGGGCCTGAATCTCCTCTTCGGACACGACTATGCCGAGCGAGGGCGCGGACTGGGCGATGATCTCGTTCTCGACGAAGAGCTGAAGGGTCTGGAATATGTCGTTGGTGGCGTTGAACTGGCCGCCCAGGAACTCCATGCCCTTCTGGCTCACGCGGAGCAGCTTCACCATGTCGCCGCGGGTGTAGGTGACGTCGTTCACGCGGACCACGACCTCGCGGGAGGGCAGGACGAAGATGATGGCGTAGCCGGCGATTACGATGCCGGCGATGGCGAGCAGCATGAGGCCGACGACCGCCATGCCGATGCGGCGGCGCTTGACGTCGCGCTCGGCGCGCACGGCCCGGTGTCGCCTGTCTACGACGACGTGACCCAGCGGAATTCCGGTCTGCTCTGCCATGGTTTCGCCCTCGGGCTCTATCTGCGGGCGAACCGCTCGGCCGCGGGCGTGCGGTGGTCGGGACTGAAGGGCAGCAGGGCCAGGTGCCTGGCCCGCTTGATGGCGGTGGAAAGGCCGCGCTGGTGCTTGGCGCACACGCCCGTCTTGCGTCGGGCCTCGAGCTTGAACCGGTCGGAGAGGTATCGCCGGAAGCGGTCCAACTCCTTGTAGTCGATGTACTTCACGCGGTCGACGCAGAACGAGCACACCTTGCGCCGGGCGTAGTATCGGGGTCTGCCTCTTCTGGGCCTTCTCTGTCCTGTGGTCATGGCTGTCCTCTGCGTGTGATTGGTGAAGCGGCCGGCTCACTCCGGCCTGGCGGGTGATCTACCAGGGCAGGTCGTCGTCATCGTCTTGGGGCGGAGGCCCGCCGGCGAATGGGTCTCCGCCGCCGCCGAAGGAGTCGCGGGCGGCGCCTCTGTCGGCTGCTCTGTCCAGGAACTGGACCGTATTAGCGATAATCTCGTTACGGAATCGCGTCTGGCCATCCTGGCCCGTCCAGGTATCGCTCTTCAGGCGGCCTTCGGCGAACACTCGCATGCCCTTGGTTACGTACTGGTTGCACACTTCGGCCAAGCGGTTCCAGGCCACCACCCGGAACCACTCCGTCTCCTCGCGGCGTTCGCCTTCTCTGGTGTTATATCTGTGATTGGTGGCGACCGAGAACGACGTTACGGGCATTCCGCTTGGCGTGTAACGCATCTCCGGGTCCGACCCCACGTTGCCGATTACGGTCATCTTGTTGAACACTTCGAAATCTCTTTCTGCTGGATGGTGGCTAGTTGCCGCTTTTCGCTTTCTTACCGGGTCTCGTCGATGCGAACGATGTCCGCCTGGATCAGGGCGATGGCCTGGGTCATGCGGTCCATCACCTCATCGCGCTGTCGTTGGGATTCCTCCACTTGCCGCAGGGTTTCTTCCATCCGTCGCTGGGATTCTTCCATCCGTCGCTGGGATTCTTCCATCCGCCGATAGGAGTCCTCCATCCGCCGCTGGGAGTCCTCCATCAGGCGGTGTATCTCCACGGAGATAAGGGCGAAACTCTCCAGGTTTCTGATCCGGTCTTCCAAAAGGCGCCTCCCAGGCCTCTATTATAGCCGTCTTGCGGACCTGCCGCGAAAGCGGGAATCTACGCCTCGGCGCGGCCTTCCTCGCCCGGCTCGGTGGGAGTTTCCGCTTCCGCGGCGGCTTCCGGCTCGGCCTGGGCGACCGGCGCGGCGGAGGGCTCATCCTCCTCTGTCTGGGCGACCGGCTCGGCGGGGGTCTCGGTCTCGGCCTGGGCTACCGGGGCCTCGGACGCCTCCGCAACAGGTTCCTCGGGAGTCTCCTCTTCGTCTTCCACTTCGGGTTCCGGCTCGGGCGCCTCCACCTTGACGGACTTGTCGAGTCTCATGGTGAGGTGTCTCATCACGTCGTCCGACGCCTTCAGGCTGTTGTCCAGCTCTATAACGTCGCCCGGCTCAAGGGCGAAGCGGGTGAGCACGTAGTTGCCCTCGTGGAACTTCTGTATCGGGTAGGCGAGCCGGCGCAGGCCCCAGACGTCCTGTTCGTACACCAGGCCTCCGCGGTCGGCGATGAAGCCCGCGACGCGGGCGCTCGCGGCGTCGATTTCGACCTCGTTGGCCTCGGGGCTGATGATCATCATCAGCTCGTAGTTTCGGGTTTGCTGGTCTACCAAGCTGTTCTCCTAGATCGTTCCGTTGGGGCGCGTCCCCGGGGCCTTCCGCGTCGGCTTTCCACTCGACCGGCCGCCGGCAACGAGCCCACGCGAGGGCGCGCCTGAGCGCTCCTCCGTACGGCAGAATAACCGCGATTATATCACGCGCGGGCGGGCGCCTTCAACGCGCGAACAACGCGCGAACGACGGATGGGGCGAGCGCGGGCGAGCGTAATCTGTTCGATTCTGCGTCATTCTGTTGGATTCGTAGCTGAGACCTCCGTCGGTTCCGCTCTATTCTGTAGTGCGGGCGTGGGCAATTCGGGGCAGAAACGTCGCGCCGCGTGGCAGAAGAGGACAGGAGCCGGTGGTCGGTGGTCGGTGGCCAGTCGTCGCACTCGCGCCATCACCCCCATCCCAGCCTTCCCCCATCAAGGGAGAAGGGACTTTGAAAATACCCGGGGCGGGTCGGTCCCGCCGGCGGGTTTGAAACCCGCCCCTACCGTGTAATAGGATAGCACGTATGTGCGTATACTTCAAGGGCGGTGGCGAAATTGCGGGACTGGGGCGAATTTGTGGGAAGAAATAGCGCAGGCGTGGGGACGTGGCGGGGCGTGGGTGGGGCTTGGGTGGAGCAGGGATGGGGAACAGATGGCGCGGGAAAGTGACGGAATTTTCGGGGTGTCCTGACTCGCACCCCCATCCTAACCCATTCGACAGGCTCAGGGCAGGCTCTTCCCCCTGCGAGGGGGAAGGGATTTCCGGGGCCGGTTTGACAGGGTGCGGGGCGGCGTATAGATTGCCCCCATCCCCCACTTTGCGCAGGAGGCCAGGCCGATGACGAATCGCAGCGTTCCCACCAGGCAGCAGGTGCTCTCGTACCTCAGAGACCGCCGCAACTGGGGCAGATGGGGCGACAAGGGCGCCGCCGGCGCGATGAACCTGATCGACGACGCCAAGCGGCTGGCCGCGACGCGGCTGGTGCGGAAGGGCCGCACCGTGTCGCTGAGCCGGCCGTTTCCGGTCCAGGCGTCGCCCGGAAACCCCAGGCCCGCGCACCACTACGTGACTCGCGGCGTGCGGGAGCCGGACGGCGGCAGCGCGGGCGACTACTACGGCGTCGCCTTCCACGGCTGGGCCACCACCCACATCGACGCGCTCTCGCACGTTTGGGACAGCGAGGGCATGTGGGACGGCAAGGACCCGGACGAGGTGATCACCTTCAGCGGCTCGACCTACGGCTCGGTGGACAACTGGAGCGACGGCATCCTGACGCGCGGCGTGCTGCTGGACGTGCCCGCGCACCGCGGCAGACCCTACGTGACGCATGAGGAGCCGGTGCACGGCTGGGAGCTGGAGGACGTGGCCGCCGCGCAGGGCGTGGAGATCGCGCCCGGCGACGCGGTGATGGTGTACAGCGGGCGCGAGGAGTACACGCGCAGCGTGGGCCACTGGGGGCCGTCGCCGCGGCCGGGGCTGCACGCCTCCTGCCTGCCGTTCGTGCGCGACAACGACATCTCGATTCTGGGTTGGGACATGATGGACATCATCCCCAACGAGTACGACGTGCCCTGGACGGTACACGGCGCGATATTCGCCTACGGCGTGGCGCTGCTGGACAACGCGCTGCTGGAGCCGCTGGCGGCGGCGTGCGCCGAGGAGGGCCGGTACGAGTTCATGGTCACTATCAACCCGCTGTACGTGGTGGGAGGCACCGGCTCGCCCGTAAACCCCATCGCGGTGTTCTAGCCGCAGGCAGTCAGGATTCGAGGCGAGGCAGTTTCGCAGAGCTGAGCAGGAAGTTCAACACTGCACGTCCGGCCCATATTCGTCCAGCAGCCCATTCCGAACCGCCCAGAGCACCAGTCCCTGTATCGTCCCGATCCGCAGCTTCTGTTGGATGCGGTATATGGCGTTTCTGACGCTCACCGACTTGATCCCCCGGCCATCCGCGATCTCCGCGTAGGACATCCCCTGTGCGAACGAGACTAGTATCTCTCGCTCCCTCGGGGTCAGGCCGGCAGTGTCCGCTGGATCCACGGCATTAGCGCCTTTGCGCGCCTCCGAGAACACCCTCCTGACAACGTCGGCCGGCGCGCGGAGTTCTCCACGGTGTACGCCCCGCACGGCTGACAGCAACTGTTCACCGTCCGCCTCTTTCAGTAGATAGCCCATCGCGCCGGCGGAAATCGCCTCCATGACGGTATCCTGTTCGTTGGAGACCGTCAGCATGAGCACCTTGGTATCAGGGGCCGACTCCATAATCTCCCGGCAGGCCTCGACGCCGTCCTTCTTCGGCATCAGCACGTCCATAACCACGACGTCCGGCGACAGCTCGGCAGCCATCCTGACCGCCCTCTCTCCGTCCGCCGCCTGGCCCACCACCTCGAACTCCCCGGACTGCTCCAGCACCCGCGTCAGCCCGGTCCTCACGATCGAGTGGTCGTCTACGACCAACACCCTTATGGGCTCATCAGATGACATTCCGTCTACTCGCTCCGCCGCTCTGCCGGTACAACGCAGGTAACGCTTGCCCCTCCCATGGCGCCGCTCTTTTCCACCACCAGGCGTCCGCCCAGGCGCGTGCTCTGCGTGTACATGTTCTCGAATCCGTGGCCGCGCTCTGCGTAGTCGTCGGGAAGACCAGTACCGTCGTCAGATACCGAGAGCCGGATCTCATCTGCACCGAATTCGAGGTGCACCGACACCCGGCCCGCCCCGGCATGGCGATAGGCGTTGGTCAGCGCGTTGTGAGCTATCGAGAAGAGCAGACCCCTGTCCTCTTCCGAGAGGGGCGGCTCGAGCCCGGTCTGGGTCATCTCCGCGGGCACCGAAGTAATATTGGTGAAGCTGGCCGCGTGGGAGCGCAGTGTTGGGCCCAACTCATTTCCCTCGTAGATTCCGCCCACGTTCACGGGATGTCGCAGCTCCCAGATAGCGTACGTGGACAGCCGGGACAGCTCCTCGAGGGTGGCGTTTAGTTCTGGGTTAGCATCCCCGGCCTGCGCCTTCGCCCTGTCCACGCCCAACCCGATCACGTACGCCGTCTGAGCCGTCGTGTCGTGCACGGCCCGGGAGAACTCGACGCGATCACGCTGAAGCCGCATTTCCCTTTCCTCGGCCGCCTGCCTCCTGGCCTGTTCGAACCTGGAGACGAGGCCGACGCAAAGCACGGTCACGTACATGGCTGCCACTCTGACCAACAGCTCCTTTTCGTCGCCGGCGACCAGGTCGAGTCCCGGGCCGACTTCCAGACACACGAGCGAATACACGCCGGCCGTCATCGTCGTCCATGCCAACCCCAGCCAGAGCGACGAGAAGACCAGGACGAACACCACCAGGGCGGGGTAGTACGCCAGGAAGACGAAGCCCTTGGCGAAGCCTCCCTGGATGATAACGCCGACCGTGGCCAGGGCGATGTCCATGGCGCTCAGGAAAAGCAGCCACCGCCACGTGACCTCGCCCTTCGCCAGCAGCCTGTAGTGGACCAGGCCATTGAACGCCACCAGCGGCACCAGCAGGAGCGTGTATTCGAAGGGGTCCTCGTAGTACCAGAAGCCCGGCCTGTAGGCGAATTGGAACAGCGTCACGACAATGACGAACCAGCGTCCCCAGACCGAGACGCCCGCGACGTAGCGGGCCACAACCGGGTCGACCTGCCCGGCCATCCGGCCATCTATTCGGAGGGCTTTGGCTGCTCTATCGACCAGCTCAAGGCCATGGCTATAGCGGGGTGAGCGAATCATCTTGTCCACGAGCATAACACCCACGCCCTGGTGCGTTGACCACACCACCGATAGAGCCAACGCACTATGGAGAAAGTGCGTTTGGTACTTAACAGCCGCCGGCCAAAGCATGAATACTGGCGCCGTTATCTTTTCGATACCCACACTAAAATGATACTGAGTATCTATCAATACTCAATGACAGTACAACTTGTCAGTTGGGCCAGGCCATGAGACCAACACCTATGAACAGGCCAGCCAATAATACCACGTATCAGCCGGACCAAGTGATGAGATCAGGTCCCTTTTTCCTTGCCGGCCACCCCAACCCCGCATACCCGGGGCGTACATGCGGCTTGCTCGGGAGCTGCGACCCTAGGCAACGGGCATGACCGTCCGCAGCCCTCGACTCGCCGCCCTGATCGTCCCCACGCTCATCGTGGTGGCCGCGCTCGCCATCGCCCCCCACACCGCCACCGCCCAGGACGATTCCTACGTCGATCTGGTAATGCTCTATGAATATCAGACTGACGAGGACGTTGAATATAGCGTTCAAAATAATGGAACCGCGACAGCCACCGGAGTGTCCGTATCATTTTTGCTTGAGGACTTGCAAACAGATGATTCTTTTACTTTCGCTGCTTCTACCATTCCTCCCATCATTACAGACAAGGAGACTGTGGGCACCACCACCCAAAGGTTTACATGGGTGATTGGGAATATCCCACCGGGCAGCGCCTCGGAAAAATTGGTCTTCAGGACATCGCTCCACTCCGGTCACACCTCTACGGGACGGATCGGATCCATAAGAGCCGAAGCTTCCTCCTTCTCGCCTGAGCCGGATGTTTTGTTGGACAATAACGTCAAGAAATTTTATTCATATGCTGATACTACATCGGGGGCAAGTCTGCACATGCGGCGCAATTGGCTGGCGCTCCTGCTATCCGTAGACGACTTACGGCCGGCGGCAGGAGGCGACGTGAACTTCGGCTTAACCGCCTACAACGCCCAGGGGGGCGGCGGCGACACCATCAATCTTATTGCAGATGCAAAGGTGAAAGTGGAATTGTCCGATGGACTGGAATTCAAGAGCGGCTGGACTCCGCCCAGTACGTTTGTGAAATCAGACAGCCAATCGGCGACCTGGTCCCCGCCGGACACGGACGTCAGAGGCAGCGATGATACTTTTCCTAGATCACAGGAAATTGGAATACAGACCCAACTGACATCGGATACCCTGGCAGACATTCCGCTGAAAGATAGGTGCATCACCGCCCGGGTAGAGGACAGTAAACCCCCGCCCAGCCCAAGGTACTTCTTGAGCAGTCTCACGGAATGCCTGGGCGACGACCCGCCGGTGCTGCTTGAGGAAGGCTCGGTAGCCTTTTTGACGTCGTTCCCTTGCATAGATGACAGCCATACCGATGCCCATCAATGCGAGAGCGTTCCCGGTGTTGCAGTGGCCGCGCGCCTGCCTTCTCGTCACTCAGACTATGTAGAATCTGATGACTTTCAAACTAACCTGATTTCCCAAGGCGTGGGGCGCACGGACGAATATGTGGGTACGAATCGTACAGTCTTCCTGGACCCTGAGTCTGTCTTCATTCAAGTCAAAGACCCTGAGGGCCGCGTCCAGGACAGCAACACAAACAGAGTGGCAGCCCTTTCCTGGCAAACTGCCAGAGATGCCCACGCTGATATTGGAAACCGCTCGGTAGAAGGGGTAGCGATAACCTACACACGGAAGGATGTTACGGACGCAACCGCGTGGAACTCCTTGGGGCCCCGAACTCTGACTGTTAGCGGCTTAGATGGAGGGAGTCCGCCTGGAGGAGTGAAAATCCGTTTGAACACCAGTCGGAACACTTTCTTTGATCTCGCCTCTTCGACTTCGGTTACGAAAAACGCCTTCAACATAACGACTGTGAGCAACTCGGTAGTTCGGTATTTTGCCGAATTCGAGACGCTGGGCACCTATGTCATCAAGTATGACTTAACAATGACTGCTTCCAGCACTACCGAATACACAGACACCGGTACCTACACCTTCCACGTCGGCCCGGTAGCGGAACTGGAGGTGCGGGACGACGGCGCTGGCCAGGTGCCGGCCGGAACACGCGGCTTCACCATCGTCGCTGTGAACAACGGCCCCGACGACGCCCCCGCCGCACAGGTGACGGTGACCGGACTGAACGCCAGCGACTACGTCTCCCACAGCGCAACAAAGGGCACATTCGCCACTAGCACCGGCATCTGGGTTATCGGCGAGTTGATAACCAAGGACGTCTCGCAGATCACCAGCGGCCGAGACGGGGAGGTGCTGACCATCATCACCAGCGCCGCCGTGGATACCGAGATAACTGCCGCAATCACCAACACCCTGGACTACCAGGTCTGCATCGACAGCAGCGGCAACGACGTTGACCTCACTTCCCCTTCCGAGTCGGCCTGCACCAACGCAAGCTCCACCAACACCTGGCACACCACCGACTACTACGACTACGACCCTGGCAATAGCACGACCACCATCAAGGCCAAGGACGGAACCGGTGCCGATCTGCCGTCCCTGCGGAGCGCGCAGGAGGACACCGCGAGCATCGTGGTCACCTGGGAAGCCGTGACCGAAGTAAACGGACGCGGCGTAACTCACTACGAGGTGCAGCGAGAGACCAGTCCCTGGGTAACGGTGGCCGAAAACGTGGTGGACACCAGGTACGTCGACACCGACGTGAATGCCGGAGACACCTTCCAGTACCGCGTGCGTGCGGTCAACGACCGGGACCATAAAGGCCCGTGGTCGGCGCCCATGGAGGGCACGGTGCCGGAGCCGGAAGTCGTAACCAATACCGAGACAGTCTTCCGCGACCGGGTGGTCACAGTAACCGAGACGGTGACCGAAACGGTGGAGGTGGAGGTAGCGGAAACCCCGTTCGCCTATTTCGCGTCCGGGAAGGTGTCCCGCCAGGTGGCCGAAAACAGCGCGCCCGGCACCCCGGTGGGCGCTCCGGTGACGGTGCTCAGGAACTCCGGCAACAACGTCGCCTACTCCCTGGCGGGCGCCGACGCCGCGCTGTTCAGCGTCGAGCGGGACTCGGGGCAGATACTGGTGGGCCAAGGTACGGTGCTGGACTTCGAGTCGGAGCGCACCGCCTACACGGTGGAGGTGGTGGCCACGCCAAGCACCGGCGCCGTGGTCCGGACGGTCGTCGAAATCGACGTGGTGGACGTAGCGGAGACCGCGACCGTGAGCATCAGCCCCGCCGGTCAGCCGCAGGTGGGCCAGGCGCTGACCGCCACGCTCACGCACACCGGCGGCGAGCCGGCCGACCCGCGCTGGCAGTGGCAGCGCTCGACGGGCGACGGGCTGTGGTCCGGCATCCAGGGCGCGACGAGCACCGCCTACACGCCAACGGAGCGGGACGCGGGCAGGCGGCTGCGCGCCATCGCGACCTACGGCGAGCCGGACGGCAGCGGCGACGGCGTGGCGGGCGCGATAACCCAGGCGCTGGCGGGCGAGCCGTACATGGGGACGGCGGCGCTCTACGACGCCAACGGCGACGGTCGCATAGACGCCGACGAGGTTATTGCCGCCATAAGGGACTACTACGCCGGCGACCTGGACTTCGGCGGCGTGATGGAAGTGATCGGCGTCTACTACGCCGGATAGATGCTAATACGCTCGATGACTACATACACGCCCCGCATAAACGCGGTCAATCTCCTGGCCGCCATCATCCTCGCGGCTGTCTGCTCTCTCGCGCTACACGGAGCGGCGGGAGCGCAGGACCACAGCGCAGCACGCGGCTTCTCCTCCGCGTGGGTGGAGCCCGGCGGCCGGTTGGAGGTCTCGATATCGGCGACGGGCTACGGCGCGTTCGCGCAGGTGGTGGAAACCCCGCCGGCCGGTTTCGCGTACGAGGGTTCGAACCTTCCGGACGCGGCGGTGTCGGTCGAGGGCCGGACGGTCACTTTCATCCTGTTGGAGTCCAACAGCTTCACCTACACGGTGTCCGTTCCAACCGAGGAGGGCACGTACACTTTTTCCGGGGTCATCAGGAGCCAGACCAAGCAGGAGCAGCCCGTAACGGGCGACGCCGAGGTAACGGTGGGTGCGCCGCCGCCGACGCCCGCGCCTACGGAGTCGCCAACTCCCACACCCGAACCGACCGCTACGCCCGAACCGACGGCCACGCCAACACCCTCACCCACGGCCACGCCGTCGCCCACTCCCGCGCCGACACTCACGCCAACGCCAACGCAGACTGCCGCGCCGACCGCGACCCGGACGCCGACGCCCACCTCGACGCCGCTGCCGACGGCCACGTTCACGCCGAGGCCCGCGCCCACGGCCACGGCCACACCGACCGCGGAGCCGACGGCGACGCCGACCGCGGCTGTCGTGGCGTCGGCCGGCTCGCCCGGAGACGGCGGAGGGGCCGCTTCACCCACGGCGGCCGCGGAACCGGCGGACGGCGGGGAGGGCTGGACGGCGGCGGTGGTGGGTGTGGTGCTCGCGGTGGTGGCGGTGCTCGCCGCTGCCACGCTGGGTGTGGTCTACGCGCTCGTTCGGAGGCGGCGCGGAGGGCGGTGGCTGTAGGGGGCGTCAGTCCACACGCCGCCCCTACGTGAGCAGGCTGAGCGAGGCCGTGGCGATGCCCAGGAACAGCAGGAAGCCGAACACGTCCGTGGCGGTGGTGACGACCACCGCAGACGCCACCGCCGGGTCCTGTCCGATCCTGCGCAGGAACAGCGGCACCGCGGCCCCCACCGAGCCGGCGATGATCATGTTGCCCAGCATCGCCACCCCGAGCACCAGGCTCAGCCCCGGGTTCTGCTTCCACACGAACGCGATGACAGCCACGAGCACTCCCAGCCAGACCCCGTGAAGCAGGCCGAGTAGCGCCTCCCGGAACAGCAGCCGCCGCGCCTCGACGCCGGCCAGCTCGCCCAGCGCGATCGCCCTCACGATGAGCGTGAGCGTCTGCGTGCCGCCGATGCCGCCCTGCCCGGCGACAACGGGCAGGAACGCCGCGAGCACGACCACCTGCGCCAGCGTCGATTCGAACAGCGCCACGGTCGCCGCCGCGAGGAACGTGGTGCCCAGGTTGACGGTGAGCCACGGTAGCCGGGTGCGGATAGAGCCGGACAGCGGGCCGTCCACCGTTTCGCCGGCGACGTTGGCCACCTGCTGCATCTGGCGCGTGTCCTGCTCGACGGTGACGCCGAGCAGCGCGTCCGCCAGGATCACGCCCGTCAGGCGGCCGCCGTCGACCACCGGAAGCTGCGACAGATCGTAATGACGCCCGAGCCGGGCGCACTCCTCGGCGGGCGTGGCGACCGTCACCGTGGCCACTATCGGCGACGCCACGTCTCGTATGGGCGTTGAGTCGTCGGCGAGGGCGAGGTCCACCATGCTCACCTGGCCGGCCAGCTCGCCGCTGCTCAGAACGTACACGTGCGTGAGCATGTCTCGCGTCTCCGACAGGTCCGCCAGGGTCCTCCGCGCGGCCTCCACCGGCCCGTCCACGTCCACCGCCGGCGCCTCCGCGACCATCAGGGATCCCGCCGTGTCCGGCCCGTGGGCGAGGGTCTCCTCGTCGGCCAGCGGCTGTTCGAGGGCCTCGGCCACGTCGTGGGGGCGCAGGAAGGGCAGCCGCCGCAGCGTGGCCAGCGCCTGGACCGGATTCAGCTGGCCGAATACGAGGGAGAGCACCTTCACGCCGAGGCGGGTACCCACCCGTCCGGCCTCAACGGGATTCATCTGCCTGAGCATCCAGGCGACCGTCTCCGGCGACATCACGCGGACCATCGCCTCCCTGCTCTGCCGCGGAAGGCTCACCACGATGCTCCCCATGTCCGCGGGGTGCAGGTAGCGGATCAACTCCCAGGCGGCGCTCTCACGCCCCGCCTTGACGAGCCTCTGGACCTCGCCGGAGATTTCGTCCACCCTGTCCAGCGAAATCGCGATGGGCTGCTCGAGGCCGCCGTCGCGGGGCCGCGTTCTGTCGGGATTCATGGGGTCGAATGCCATTTGCGAACTCCTGGGGCGCCAAACTTCACGCGCCGCGTGGCAAGGATGTCCGGAGGCGGCGCGCACTAGCGAAATGAGCGGGTACTAGTATAATCGGAGCGGCGGCTTGTACGTATCCTGAAAGAGGAGGCGCTCGGCTATGGACACACCTTCGACGACCGTTATCAGGGCCAAGACGCTGATAGACGGCACCGGCGCGCCGCCGCTGGAGCGTCCCGTCGTCGTGGTCGAGGACGGCGCGATAACCGCGGTGGGCCGGGAGGGCCAGGTTCGGCTTCCCGACAGGCCGGGCGTACGCGAGCTGGACTACCCGGAGGGATACCTGCTCCCCGGCCTGATCGACGCCCACACCCACCTGATGTTCGGCACCGTAGGCGATCACGGCTACAACGACGGCCCCTACGAGACGGTGATCGAGCGCGACACCGACGAGGTGATGCTGCTGCGCGCGGCGCACAATACCCACATCCATCTGAGCGCGGGCGTCACCACGCTGCGGGACTGCGGCGCGCGCAACCGCGTCACGTTCGACCTGCGCGAGGGCGCGCGACAGGGGCTGGTGACCGCGCCGCGGCTTCTGCTGTCGGGCCGTCCGGTGACGATAACCGGCGGCCACTTCTTCTGGTGCAACGGGGAGGCGGACGGCGAGGACGGCGTGCGCGAGGCGGTGCGGCAGCTCATCAAGGAGGGGTCGGACTTCATCAAGATCATGGCGTCGGGCGGCGGCACGGCCATCACCGACAACCGCAAGCACTCCTACGGCGTCGGCGAGCTGCGCGCCATCGTGGAGGAGGCGCACGTGCACGGCAAGCTCACCACCGCCCACTGCCTGGCGACGCAGAGCATGGTGAACGCCCTCGACGCGGGCGTGGACATGATGGAGCACGGCGGATTCATCGACCCCGACGGCTCTTACGTCTTCCGCCCAGAGGTCGCCGAACGCATCGCCGAGCAGGGGATGTACGTCAGCCCGACCGTCCAGACGGGCTACCGGGGCAGAGAGGCGCTGTTGGAACACTCAAAGGACTCACCGCTGGACCCGGTGGAGCGGCTGCGCCTGGACGCGCTGGAGGCCAAGTGCGAGAGCCAGGTGGAGTTTCTGGGCAGGCTGTGGAGCGAGTGGGACGTGAAGATAGTGGCGGGCACCGACGCCATCCAGACGTTCGGCGACTACTGCCTGGGTCTTGAGCTGCAGAGCCAGGCCGGCATGAGCAACATGGAGGTGGTAAAGTCGGCGACAAGCGGGGCGGCCAAAGCTATCGGCATGGACGACCTGGTTGGTACTGTAACGGCAGGTAAAGCCGCGGACCTGATAGTCGTGGACCGGGACCCGCTGCAGGACATCACCGCGCTGCGCACTATGTCCATGGTGATGCGCGACGGCAGAGTGATTACCCCGTACCGCTCGATGGAGGAGTGAGACCGATGGCACGCAAAGCGCCCAGAAGATCGATGAAGCCCGGAAGAGACTACGGCACCCTGGCGGCCGATGGGAAGACAGTGCTTCTGTCGGGCGGTAACCCGCAGATCGCCAAGGCGGACGGCGACGCGCCGGTGCAGGCGTACATCGCGGCCATGCCGGAGTGGAAGAGTGAGCTGGGCCG
>DAOUJZ010000040.1:0-20274 GCA_034421955.1 Dehalococcoidia bacterium | reverse complement strand
GGAGTAGGGGAGACGGACTGGACCTGGGGGACCTGGTTGCAGCGTAAGTCAGTGTGCCGGGATAGGGGCACTCCGCGCACAGCCAACCTCCCCACCGCCTATGGGACGGTTACGGCGAAAATGCGGTTTTGGGGCGGATTGATGGGAAGAAATGGCGCAGGCGTGGGCACGGAGCGGGGCGAGTGTGAGGCAGGTCTGAGGCAGGGATGGGGAACGGATGGCGCGGGAAAGTGACGGAATTTTCGGGGTGCGGAGAAACGATTGGGTGCGGTGACCACATGGCTAACGAAAGCACCCCGACAGTCTACATCGAAACGTCTATCGTGTCGTACCTGACCGCCAGGCCTGCCAGCAACCTGCTGGCGGCCGCATGGCAAGAGGCCACGGTCGACTGGTGGGATACACATAGACCCAACTTCGAAGAGTCTGCGCGCAGAATGGCTACGGCAGTCCCGAAATCTGCACTCCAAGCGAGTTGATGGGAGGGTACGAATATGCCTGATACGCCTGACGAAATCATGGAAGAGCTGTGGCAGATAAAGGACGACATCGCGCGCGAACACGGCTACGACATTCGGCGGCTGGCCGCCCATCTACGACGCGTGGAGCGGGCTTACCATGAGCGAGTAGTGGATCCTCGCGACGTCGTCCGCATACTCGAAACGGTCAACTCATCGGATCCGGCCCACGAAGATACGGAATGACCCAGTGGATTCCCCGCTTTCGCGGGAATGACGGGCGCCCCGCCTACGAAGATACTGAATGACACCCAGGGCCTTTCGGCTGTTGCCGACTGCTGACGATTTCCGGCCATACTATTCCGCAAAGTGTGCCGAAGGGCCGTATGGGAGTCCAAGCGCACGTTGACGCGGCCCCGGCGCGCTCTTATCATCACGCCATGGAGCAGGCCAACCCAGACAGGCCGCGCGGCGCGCTGACAACCCTGCCCTTGGAGTTCGTCCGCGCGGTGCGCCCCCGCCAGTGGACCAAGAACCTCGTCGTCTATCTCGCCCTGCTGTTCACGCTGAACGAGGCGTGGGAGACGACCGATCTCGCGGGCGCTGCGGCGCTGGCCATCGACGCGACCGTGGCCTTCGTGGCGTTCTGCGCGCTCAGCGGCGCGGCCTACCTCGCCAACGACGTCCTGGACAGCAAGAGCGACCGCGAGCATCCGGTCAAGCGCCACCGGCCCGTGGCGTCGGGACGCTTGCCCGTCGGAGCGGCGTGGGCCGGAGCCTTCGCGCTTGCCGTCGCCGGCCTTGCGGGCGCGTTCGCGCTGCAGCCCCTCTTTGGCGTGGTCTCCTCCGTGTACCTCGCCACAATGGCGGCCTACTCCCTGGGCATCAGGCGCCTCATCCTGCTGGACGTGTTCACCATCAGCCTCGGCTTCGTGCTGCGAACGGTGGCCGGCGCCGTCGCCATCGAGGTGCCTGTGTCGCCGTGGCTCTACATCTGCGCCGGGCTGGGATCGCTCTTCATCGCGCTGGCCAAGCGGCGCGGCGAGCTCGCCGCCTCCGGCGCGGGCGCGCCGAGCCAGCGCGACACCCTGGCCCGCTACACGCTGCCGCTGCTGGACCAGCTCATCGGCGTGGTAGCCACGTCGACCATCGTGGCATACTCGCTCTACACCTTCACCGCGTCCAACCTTCCCGAGAACCACGCCATGATGCTCACCATTCCGTTCGTGGTTTACGGGCTGTTCCGCTACCTGTATCTGGTGCACTCCAGGGGGCTGGGCGAACGGCCGGAAGACGTTATCGTGTCCGATGTCCCTCTACTATTGGCCATTGCGCTGTGGCTTGCGACCACCGCCGGCATCCTGGCCCTGCTGCGCGCCTGAGTCCCGACAGGGCCGTGTGCTACAATTCCCACCGTCTTCATAGTCAACAAACGGAAAGGAGCGAGCAAATGGCAGAGTTCGAGGGAGTTTATCCCGCCATCATCACGCCGATGACGAAAGACGGCGAACTGAACGAGGCGGCATTCAGAGAGGTGATCGAGTTCAACATAGAGGCCGGCGTGCACGGCTTCTGGGTCGCGGGCGGCACCGGTGAGAGCGTGCTGCTGGAGGACCACGAGAACAACCGTATCGCGGAGATAGCCGCCGACCAGGCCAGGGGGCGGATCAAGAACATCATGCACGTGGGCGCGCCCAACACCCGCCGCGCCGCGGCCATGGCCGAGCACGCCGCCCGGGCTGGCGTGGACGCCATCTGCTGCGTGCCGCCCTTCTTCTACCGCCAACCCGACGAGGCCATCGTGGAGCACTACCGCACGGTGGCGGCCGCGGCCGACCTGCCCTTCTTCGTCTACAACCTGCCGCAGTCGACCGGGGTCGAGATCACGCCCGAGCTGATGGCCAGGATCCAGGAGCGTGTGCCCCAGCTTCGGGGTCTGAAGCACTCCGCGCCTATCGTCCACAACGTGCGCGCATTCGCCAAGATGGGCCTGGACTGTTTCGTGGGCAATTGCATGATGATGTTGCCCGCGCTGAACATCGGCGCCACCGGCTGCATCGACGGGCCGCCCAACGTGGCGCCGGAGCTGTGGGTCGACATCTGGCGCGCCTACAAGGACGGCGACTTCGCCACTGCCGAGCAGGCGCAGGACAGGGCCAGCGAGGTGGGAATCGCGGTGCGGCAGTTCGGTATGCACTCCACGCTGAAGGCGGTGCTGACCGAGCGGCTGGGCATCGACTGCGGCGATCCGCACCCGCCGGGGCTGCCCCTGACGCCGGAGCAGCGGGCGATACTGGTCGCCGACCTCGAGCGGCTGGGCCTCACACGCCGCGCGGCGGTGGCGTCGGACGACTAGGCGTCGGGGCGTGACGTTTCCGCCCCCGACGCTTGTAGCGTTCAGCAAGGGAGAACTCTGCAATGGTTCGGACTAACGTGGACATTGACGAACTTGCCTGCGCCGAGGTGATGCGACGCTATGGCATCGCGACAGAGCACGAGGCGATTAACTTCGCGCTGCGAGCTTTGGCGACTAAGCGAATGACTCTTGAAGAGGCCCGCGCGCTTCGAGGGATAGGGTGGGAAGGCGACCTCGACGAGATGCGGGGCGGACGTACTTCATGCTCTTAGTCGATACCTCGGCCTGGATAGAATTTCTCCGCGATACGGGATCAGAGGTCAGTAGTCTCGTTGAGGATGCTCTGTCGGGCGAGGCTGTCATCTGCGACGCCGTACGAATGGAGGTCTTCGCCGGCGCACGAGACGAGGCTCACCTCTCGAATCTCCAAAGCTTGCTGGAACTGGCAGAGGCGATTCCCACGCTCCAGTCGGACTATGAAGATGCCGCCGTACTCTACCGTCGTTGCCGGGCAGAGGGCGAGACTGTTCGCAAGATCTTGGACTGTCTCATTGCAGCGGTGGCCATTCGCGTCGATTCACCCATATTGCACAGAGACGCCGACTTTGATGTGCTTGCACGCCATACGGAATTACGGACGTACGAGAATGGGCTATAGTCCAGCCTGTGCTCGTCTGGTCTAAATTCTTGTGCGAACCTGAGCCTGCGCCCCGCCTCAAAACACGCTGTAGCCGCCGTCCACCGGCACCGAAACGCCGGTAACGTAGTTGGACGCGGGCGCGGCCAGGAACACGGCCGTGCCCGCCATCTCATCCGGCTCGCCCCAGCGGCCCTGAGGTATGCGGGCCTCGATGAAGTCGTAGCGCGGCCGGTTGTCCGTCAGGATGGGCGCGGTCAGGTCCGTGTGAATCCAGCCGGGCAGTATCGCGTTGACCTGGATGTTGTCCTTCGCCCACGCCACCGCCAGGCTCTTGGTGAGTTGCACCACGCCGCCCTTGCTCGCCGAGTAGGGCGCGACCCAGTCGCTGCCGAAGATCGACGTCATCGAGCCGATGTTGATGATCTTGCCGCCTCCCTGAGCGGCCATGCCGGAATAGACCGCCCGGCAGCACAGGAACATGCCGTTCAGGTTGATGTCGATAACGCGCTCCCACTCCTCCAACGCGTAGTCCTGGGGCGGCTTGCGCACGCTGACGCCGGCGTTGTTCACCAGCACGTCCACGCGCTCGAACCGCTCGACGGCACGCTCCACCATGTTCGCCACGGAGGCCTCGTCCGCGACGTCCGTGTGTACGCCGAGCGCGCCCGCGCCGCCGGCCTCGATGCGGGAGACCGCGGCGGCCGTCTTGTCCTCGTTCCGGGCAGCCACCACCACGTTCGCGCCCGCTCCGGCGAGCCCCAGAGCTATGCCCAGCCCGATGCCGCCGTTGCCGCCGGTTACCACAGCGGTCTTGCCGCTCAGATCGAACATTCCGGGGCCCATCTCTAAGTCTCCTGTCTTTCCTTGAGGCCGTTTACGCCCTGGCGCGCAGGGGTCCGTTCGGCCTGAACCTGTCCAGTATCGTGGTGGTCGCCGGAGAAAGCGCGACGCCGGAGTCTCTCTGCCTGGCGAGCAGGTCGAGCGCAAGGTCGGACATGCCCGGCCGCACCCGCAGATGTTCGGGCATGTACCTCATGCAGCGGCGGGTCATCACCTGCGCGGGCCGCGTGCTCTTCTCGTTGCAGCCGTAGGCGTACGGGCACATGTAGGCGTAGCAGATGGTGGTCTCCCTGTAGTGGGCCGGGACGCGGCTCTCCGAGGGCGGCATCCGCCGGCCGAGCGACTGGCGCAGGCGCTGCTCGACTGTTACGGGCGCCGGAGAGTTCGAACGCACGGGCGGACCTCACGATGCGACCGGGGGCATCCACTGTGGTGGGACGCCGTCCGTCGCCTGACAGATACTATCCCATATACTAGTCTAACTCCCGAACTCATACAATACTGTGAAAAGCGTCGCGAATTCGCCTTGCACCACCGGTAGAGGTGACCCCTGTGGTTGCCCGCGCCCTAGGCCGTCCACAAGGGACTCCCCCGCAGGTGTATAATGGCGGCACGGAGGAACACGCGAATTATGATTGACAGACCCGACAGGGCGATGGTCGTCACGCCGCACCCGGACGACGCCGAGATAGGCTGCGGCGGAACCATCGCCCGGTGGATACGCGAGGGAACTCGCGTGCTGTACGTGCTCTGTACCAACGGCGACAAGGGCAGCGGCGACCCCGACATGACGTCGGAGCGGCTGGCGGAGATTCGGGAGCGCGAGCAGGCGGAGGCCGCGGAGGCGCTCGGCGTCGAAGAGGTGGTCTATCTTCGATACCCCGACGGTGGCCTGGAGGACACGCCGGAGTTTCGCGGCGACCTGGTGCGCGCCATCAGGCGGTTCCGCCCCCAGATCACGCTATGCCCCGACCCGTTCCGCACCAGCTTCTACCTGCACCGCGACCACCGCGTCTGCGGCCAGGTGACGATGGACGCGGTGTTCCCTTACGCACGCGACAGGCTGCACTATCCCGAACACGAGGGCGAGGGTCTGGAGCCGTACAAGGTGGCCGACGTGCTCTTTTGGGGCACTGAAAACCCGGACACTTACGTCGACGTTTCCGACACCATCCAGGCCAAGATCGACGCGCTGAAGAAGCACGCGAGCCAGCTCGGCGACAATGACCCGAGCGAGGTCGACGAGTTTATTCGCGGCCACGCCCGGCGCTCCGGCGAACGCGCCGACGTGCCCTACGCCGAGGCGTTCCGGCGCGTGCAGATCCACGGCTAGCCGCGCTTGTACGACCTGCACGCCCACATACTGCCGGGTCTGGACGACGGCGCCAAGTGCATGGAGGAGTCTCTGGAGATGGCCCGCGTTGCCGCCGTCCAGGGCACGAAGGCGATTGTCGCGACGCCGCACCGCAAGGACGTTACCGAGCTACACTCGGTCGCGCACGCCAGGGCCCTGCTAGACGAGTTGAACTCACGAATCCGCGCCGAGGGCATCGAGCTGGAGGTGCTGCCGGGCATGGAGAACCACCTGGACGCCGAGCTACCCGATGAAATCGACGCTGGGCGCGCCCTGCCCATCGCCGGCTCCGGCCACGTGCTGATCGAGATGCCCTTCTTCGGCAATCCCGGCTTCGTCCGACCCACTTTGCGCCGCGTACAGGCGGCCGGGCTCGTGCCGGTGCTGGCGCACCCGGAGCGCATAGAGGCGTTCCAGCAGGACCCCGACCTGCTCGCCGAGTTCGTGCGCGGCGGCATGTTGAGCCAGATCACGGCGGGCAGCCTGCTCGGCCACTTCGGCCCCTGGGTGCGCGACTTCACCGCCGAGCTGCTGCGGTGCGGCCTCGCCCACCTGATGGCGTCGGACACACATGCGCCGACGGGCCCGAGATGGCCCGGTCTCACCGACGGTGTGGAGGCGGCAGCCGCGATCGTGGGCACAGAGAGGGCGCTTGATCTGGTGAACGCCGTGCCCAGGTCCATCCTGCGCGGCGCGAGGGTGGACAGTCATTGAACGCAATACTAGCCACGTGTGCGGCGTACTTGCTACAATACGCGCCGTCTACCCAGATTTCGTACTAGGGGGCCGCTTTGGGCAAGCAGTACGGCAGCAAGCTGATGAGCGTGTCGGAGGCCGTGAGCCGGTTCGTGTTCGACGGCGCGACCATCGGCATGGGCGGCCAGAGCATCGGCCGGTGCAGCATGGCCATCGCCCACGAGATTGTGCGGCAGGGCAAGCGCGATCTGACGCTGGTGGGCTGCAACCTGTCGCTGTCCATGGACATCATGGTCGGCGCGGGTCTGGTGAAGCGCACCGAGAACGGCACCGGCAGCCTGGAGCGGTTCGGGACGGCCTTCCGTTGGCGCTACGCCATCGAGCAGGGTCTCATCGAGGTGGACGACTACAGCCACCTGGGCATGGCGTCCCGCTTTCTGGCCGGCTCGTTGGGTCTGCCCTTCATGCCGTCCAAGAGCCTGCTGGGCACGGACATCCTGAACAAGAAGAGCTTCGAAAACGGCAAGCCGTTCGAGATGATCGACAACCCGTGGAATCCGGGCGAGCCGGTGGTGCTGCTGCCCGCGCTGACGCCGGACGTGTCCATCATCCACGCACATAAGGCGGACCAGTTCGGCAACGTGGTCATCGAGGGGTTCACCACGCAGGAGCCGGAAATGACCAAGGCGTCGAAGGCGGTGATCGTGTCCTGCGAGGAGCTTATCAGCACGGACGAGATTCGCCGCAACCCCGACCGCACCACGATCCCGTACATCTTCGTCGACGCCGTGGTGGAGCAGCCCTGGGGGGCCTACCCCACCTCGACCTACCGTTACTACGAGCACGACGAGGACCACCTGCGGATGTACCAGGCGGCGGCGCGCGCGGGCGGCGAGGCTTACCAGGAGTACCTGCGTAAGTACATCTACGACTGCGAGACGTTCGACGACCACCTGGAACTGGTGGGCGTGACGAAGCTGAACGAGCTGCGGAGGATCATGGCCGGGCTTGTGTAAGGGCAATCTCACCAGTCCCCTCTCCCTGCCGTTACCACTCAATCAAACCGGAGGACAAGCCAACGATGGCTAACGATTACGCCCTGGACGAGCTGATGGTGGTAGAGGCGGCGCGCCACATCGACGACGGCGACATCGTGTTGGTGGGCACGGGCCTGCCGTTCGCGGCGAGCCTGTTCGCCCAGAAGAGCGGCGCGCCCCACATGTGCTACGTCGTGGAGACTGGGCCCATCTCGCCGGAAGTGATACCCACACCCATCTCGGTTTCGGACGCCAGGGTGATGTACCGCGCCGCCCGGCTGGGCTCGCTGGTGGAGTCGCTGGGTGGCGTGCTGCAACGCGGCATGGCGGACGTGGCTTTCCTGGGCGGCGCGCAGATAGACCAGTTCGCCAACGTCAACTCGACCGTGATCGGGGACTACGACAACCCCAAGGTGCGCTTTCCGGGCAGCGGCGGCGCGAACGACCTGGCGTCCCACGCGCGGAAGATCCTGATCATCACACGGCACGAGAAGCGGCGCTTTCCGGCGCACTGCGACTACATCACCAGCCCGGGCTACATCGACGGCCCGGACGGGCGCGCGAAGGCGGGTCTGCCCTCTGCCTACCCGGACATCTTTGTGTTCACCGACCTCGCCGTCCTCGCCATCGACAAGTCGACCGGCCGGCTGCGGGTCGAGAAGCTGATGCCCGGCGTGAGCATCGAACAGGTGCAGGAGAGCACCGGGTTCGAGCTAGCCTCCGCACCGGAAGTGATTGGCGTAGACCCTCCCACCCCGGAGGATCTGCGGCTGCTGCGCGAGGAGGTGGACCCCAACGGCGTGTACCTTCGCGGCCCGGAATGACGATCTGACTAAAGGAGAATTGCCATGGCTTCGCCGATGACCCCCAAAGAGCTTGTGTACGAGATGGTGTCCGTTTCGCAGCCTTCCGTGTCGCCGGACGGCTCGGAGCTTGTGTTCGTGCGCTCGGACATGCAGGGGCCGGGCAAGTCGGGCCGGTCGCGCATCATGCGGACTTCCCTGCCCGACGGCGTGCCGTCGCAGTTCACGAGCGGTCCTAAGGACAGCGCGCCGGAGTTTTCGCCGGACGGCAAGCGGGTGGCGTTCCTGAGGCCGGACGACAAGGGCGTCAACCAACTCTGGACAATCGCGACCGCGGGTGGTGAGGCTCGCAAGCTCACCGATTCGGCAAAGGCCGTCGAGTCTTTCGCGTGGTCTCCGTGCTCGGGCAACCTGGTCTTCGTTTCGGACGTGGACCCGGACGCGCCGCCCGCTGACGCCGACCCCGACGAGCCCAGAGTGAGCGTCGCCAGGCGCATACGCTACCGGTTCGACGGCGTGGGCTGGCGTGGGGACGCCTTCCGCCAGCTATTCATCGTCGACGCCTACGGCGGCCCGACGCACCAGCTTACCACCGGAGAGGGCGAGGACGGCGCGCCGGCGTGGTCGCCGGACGGCGAGCGCATCGCGTTCGTGTCCGACCGGCGGGAGGACCGGGATATCACGGGCTTCACCGAGACATACGTCGTGGGCATAGGCGGCGGCACGCCCGACTTGCTGTCGGAGGGTCTGCCCTACTCCCACAACGCGACCTGGTCGGCGGACGGCGAGATGCTGGCGGTCGTAGGCTCGCCGGACACGGAGATTTCCGACGGGCGCGAGAGCGCCATCTTCATCCTGGAGCCGGGCAGCGCGCCCATGCGCGTGACCGAGGACGCGCTCACGGTCACGACCGGTGCCCAGATGCGGTGGACGGACGACGGCCGGCTGCTGTTCATTGCCTCCACCAGGGGCGAGTCCCACCTGTACGAGCTGGACCTGGACAGCGGCGGGCTGCGCAAGATCGGCGACGGCGGCGCGCAGCACAACGACGTCGCGTTCGACGCCGCCGGACGCCGCGCGGTCATCCACTCCGTCCCGCCGGACAGCGCGGGCGACCTGTACTTCGTCGATCTGGCCGATGGGACGAACCGGCAGCTCACCAACTGCAACGGGGGATTCTTCAGACGCCACCCGGTGGGCGCGCTGGAGAAGTTCACCATCGAGCGCGAGGGCATGGAGATCGAGTCGCGGGTGTGGTATCCCTCTGACTTCGACCCGTCCGGCAGCTATCCGCTGGTGGTCGACATACACGGCGGGCCGCACGGCGCGTTTTACGACGCCTTCGAGCCGCGGCAGCAGGCCCTAGCGTCCGCTGGCTACATCGTGCTGTGCGTCAACCCGCGCGGGTCGTCTTCGTACGGGCCGGAGTTCCTCAAGGCGGTGCTGCGCGACTGGGGCGGCGAGGACTACCTGGACATCATGGCCGCCACCGAGGAACTCGCGGCACGGCCCTACGTGGACGAGTCGCGGATGGGCGTGCACGGCTACAGCTACGGCGGGTTCATGAGCAGTTGGATTGTGGGCCACACCACGCGCTTCGGCGCGGCGGTGGTGGGTGCGCCCTGCATCAACCTGTCCAGCATGTACGGCACCTCGGACATCGGCATTCGCTTCGGCGAGATGCAGTGGGGCGGCCTCCGCAAGGACGCGCTCGACAAGTTTCTTGAGCACTCCCCGCTCACCTACGCGCCGGACGTGGAGACGCCGGTGCTTCTGCTGCACGGCGAGGACGACTTCCGCTGCCCCATCGAGCAGAGCGAGCAGTATTTCGTCTCGCTCAAGCGGCTGGGCAAGGAGGTCGAGCTGGTGCGCTTCCCCGGCTGCTCGCACGGTTTCATGCGCGTGGGCCATCCCAAGATGCGCGAGGAGTACCTGGCCCGGATGCTGGCCTGGTTCGACGAGCGAATCGGGCCGGGGTCGGCGAACGGGACGTAGCCCCCTACCCGCCAGCGACTGCCTATGCGTCTGTTAACCGGCTCGAATCTCAGAGCGCTCTACGCCAATGTCGAGGTGTTTTCCGGCGTGGACGTGCAGGTGGACGACGGCGCGCGCATAGGCATAGTCGGCCCCAACGGCGGCGGCAAGACGACGTTGCTGCGCCTGCTCGTCGGCGATACCGAACCGAACGCGGGGAGCGTTTCTCGCGCCGCCAATCTGCGTATCGGCTACGTGCCGCAGCTTCCGGCCGCTCCGGGCGGCGGGACCCTCGAGGACGAGGTGTTGGAGGCGTTCCGCGAGGTGCGCCGCGTCGAGGCGGACCTGGAGGACAGCGCGCTCGCCATCCAGCGTGCGAACCCCGACGATCTGCGCGCTGCTGAGCGCCGCTATTCGTCGCTGCTGCACGACTTCGAGGCGCTCGGCGGCTACGATTACTACAACCGCATGGAGCGAGTGGTCGCGGGCGTCGGCCTACCCGAGGAGGCGCTGCGTACCCCTTCCAGCGCGGCCAGCGGAGGGCAGCGGACGCGCGCTGCGCTGGCTCGCGCCCTTCTCACCGAGCCGGACCTGCTCGTCCTGGACGAGCCGACCAACTACCTCGACTTCCGCGGCCTCGCCTGGCTCGAAGGATTCCTCGAACGTTCCGGCCACGCCTTCATCGTCGTCTCCCACGACCGCTACTTCCTCGACAGGACCGTCACCCGCATACTGGAGCTGGAGCACGGCCGGCTGGAGTCTTACCCCGGCAACTTCACCCGCTACCGCGCGCTCAAGGCGGAGCGGATGGAGCGCCAGCAGAAGGAGTACGAGCGCCAGCGGGAATTCATCGCCAAGGAGGAGTACTTCATCCAGCGCTACAAGGCGGGCCAGCGCTCGCGCGAGGCGAAAGGCCGCGAGCGCCGGCTGGACCGGCTGGAGCGGCTGCGCGCGCCCGAACGCTCGCACACAGTCAGCGTGACCGCGGCACCCGCCAGTCGCACCGGGCAGATCGTGCTTTCGGCCGAATCGCTGGAGGTGGGGTTCGCGGAGGACGGTCGAAAGACGAGGCTGCTGGGCGTGCCGGACCTGAAGCTGGAGCGCGGCTCGCGCACCGCCATCATCGGCAGCAACGGCGCGGGCAAGACCACGCTGCTGCGCACGCTGCTGGGTCTGCACCCGCCGCTCGCCGGGGCCGCGCGCCTGGGGCACAACGTCGAGTTTGGCTACTATCGCCAGGGCACGGACCACCTGCCGGGAGAGTCCAGCGTGCTGGACGCGCTGCTGGACGCGAAGAACGTTTCGATTTCGGAGGCGCGCGACTACCTGGCGCGGTTCCTGTTCCGGGGCGACGACGTGTTCCAGGAGGTTTCCACGCTGAGCGGCGGCGAGCGCAGCAGGCTGTCTCTGGCGCGTCTGCTGCTAACCGCGCCGAACGTGCTCGCGCTGGACGAGCCGACGACGCATCTGGACATTCCGAGCCGCGAGGCGCTGGAGGCGGCGCTGGACTCCTACGAGGGCGCGGCGTTGTTCATCTCGCACGACCGGCAGCTCATCTCGACGCTCGCGGAGCGGCTGTGGATCGTGGAGGACGGGACCGTAACCGTCTTCGAGGGCACGTTCGAAGAGTGGGCGCGTGACAATCTGCACTCTCCGCCCCGCAACAGCGAAAAGCCCAGGCGCACCAGGGGCGACCGCAGGCGGCGACGCCAGGCCAAATCGGCCGCGGCCCCAACGGCGCAGCCGCCGCGCGTCGACCACGAGCAGGTGATCAGCGACCTGGAGGCGAGCCTGGCTGCGCTGGAGTCCGAGCTGGCGCTGGCGTCTTCGCAGCAGCGCGTCGACGACATCGCGACGCTGGGCGAGCGGTACGTGGCAACGCAGGCCCGCCTGGAGCGCGCGTGGGACGAGTGGCGGGGGTAGGACACCCCCATCCTGACCTTCCCCCTGCGAGGGGGAAGGGACTGTCGGAAGTCCGCCTACGCCGTTCCCCACCGGGCGTGGGCGTCAGCGTAGGCCTCAGGCGTGTTGAGATCTAGCCGAAGCATAGGGTCATCCAGGTGGACCTCCAGCACGTCGCTCCGGTGCGCTTCGAACACCTCGCGTATGCCCTGGTTCTCCTCGGTGATGCGCTCCAGTTCCGGGAGCAACTCGGCGGAGAAGACGAGGGGATGGCCGCCGCGTCCGCGATAGCGTGGGGACGTGATGAGCGCCCCGGCGTCCAGGTGGGCGCGAACGACCTTGCCCACGATTGCGGCGGTGCGCGGCTGGTCTACGGCCAGCAGCAGGATGGCGGAGTCGGAATTGTCGACGCTGGCGAGTCCGGCCTTGATCGAGGTGGTCTTGCCCAAGCGGTAGTCGGCGTTGACTACGGCCCGGACGCCTTCACCCCGCACAAGAGGAGCAACTTGGTCGGCGGCGTGGCCCAGCACCACAACCACCTCGTCGCAGCCGCCGTCCAGCAGACACGCCACCTGGTGCTCCACGAGCGTCCTACCGCGCCAGGGCAGCAGCGGCTTGGGTGTGCCCATGCGCGTCGATTCGCCCGCGGCGGTGAGGATTGCGGATACGCGGGCCACTCGGCGCCGGGTCTAGTCCGCGGGGACCGCCGACTTCTCCGCTTCGACCTTCTGGACGATGCGGTCCAGGCGCCAGTCCTCCAGCTTCATCGGCAGACCGGTACCGCCCAGCCTGAACATCAGCACCTCGGCCACGATGCTCACGGCTATCTCCTCCGGCGTCCTGGCGCGCACATCCAGGCCCACGGGCGAGCGAATCTCGCGCACGCGGTCGAGTGGCACGCCGTTGCGGAGCAGGTCCTCGTAGATGAGGATAGTCTTGCGTCGGCTTCCCATCAGCCCGACGTACTTCGCCGGAGTGCGGGCGGCGGCCTCGAGCGCGACGTTGTCGTAGCGGTGACCGCGCGTGGCGACCACGATGAAGGTGTTGGCGTTGATGGGCAGCTTGGGGAGCGCCTCCTCCGGCTTGAGCGGCATCAGGATGTCCGCCTCCGGGAAGCGATCTGGGTTGGCGAACTCCTCGCGGTCGTCCGTGATGAACAGCCGGAACCCAAGCGGCTTCGCCAGGGGGGCGATGGCCTTGGAGACGTGGCCGCCGCCGCACACCACAAGCTGGGGCGGCGTGGTGTACGCCTCGACGAAGTACTCGGTGCCGCTCTCGTGCTGCACGTACTCGTTGCGGCCGTGCGCCATCAGGCCGAGCCCGCGGTCCGCGGCGTCCGCGTCGAGCGCTGCGTTGCCAAGCGTGCCCTCGGTCTCGCCCGAGTCGCGTATGAGCAGCTTGGCCCCGGCGGGCGCGCTTCCCCCGCCCGCGCGGATCACGCTCGCCAGCGCGACGGAGGTGCCGCCCTTGTAGGCTTCCTCGATTTCGCGGGCGTAGGAGAGGTAACCCTCCGGGGAGTAGACGGGATCGATCTGGAAGAACATTGTGCCGCCGCAGACGAGGCCGTCCTCGGCTGCGAGGTCCTCGTTCAGCTCGTACTCGCGGTACTCGGTGTCCCCGCCGCGCTTGAGCAGCTCTTTGGCGGCGAACCAGATGTCGCCCTCGACGCAGCCGCCGCCGAGCGTGCCGACTCCGCTGCCGTCCTTGCGCACGAGCAGCTTGGAGCCGGGCTTCTGCGGCGTGGAGCCCTTGGTGCGGACCACGGTCGCGACGACGATTGGGTCGCCCTCTTCCAGCAGATTGACAGCCTCTTCGAATACGACGCGCATAATCTTCACCGCCTCACACTGGCGCAGATGCGCTCTGCCTGTACACCTCTAGCTTACCAGTTTTGGGCTACGGGGGACAGGCCCGGACGCGCCGCCGGCCAGCCGCGTTATGTTACACTCTTCGACGGCCAAAACGCTTGCCATACGGAGAATCACCGATGCGGCTTAGAGATGAGGAAGTGCGCCACGTCGCGGCGCTCGCCCGCGTCGCCATGACCGACGAAGAGGTGGAGCTTATGCGCTCGCAGCTTTCCAACATCCTCGAGCACGTGAGCGTGCTCAACCAGGTGGACACCGAAGGCGTGGAGCCTACCGGCCACTCGGTGGACGTGACGTCGGTGATGCGCGACGACGAGGTGGCAGAGTCGTCCCCGATGGAGGACGTGCTCGCCAACGCTCCCACCCGTCAGGACGACTTCATCCGCGTGAAGGCGGTGCTGGAGTAGCATGGCGCCTTCCGAACCACTGGCCGGGCTGACCATCCGGGAGGCGCGTGAGCTGCTCGACAGCCGCGAGGTGTCGTCCGTCGAGCTGGCCCAGGCGCACCTGGAGCGGATCGCCGCCGTGGAAGACCGCGTGAGGGCCTTCGTCACCGTCACCGAGGACGTTGCCTTGGCGCAGGCTGAGCGCGCGGACGAGCGCATCGCGGCGGGCGAGGCCGGCCCACTCACCGGCATACCCATGCAGCTCAAGGACAACATGTCCACGCGCGGCGTCGCCACGACCTGCTCCTCCCGTATGCTCGAGGGATTCGTGCCGCCGTTCGACGCCACCGTGACCCAACGGCTGTACGACGCGGGCGCCGTGCTGTTGGGCAAGGGCAACCTGGACGAGTTCGCGATGGGCTCGTCGACCGAGAACTCCGCGCTTTTCCCCACGCGCAACCCCTGGGACACCGGCCGCGTTCCCGGCGGCAGCAGCGGCGGTCCGAGCGCGGCGGTGGCGGCGTCGGAGTGCGTTTTCTCGCTCGGCTCGGACACCGGTGGCAGCATCCGGCAGCCCGCCGCGCTGTGCGGCGTAGTCGGCATGAAGCCCACCTACGGCGCGGTGAGCCGCTACGGACTCATCGCATTCGCCAGTTCGCTCGACCAGATAGGCCCCATCACCAGTAACGTCGAGGACTGCGCCGTCGTGCTCAACGCCATCGCCGGCCACGACCCGCGAGACTCCACTTCCATCGACTTCCAGCCGCCCGACTACACAAAAGCGCTGGCGGATGGGCTGGAAGGCGTGCGCCTGGGCGTGCCGAAGGAGTACTTCGCGGCAGGCATCGAGCCGGGGGTGGAGGACTCCGTTCGCGAGGCGATAGGCGTGCTGGAGGGGCTGGGCGCGAGAGTCGAGGAGACTTCCCTGCCCCACACCGGCTACGCCCTGGCCGTCTACTACATCCTCGCGCCCTCCGAGGCGTCCGCCAACCTGGCGAGGTACGATGGCGTGAAGTACGGCTACTCGGCCCAGGACGCGGAGACAATGTGGGACGCGCTTGAGCGGACGCGGCAGCAGGGGTTCGGCCCGGAGGTCAAGCGTCGCATCATGCTCGGCACCTACGCGCTGTCCGCGGGCTACACGACGCCTACTACCTGAAGGCGCAGAGGGTCCGCACCATCATCCGCCGCGAGTTCATGGACGTGTTCGAGCGGTTCGACGCGCTCGTCATGCCCACGTCGCCGTCGGTGGCCTTCAAGCTGGGCGAAAAGACGCAGGACCCGGTGCAGATGTACCTGAACGACATTCTCACCATGCCGGCCAACATCGCGGGCATACCGGCGATCTCGGTGCCCTGCGGTCTCTCCGACGGCCTGCCGGTTGGCCTCCAGGTCATGGGCAAGCCCATGGGCGAAGAGACAATCCTGCGCGTGGCCCACGCCTACGAGCAGGCATCCGCGTGGCGGGATGTGCGCGGGCCGGAGTTGTAGGGTGTGGGGGAATCGGGCCTTGTCTGCCGCTAGTTTTCGGCCAGACCTACAGCGGTCGCTACCTGGCCATTGTCATCGACCACGAGGAACAAGGATACTGGTACACTGTTACCGCTCGAGACATGACAAGATCGGAACGGCAGCTCTTAAGACGGACATCTCGGTAGGTCGGCATCACGATGAATCGCGACACATTCCAACGCCGCAAGGCCGCAGCCGAACACTGGGACACGCACAGCATCGACGAAGCCGACGGCGAAGTGGTAAACGTGGAAGTGGCGACGCCCCTCTCCACCCTACTCTCAATCCATGTCGACGCCGCGCAGTACGCCAAGCTGAAGCGACTCGCAAAGAAACGCAATATACCCATCACCTCGATGGCGAAGGCGATTCTGGCAGAGGCCCTTGACGACGAGTAGGCGCCTCGCAAGGCTAGTGAAGTGACCCCCGACGACGTCCGCGAAGAACTAACCCTGAGCATCAGCGGCGTCGAGCCGTGGCAGCCCCCCGACGGGCAGGCCGGCGACGGCCTGATGCTCCACACCACGCGCGGACCTATCGAGGCCATCCTGCACCACGACCCGGAGACGCCGACGCGCGCGGGCATCGTGTGGGTCTGGGGCGCACGCGGCGGGTTCGACGGCCCCGCTGACGGGGTGTACGGCGCGCTCGCGGAGGAGCTGAAGACTGGCATCACGTCGCTGCGTGTGAACTACCGCTACCCGGGCGTGCTGCCCGAGTCCGTGATGGACACGCTGGCCGGAGTGTCGTTTCTGAGCGGCACTGGCCACACCGAGATCGCGCTGGTCGGCCACTCTTTCGGTGGCGCGGTGGTGATCGCCTCGGCGCCGTTCAGCGACTCGGTCAAGGCGGTGGCGGCCCTCTCCAGCCAGACGGCGGGCGCGTCTAGGGCAGCGGACGTGGCGCCGCGCCCGCTGCTGCTGGTCCACGGCGAGGCGGACACCCGGCTGCCGCCCTACTGCACCGAGATGATCTTCGAGTGGGCGAGCCGCCCCAAGCGCAAGATCATCTATCCGGGCGCCGGCCACGGCCTGCGCGAGTGCGCGGACGAGGTGCGCGGCCTGCTCCGCGACTTCCTAACGACAAACCTACTGCCCGAGGAGCCGTAGCCGAAGTCCCCTGTGCTGACCCCCGTGCGTCCCAACGCACATCCCGGCCGCACTCGATAGCCCACACCTCACCTATTCGCTCCACCGTACCCCGAAAAAAGCGTCACTTTCCTGCGCCACCCGTTCCCCAGCCCTGCCCCACCCAAACCCCACCAACGCCCCGCTCCGTCCCCATTCGTGCGCAGTTTCTTCCCATAAATTCGCCCTCAACCTGCAATTTCGCCAACGGTATTGAAGAGCACGCACATACGTGCTATTATCGCCCATGGTAGGGGCGGGTTTCAAACCCGCCCGCGGCACCGCAAGTCGCCTCTCCCTCGATGGGAGAGGGTTAGGGTGAGGGTGACGGCACCGCAAAGTCCCGTGCCTCCTGTCCTATTCTGCTACGCGGCGTGACGCTCTTGCCACGAATTGCTCACACCGGCATTACAGAATTGCGCGGGATCGTCGGCGCGCCCAGCTACGAACACAACAGAATGTCGCAGAATCGAACAGATTTCGCTTCCCCGCTCTCCTGGGTAGGTCGGCGTGGGGTCGCCCGGCAATCCGAAACCGGCTCGATCAGCACCCGGAAGTTGCCATCGTGGGCGCTCGCCATCTATACTCTCATTTGGCCTCCAGCGGCTACATTCGAGCACAAGGGGCCGCGGCCCCAACGGAAAGGATTGGCTTTAGATGGGTGAGCTAGACGGCAAGGTTGCCATAGTTACGGGCGCGGGCAGGCTGCGCGGCATCGGCAGGGCGGCCGCGGTGGAATTGGCGCGGCTGGGCGCGGACGTTGTGGTGACCGGGACGGGCCGCAATCCCGACTCCTTCCCGGACGACGAGAAGGCGATTGGCTGGCGCGACATCGAGAGCGTGGCCGACCAGATTCGCGAGCAGGGCCGCCGCCCGCTTCCGCTGATAGCGGACGTGAGCAGCGAGGAGAGCGTCCGCAACATGGTGGACCGCACCATCGAGGAGTTCGGGCGCGTCGACATCCTCATCAACAATGCGGCCTACGCGCGCGGCCCGGACCGCGTGCCCATTCTGGAACTGGACCCGTACATCTTCCAGCGCGTGGTCGACATCAAGCTCTTGGGCGCGTTCCTGTGTACCAAGGCTGTTATCGAGCGCATGATTCCACAGGGCGACGGCGGCAAGATAGTCAACATATCCTCCGGCGCCGGAAAGCGGGGCAGCGCCAACACGCTCGCCTACAACGCCGGAAATTTCGGCCTCGTCGGCATGACGCAGTCGATGGCGCGCGAGCTGGGCAAGTACCGCATAAACGTCAACTGCGTCTGCCCGGGCGCTGTTGACACGCACCGCATGGACGATCTCGGCCGCGGCGACCGCTGGGCTGAGATGGGGACCAACACGCCGATAGGCAGGACTGGCACCGACTACGAGGTCGGCGCGTTCACGGTCTACCTCTGCACCGAGGCGGCGTCATGGATTCATGGCCAGTCGATCAATATCAACGGCGGCACCTTCATGGAACACTAGGGAGAGAGACTTGGGTGAGCTAGACGGCAAGGTTGCGATTGTAACGGGCGCGGGCAGGCTGCGAGGGATTGGCAGGGCCGCCGCGGTGGAGCTGGCCCGGCTGGGCGCGGACGTTGTGGTCACCGGCACTGGCCGGAACCCGGACTCGTTCCCAGACGACGAGAAGGCGATTGGCTGGCGCGACATCGAGAGCGTGGCCGACCAGATACGCGAGCAGGGACGCAGGCCGCTGCCGCTGATTGCGGACGTGAGCAGCGAGGAGAGCGTCCAGAACATGGTGGACCGCACCATCGAGGAGTTCGGGCGTGTCGACATCCTCATCAACAACGCCGCCTACGCGCGCGGTCCCGACCGCGTGCCGATACTGGAACTTGATCCCTACATCTTCCAGCGCGTCGTGGACATCAAGCTGGCGGGCTCGTTCCTGTGCACCAAGGCCGTCATCGAGCACATGATCAAGCAGGGCGAAGGCGGCAAGATCGTCAACATTTCTTCCTCCGCCGGCAAGCGCGGCAGCGCGAACACGCTGGCCTACAACGCCGGAAACTTCGGACTAGTCGGCATGACCCAGTCCATGGCCCGCGAACTTGGACAGTACGGCATCAACGTCAACTGCGTGTGCCCTGGCGCCGTGGACACGCACCGCATGGACGACCTGGGGCGCGGCGAGCGCTGGAGCGGCATGGCGACCAACACGCCGATAGGCAGGAACGGCACCGACGACGAGGTCGGCGCGTTCACGGCCTACCTCTGCACCGAGGCCGCGTCCTGGATTCAGGGCCAGTCGATCAACATCAACGGCGGCACCGTGATGGAGCACTAGGAGACTCCGCACAAGTCCCTTCCCCCTTGACGGGGGAAGGTTAGGATGGGGGTGAACAAAACGTGGGTGAACTGGACGGCAAAGTAGCGATCGTTACCGGCGCGGGCCGGCTCCGAGGCATCGGCAGGGCCGCGGCGGTTGAGCTTGCCAAGCTGGGCGCCGACGTGGTCGTGACGGGCACGGGCCGCAACCCGGACACCTTCCCGGACGACGAGAAGGCTGTGGGCTGGCGCGACATCGAGAGCACCGCCGAGCAGGTGCGCGCCGAGGGCACTCGCGCTCTGCCGCTGGTGGTGGACGTGGCCGACGAGGACAGCGTGCGCAACATGGTGGAACGCACCATCGAGGAGTTCGGGCGCATCGACATCCTCATCAATAACGCCGCCTCCGCGCGCGGGCCGGATCGCGTGCCCATCCCCGAGCTGACGCTCGACAACTTCCAGACTGTCATACACGTCAAGGTCACCGGCACCTTCCTGTGCACCAAGGCCGTCATTGAGCACATGGTTGCGCAGGGCGACGGCGGCAAGATAGTTAACGTCGCGTCCGGCGCCGGCAAGACCGGCGCGGCCAACACGCTCGCCTACAACGCCGCCAACTTCGCCCACGTGGGCATGACCCAGTCGATGGCGCGCGAGTTGGGCCAGTACAAGATCAACGTGAACTGCGTTTGTCCCGGCGGCGTCGACACCTCTCGCGTGGACGACATCGGGCGAGGCGAGGCGTGGGAGCGCGGCGCGGCGCGAACGGCTATCGGACGCTACGGCACCGACCAGGAGGTCGGCGCGTTCATCACCTACCTGTGCACCGAGGCGGCCTCCTGGATACACGGCCAGTCCATCAACATGGACGGCGGCGACGTGATGGAGCACTAGGGTAGCGGCCGCCGAGGAACATGGATTGGCAGTTCGCGTCTCCAGGCCGCTAACCTACTCCAACCGTTTCGGCGAACAGCAGTCGGCCTCCGGCGGGCTGTTCCAGCTTCACCAGATTACCTTCGCCGACAACGCCATCCAGGGCGACCCCAT
>DAOUJZ010000039.1:0-1803 GCA_034421955.1 Dehalococcoidia bacterium | reverse complement strand
ATCCGCCGATTTCCGATGGCCGTAGGAGGCCGCTAGCGGCTCCAAACGAGAGGCCGGCGTGTTCTAAGACCCCCCCAAATCCGGCGGATGCCGGCGAAGCGGGGGCGGATCGCGATCGCCTTGACCTCGTCTGAGTGGTCGCCGCAGGCCGCGCGGCGCATGTGCTCCGAGACCTTCAGCCCGCGCTTCTTCGCCCGCGAGCGGATCACAGTCCGCTCCTCTGTGCTTACGCGGACGTTGATGTTGTGCTCTCGCTTGGTCGTCATGTGCGCACCAGCCCCGTCGCTGTGTCCACTCTGGGGCCGGTGCGCACCGGCGTCAAGCAGCGTGCGCACACGCGGGTTACGCGGGGTCTCGCTTAGTGCGTGTGATGGACGGCGCCGCCGCTGTGCGAGTGATAGGTAGCTCCCGCTTCCCCGGGCAGGCCGTGCCAGTGGTAGAAATCGGCGGTGTTCAGGTCCTCTGGCACGGCGGAGGCGGAGACGTGGGGGTGGACGCCTGAGCCGTGTCGGTGTTGCGTGTCGCCGTGCCAGTGCCAGCCGCTGGTGAAGCCGGCGTCTCGATCCTCCTGCGTTGGGGCTTCGTTCGTCTTCGGCACGACGGGATCGCCGGTCGCGCGGACTGTCTGATGCGGGGACAGGTGACGGGTGCGCCAATCCGGGTGCTGGTGATACTGGTCACCGTGGCAATGCCAGAGGCCCTTCTCGGCGGTTTCCGCAATCGAATCAGCGCCGCTTGGGTTATTCGGCGACCCGCAGTGGCGCGTGGTGGTGTTTGTGCGGGTGGCCGCGTGTCGTTCAAGCTGCAGTTGCGCCGGGGGTGCGAACGGTTCAGTGGATAAGTCAAATGTGAACCGGCTCGTGTCGGCTAGTGACGCGAAAATTTGGCCGGGGCAATCGTAGCGGGGGAAGTACTGAGCTGCCGTACACGCCTCATGCAGCGCTATTACATGACTGCCCAAACGCAGATAGAGGCTCTGTCGATACTGCGCTGGCAGGAACTCGTCGAAACGGAATAGCCCTGAGGGGTTAGAGCCGTCGAGCTTGTAACCAAACTCAACACGGGTGATGCTGTAGGAGGTGCCATCGATGGTGAAGGAGTTTTCGCCCAGGACGTTTGTGCAACGTCCGCGAACGTCCGCGCTGGTGTCCACGCAGCCGAATCCTTTATGTGTGGCTGTGGTCCATTGGAACGACGTCATGGTCGTTCCCAACAAGTCGGGCTCGTGATGCGCCTGGGCAGGCGGGGGCGAGAGCGCGAACAGCGAGAGCGTGACGATCAGGGCGGCGAGTGCGCCGGCGGCGATGCGGGTCATGGCGGGTCCTCCAGGTTCCTGGAGAGCGTACTACTTGTCGCGTTCAGCTTCCTCGCGCTCGAGGGCCGCTGTGCGGGTATTCGCCGCCTGGAGCAGGTCTGCCCTGGTCGAGAGCAGGGCGGCGACGTGCAGTGCTGTGGGGTGGACGTCGTTGAGCTCTGGGGTGATCAGGCCGGCCGCTGTTTCGATGGTCTGAGCGAAACGCATCAGCTCGTCGGCGATGGCGGCGTGGTCGCGGTCTGCGCGGATGGGCTCGGGCATGGGTGCTCCTTCTTGCCGCGGGGTTCTTTGGGAAAACGCTAATCGATGAGCACCCAGCGCAGCACGTCCTCGGCGTCGCCGTCGTAGCGCCGGGCGAGCTCCTGGACGGTCTGCTCGAAGTCGTCGACGGTGATCCCGTTGGCGGCCATGACGTCGACGAACTCATCGCGCTCCATGTCCAGCATCTCGACCACGCTGCCGACCGTGGCGCCGCCGACGGCCTCGAC
>DAOUJZ010000038.1:0-9339 GCA_034421955.1 Dehalococcoidia bacterium | reverse complement strand
ACCACGCCCAGGAGCATTCCGGACATGACCAACCATATCGACAGGGTGAAGTCGGACTCTGCGACTTCGCCGGACGCGATCACGGCGGCGGCCGCCGCCGGCAGGCCAAGCAGGGACAGGTAGGTGAGGAACGAGACGCCACGAGGTCGGTCTCTCCGCACTACGCCGATGGGGTCGCGGCCGGCGCGGCGGGCGATCAGGACGACGCTGGCGAGGCCAACCGCTGTGGTAGCCAGTGGCACCGCTCCGGCGTACGCTACGGGCAGGAGCAGGTCTCCGGGCCAGTACGAGCTTCCGGCCAGCGTGAATGAACCCAAGGATGACATGACGGCGGCGTAGGCAACCGAGCCCAGCAGCGCGCCCGCCAGAAGCGGGACCGCCATGTCGGCGCTAATCACTAGCGCCATCTGCCGGGGCGGCGTGCCCAGGGTTCGCAGCAGTCCGTAGCGCCGCGACCTGACGGCGATGTGCATGGCAGCACCGGCTCGCGCCAGCACCACGGACGGCAGCGCAAGGATGATGATGCCCATTATGATGAAACTGGAATCGTCGAAATAGGATCTTCCCGGAGCAACGGGATAGAAGGACGACTCTGCGCCGGCGGGCGGCGCGTCCAGAAACTCGATGATGACCATCTCCCGCGGATGGGCCAGCGCCTCGTCGGCAAGCACCTGCGGCGTGCGTCCGCCCAGCCATGCGTTCAGCTCTCCAGTCCAGTCGTCCTGAAGCTGCGCGAGCACCGCCGGAGAGGCCATGACGGTCTCGCTTGTCTCCATTTGCGGGATGCCCGGCAGGCCAAGCCTCTCACCCGCCTCGCCCGCGAAGGCAGTGACGACCAGGGGGCCATAGGCCGTTGCCTCCACCCGGGTTGACCTCAAAGTTCCTTCTGCTTGAGCAGTGCGCGGCGGCATGCTTCTTGAGCCGTCACGCAACAGCGCAGTCTCCTGCTGCGCGTGGTATCCGAATCCGATTCCCAGAGCAAGCGAGAGCGCAGCGCACGAGATGGCCCCGACCGCAATAAGTGGAGTCCAGGCGGAGAGCGACCTACGAGAGCGCGGCCACAGGAGCCGAATGAACAGCCTCACGCGGCGCGTCCTTCGTCGATCAACCTGCCCTCGTGAAGGCGGAGCACGCGATCACACGCCTCCCACACGGAGGGGTCGTGGGTGACGATAAGCACGCCAACACCAAACTCGGCCGCTATCCTCTGCAGCTCGCCGACCACCAAGCGGGAGTTCTCCTCGTCAAGCGCGCCCGTTGGCTCGTCGCAGAAGACAATGCTTGGCTCCATCGTCAGGGCGCGTGCGATGGAGGCGCGCTGCAACTCGCCTCCGGACAGCGTAGCCGGGTACTCATCCGTGAGGTCGGCAAGGCCGAACCGCTCCAGCAGGCTGCTGGCCTTCTCACGGGCGTGGCGCGCCTTGGCGCCCGACACGACGAGCGGCACCGCGACGTTCGCGGCAACCGTGAGGTCGTCGAGGAAGGCCGGGAACTGGAACACGAACCCGCACGTTGCACGGCGGACCAGCGTGATGTGAGGCTCTCGGAGGCTCCATACGTCGGCGTGGTCAGCCCACGCGACCGTGCCGCCGTCGGGTCGCCGGAGTCCGGCCAAGGCGTAGAGCAGGGTTGACTTTCCGGAGCCGCTTGCTCCAACGATGGCGAGCACCTCGCCCTTGTGCAGCTCCACGTCCACGCCGCTGAGGACGCTCCGCGCGCCGAAGCTCTGCGTCAGCCCGCGGCCCTCAAGCGCCAATGTTTCCGTCGTCATGCGCATGAACCTCCGATCTTGGCCTGAGTGCCTCCATGTGGGCTCGGTGTTGCCAGACGCGCCTTCCAAAAGTCATCGCGGCGTCAAGATGCAACCCTTTGAGCGCATATTACCCCCCCCCCCGTCAATTGCAAGGACTCGTATAGTATACACCAATAACCGACGGTAGCTGGACTCCTTTATTCGGAGGGCAGGACATTTCGATTATAGCCAGCGGGCTAATCTTCAGGCTCATCTTGCCTCGCACTTGATGAGGGATGAGCATGCTGAACCATATGAGCAGGATAACCACGGACGTATAGCTGGCGCGCTCATTTACTTCTACGAGCTCAATATGAGCGGTGTCGTATGCCACACCCAACGCCTATAGATAGCGCTTGTCGTGCCTATGCACCTTGCCCATCCTTCCGCGCCCTTGCTATACTCCACGCAGCTACCAATTCCGGAGGCAAGCCTGCTCCCCATGTCCAAGCGCATCCATCTCCTGGGGCATCCCGTCAGCCACTCAGTCTCTCCCGCATTCCAGCAGGCCGCCCTGGAACACTGCTCAATTGACGCTGCGTACACGGCCCTCGATGTTCCGCCTGTAGATCTGCCCGCGACAGTCGATTCGTTGCGTGACCCCGACGTGCTGGGCGCAAACGTCACTGTGCCTCACAAGGAGGCCGTGTTTGCGCTGCTCGACAGCGTATCGGAGGAGGCGCGGCTCATCGGCGCGGTGAACACCATCCACAACTGCGACGGCGCGCTGGAAGGCCACAACACCGATGCAAGGGGCTTTCTCTCGGCGCTACGCGAGGAGGCCGGCTTTGAGCCGGGCGGCAAGACGGCCCTGATTCTTGGCGCCGGTGGCTCTGCGAGAGCAGTGGCGGTCGCGCTTGCGGGCGAGGGCGCGTCGAGCGTGGTCATCGCCAACCGCACGCTGGACCGCGCTGAAACGCTTGCGGAGTTGGTTCGGTCGCTGGATGTGCCTGCACAGGCCATCGCCCTTGACCCCGCCGTTCTACGGGAGGCCGCGCAGTGCGACTTGGTGGTGAACTGCACGTCTCTGGGTATGACGGGATGGCCCGGGCCCGACGAAACGCCTATCCCCGCCGACCTGATTCCGCCGGATGCGCTCGTGTGCGACCTGGTGTACAATCCGAGGGAAACGACGCTGCTGAGGGAGGCGGCATCGTCCGGCGCGAGAACGCTCGGCGGGCTGCCGATGCTCGTGTACCAGGGGGCAGCGGCGTTCGAGATCTGGACCGGCGTGACCGCACCGGCGCGGGTCATGTTCGCCGCCGCGGAGGCGGCGCTGGCCGCGAGACAAGCGGCAAGGTCGTGAACGGGAGAGAGTTCGTGAGGAGGGCAAGACGGTACGCCCGCCGCAATGGGCTGGAGTTCAGTTTCGACCCCACTCGCGGTAAGGGAAGTCATGGAGAGGTTAGAGTCGGCGGATTCAGGACTATGGTGCAGTACGGGGAAATCAAGCGAAGGACATTGGCCGGCATGCTGAGACAGCTGAACATCGAACCGCGGGAGTTTTGAACATGCGCTTTGTTTACCCCTGCAACATCGTGTTCGATGAAGGAGGCCCGATGGAACTCGGCGGAGGCGAGGTGGTCACCCTAACGGCCGGCTACTGCGTGAGCTTCCCTGACGTGCCGGAGGCCCTGACGAGCGGGGAAACCTGGGAGGAGGCCGTTCTCATGGCCGAGGATTGCCTCGGCGTGGCATTGGGAATGTACGTGAGAGCCAACGAAGACCTCCCGGTTCCGGGCTGCGCCAGTGAAGGCCAGGTGCTCGTGCCTGTGCCTCTCCTCGTCGCGGCCAAGCTGACCATCTACACAGCCATGCGCGAGCAGGGAGTAACCAGGGACGCCCTGGCTGCCGGATTGGGCATTAGCGTGGAGGCAGTGAGAAAGCTGCTTGATCCGCGATATAGAACTCACATCAGCCAGATCGAGAGTGCGCTGCGAGCTGTCGGGCGCTCCCTCGTTGTCGAAGACTGCGACGCCGTTCCGATTCCTGAACGTGAGCAGGCGCTGGCCGCGAAAGCGAATCCATAAGAGGGAGCTGACAGATGCTGCGATTTCTCACCGCGGGAGAGTCCCACGGCAAGAGCCTGAGCGTTATCGTGGAGGGGCTTCCTGCGAGCCTCCCGATCTCCGAAGACTACATAGAGCGGCACATGGCGCGTCGCCAGGTGGGCTACGGGCGCGGCGGCCGGATGCAGATCGAGAAGGACCGGGCCGAGATCCTGGCCGGCGTCAGGCACGGCCTCACGCTCGGGTCACCCATATCTCTGAACATCATCAACCGCGACTTCTCCACGGGCAAGGGGCCGGACGGCGTGCCCTGGACCGAGGAGATGAGCGTGGCTCCGTCGGACGTGCCGTTTGAGCCAATCGTGAACATCAGGCCCGGCCACGCCGACGCCCCCGGCATAGTGAAGTACATGCAGACCGACGCACGGAACATCCTGGAGCGCTCCAGCGCCCGCGAGAGCGCGTCGAGGGTTGCCGCAGGCGCGCTGGCGCAGCGGTTCCTGGAGGAGTTCGGCATTGAGGTGCACGGCCACGTACTCTGTATTGGAGGCGTGCACGCCAACAGCCCGGACGACGTGGACTGGGCGGCCCTGGAGGAGACGCCGTACCACCGCGAGAACCCCGGCGGCTCCAAGTGCGCCGCCGTGCGCTGCGCCGACCCGGATGCCGCGGAGCGCATGATCGCCGAGATCGACGCGGCGCGCGAGGCGGGCGACAGCGTGGGCGGAATCATCGAGGTTGTGGCCACCGGCATGCCGATTGGCCTTGGCAGCCACATCCAGTGGGACCGCAAGCTGACGACCAAGCTCGCGGGCGCAGTCATGAGCATGAACGCAGTCAAGGGCGTCGAGTTCGGTGCCGGCTTCTCGCAGGCCGACCTGCGCGGCTCGCAAGTCCATGACGTGGTCAAGCCCATGAGCGAGTGGGAGATGGCCACGGATGAGAGCTGGGTGCGGCCGTGGTCCAGGCGCACCAACAACTCCGGCGGCCTGGAGGGAGGCATGACCACCGGCGAGCCGCTGGTGGTTCGCGCCATCGTCAAGCCCATCGCCACCATCATCAACGGCCTTGAGACCGTAGACCTGACCACCGGTGGTTTCGTGGATCGCGCCCACTTCGAGCGCAGCGACATCACCTTCGTGCCAACCTGCGCCGTCATCGGAGAGGCGATGGTCGCGCTGGTGCTCGCCGACGCCATGCTTGAGAAGTTCGGTGGCGACCACATCGACGAGACTCGCCGGAACGTGCACGCCTACCAGGCCTCGACCGGGCCGCGGGGGCAGTAGGGGAGTGTGCTCCTTGGTTCCATCATTCCGCACGCCAGGGGCGCAGGTAGGCTGCTTCGTATGACACTACAGGGATCGCTCCGGTATCGCCGCGTCGTCGTAAAGGCCGGCACCAATGTCCTGACCGGCGGCCGCGGCAGCCTGGACCTGGAGGTCATAGGCTCGCTTGTGAGCCAGCTAGCCGCCGTTCATGGCAGCGGCGCGGAGGTCGCGCTGGTGACGTCTGGGGCCGTGGCTGCCGGAAGCCACGCACTGAGCCAGAGCAGCGGCCGCAGCGACATCCCGTTCCGTCAGGCGCTCGCCGCAGTGGGGCAGGGTCGACTGATGCACACCTACGAGCAGCTCTTCGAGGCGCAGGAGATCACCGTGGCACAGGCCCTCCTGTCGCGGCGCGACATGCTCGACCGAGAGGGCTACTTGAACGTCCGCAACACGCTCCTCGCGCTGCTGGACTACAAGGTTATTCCCATCATCAACGAGAACGACGTGGTGGCGGTTGACGAACTGGAAGACCTCGGCTTCGGTGACAACGACACGCTGTCCGCGATGGTCGCAAACCTGATCGACGCCGATCTGCTGATCATCCTGAGCGACATAGACGGGCTGTACACCGCCGACCCCCACGTGGAGCCGGATGCGCAGCTCCTGCGTCACGTGGACGTGGTCGACGACTCCATAACGGCTATGGCCGGCCCTCGCCGCGGAGACATGAGCCGGGGTGGCATGGGCTCGAAGCTGGCCGCCATAAGGCTGGCGGCGGCATCAGGCGTGGCAGTGTGCCTCGCCGGCGGTCGAGAGCCGGACGTCGTGAGGCGGCTTGCCGGCGGAGAGCAGGTCGGCACCCACTTCTCGCCGACCGCAAGCAAGATGGAGAGCCGCAAGCGGTGGATGCTCAGCGGCCTGTCCACGCGAGGGCGCATCGTGGTCGACGCGGGCGCCGCGGAGGCGCTGCGCGCCCACAAGCGCAGCCTGCTGCCCGCGGGCGTGCGCGAGGTGGAGGGCGACTTTCGCCGGGGCGACATCATACTGGTTGTTGACCAGGACGGGGAGCGCGTCGCGTGCGGGGTTACGGGCTATAGCGCTGAGGACGTGAAGGCCATAAGCGGCCTGCGCTCCAGCATGATCGAGGAGGCGCTGGGCTACCGCTTCAGCGAAGAGGTGCTGCATCGCAACAACCTGGCGCTGTTGTAGGATAGGGCAGGGACAAAGCGGCAGCTGCTGAGCCTGAGGCCGGTGTGCTGAAGACAATCGATATCGGGAAGGTGCAACATGACGATCGTCACAGATGAGATGACGGACAAGGGTCAGGCGGCGCGGGTCGCAGCGCGGGAGTTGTCCAGGCTGTCCGGCGACGTGAAGAACCTGGCTCTGCACAACCTGGCGGAGGCGCTGGAGAACGCGGGTGACGACATCCAGTCGGCAAACGAGCGCGACATACAGGCGGGGCGCGAGAATGGCCTGAGCGACGCGATGCTCGACCGCCTGCTTCTCAACCCGGCCAGACTTGCCGGCATGGCAGCGGACGTGCGGGCCGTGGCCGCGCTGCCGGACCCGGTGGGGGAGACGTTCGACATGCGCACGCTGCCCAACGGCCTGCAGGTGGGACGTCGCAGAGTGCCTCTGGGAGTCATCGGCGCAGTCTACGAGAGCCGTCCAAACGTGACCGTGGACATCTCCGCGCTGTGCTTCAAGTCCGGCAACGCCGTAATACTCAGGGGCGGCAGCGAGGCTATTCACTCCAACACCGCGCTCGCCAACCTGGTGCGTGACGCCATCGCACGCGCAGGCGCGCCCAGGGACGCCGTTCAGTTCATCTCGTCCACAGACAGGTCGCTCGTGCAGAAGATGCTGTCGATGAAGGAGTACATCGACCTGATGATTCCGCGGGGCGGCGCCGACTTCGTCCGTTTCGTGGGGGAGAACGCCCAGATGCCGGTCATAACCGGCGGCATTGGCGTCTGCCACACCTACGTCGACAGGGACGCCGACCTGGATCGCTCCGTAGCGATCGCCTACAACGCCAAGGTAGACCGACCGACCGTGTGCAACGCACTCGATACTCTGCTGGTGCACTCGGAGGCGGCGCCCCGCTGTCTGCCGGCCATCGCACAGGAATGGGCCAGGGCAGGCGTCGAGATGCGATGCGACCTGCGGGCGCTCAGCATCCTGGGGCCGTCGGAGTCGCTGAACGTCAAGCCCGCAACCGAGGACGACTGGGGCACCGAATTCCTTGCGCTGACGGCCTCGGTGAAAGTGGTGGACTCCCTAGAGGAGGCCCTCGAGCACATCGAACAATACGGCTCCGGCCACTCGGAGGCCATAGTCACGGAGGACTACTCCCGCGCCATGCAGTTTCTGGACTACGTGGACGCCGCGGCGGTGTTCGTGAACGCCAGCACGCGCTTCACGGACGGCGGGCAGTTCGGTCTCGGGGCAGAGGTGGCGATAAGTACCAACAAGATGCACGCAAGGGGGCCTATGGGCCTCCGCGAGTTGACCTCCTACAAGTGGACCGTTCTGGGCAACGGACACGTCAGGAGCTAGAGAGAGGAGAACCCCAATGGCCTACACGTTTCGACGACTGTTTCGCACACCATATTCAGAGGTCTACGCCGTAATGTCCGACGACCAGGGCGTAGGTCGGCTGGACGTCCACATCGACTTGACGATGGAAAGCGGCGAGTGCAACCTCAGCGTCGCCGAAAGCCTCACTGAGGCAGAGGTGCGCGACCTGATGGACGTGGTCGACGACGAAATCATGGGCAACGGATTCATGCCGAACACGTTCAACATGACCGTCTTCCAGGGCAAGGAGATCATATCGGAGGTCTTCGACCTGGACGACGATGATGATGACGACGAGGACTAAGAGGCGCCAAAATGGCAGAATACGGCTTTGAGCGGGAGTGTCGCACACCGTACTCGGAGGTCTACACCGTCCTGGACTACGACGAGCAGATTGGACGGCTGGACCTCCACCTGACTCCCGCAATCATTCACGCCACGCTGTGCGTGGACGAGAGCCTGACGCAATCGTCAGTGCGCGAGCTCATTGAGGTGATAGACGCCAAGATAATGGACGTGGTCGGTGTCTCGCGCGACGAGCTCATCATCCACGTTCACCAGGGCAGGGACGTGGGCGTCTTCAGCAACCACGAGTTCGGCGGTAACGGAGGCCGGGAAGGCATGTGACCGCCGCGGGCTAGGGGAAGCGCGGCTGGACTTCCAGGGGTACCCGGAAGCTCATGGCCTCGTCGCCCCGCATCACGCGCACCTCCGCCTCGTGGCCTATGGGGTGGCGCAGCACCTCACGCTGGAACTGCTTGACGCTGTTGACCTCCACGCCGTCCACGTACACTATGACGTCGCCGAAGCGTATGCCGGCGCGCTCGGCCGGCCCACCGACCTCCAGGCTTGACACCATAGCGCCACGGCTAACCGGCAGGCCCTCCTGAGAGGCGATGACCGGCGTCACGTCCCTGACTCCCACCCCTATCCAGCCGAAGACCACGCGCCCGTGCTCCAGTATCGACTCAACGACAGGGACGACGGTGAACGCGCTGACGGCGAACCCAATGCCCTCGCCGCCCTGAGCCCGCGCGGTGTTGATGCCCACCACGCGGCCTTCAAGATCGACGAGCGGCCCGCCGCTGTTGCCGGGGTTGATGCCTGCGTCCGTCTGTATCATGTCGTACAGGTGGCCGGAAGCAGTGGTGATCGAGCGGTCAAGCGCGCCCACAATGCCCAGTGTGACCGTGGGGCCTCCGACCAGCGCCAGTGCGTTGCCGATTGCAATCACCCAGTCGCCTTCTCTCAGCTCATCAGGTGGGGCGAACTCCACGGCCGGATAGCCCTCACCGGGTATCTTGACCACGGCAAGGTCGGACACGGGGTCGCGGCCCACGATCGCAGCTTCAAACGTCCTCTCGTCGACGAGGTGCACGGTGATTCGTACGGCGTTCTCAATGACGTGGTCGTTGGTGACGATGAGCCCTTCGGAATCGAAGATGACTCCTGTGCCGGCGTTGTCCTCCTCCACGGTCACGCAGCCGAAGAACAGGCCGCACCGCTCAACCAGCGACGTCGTGGAGATGGACACAACGGAGGGCTTCACGCGGGCCACCACCTGCGTCACGGAAGGCAGCAGGGGAGAGGCTGCCGGGGCAGGCTGAGCGGCAGCAGGAGTATCGGTGGGCGGTATAGGTGTCGGGGTTGGATCCGGGTCGCTGCAGGCCGCCGACAGGAGCGCGAT
>DAOUJZ010000037.1:0-28316 GCA_034421955.1 Dehalococcoidia bacterium | reverse complement strand
ATTCGCGCCGAAGTGGCGGAATGGTAGACGCGGCGGTCTCAAAAACCGTTGGGAGTTAAATCCCGTGTCGGTTCGACTCCGACCTTCGGCACTCGGCGTCATCGCGCGGGCGTGTAGACATATGAAACCGAGCCGGTCCGGGCCAACCGGGCCGGCGCTTTGGCGTGTATCGAAAATCAGGCGCCGGGGCAAGGCGCGAGGAGGCCGCAATGACGGCGATTGATGAGGCTTAGCTCGATCGGGCGGCTGCTGAGCGACACGCCGCAGTTTGACGCTCTGCGACAGTCGCTTCGGCGGCGCAGCGCCCATGACAAGGCGATAGTACCGGAACAGTCCGTCGCGTTCGCGCTGGCACAGCTCTGGCGCGAGCTGGACGCGCCCATGGTGGTCGTCGCGCCACTGCCCGAACACGCGCGCCGGCTGTACGAGCAGATGCAGCTATGGGGCGGCGAGTCCTGCGCGCTCCACTTCCCCGAGACCGAGACGCTGCCGTTCGAGCGCCTCGCCTCGGACGACGGCACCATCCAGCAGCGCCTGGCTACGCTCGCCGCGCTGCACGCCAGCGGGAGCGGCGCGCGCCCGCCCGCGGTGGTCGCGTCAGCCTCGGCGGCGGCGCAGAAGACGCTTGACAGGGACAGTTTCGGGCAGAGCAGCCACGACCTCACCGTGCGGGCGAGCGTGGATCTCGACGAGGCGCTGGACCTGTGGAGCCGCATCGGCTACCGGTTCGAGAGTTCCGTCGTCGGGCCGGGCCAGTTCAGCCGGCGCGGCGGCATCATCGACGTCTTCCCCGTGGGCGCGGATGCCCCCGCCCGCATCGAGCTGTGGGGCAACGAGATCGACACCATCCGCGAATTCGACCCCGCCACCCAGCGGTCCACCCGCGCCGTCGAGCGCGTCAGCATAATCCCGGCGCGGGAGACCCTCCCCTCACTCACGCCACGCGAGCTGCTGGACGCCCGGCTGGGCCGCGTCGACGTCTCCAACTGCTCGCCGGCGTCCGCGGAACGGCTCCAGGACGAGTTCAACGCGCTTCTGGACGGCTACGACGTGGAGGAGCTGGAATTCTACGCGGGCTTCTTCAATCACGGCTCGCTCTTCGACTACCTGCCCGACGACGCCTTGCTTGTGATGGTTCGCCCCGGCCGCGTCGCCGGCGCAGCGTGGGATGTAGAGGAGCGCACCGAGCACCTGCGCGAGGCGAAGGAAGAGCGGGGCGAGCTGCCGCGGCTGTTCCCCTCGTCGCACTTCGCGTGGCAGGAGGTCGAGGAGCGGATGGGCCGGTTCGCCAGGCGGCTCGAGGTGGAGCCTTCCGCCACCGGCGAGCGCGACGAGGCGGCGTCCCACGTTCTGCCCTTCGGCGAAGCGCCGTCGTACTACGGCAAGCTGGAGGACTTCGTGGAGGACGTGGACGGCTTCGCCGCCAATGGACGGCGCGTTGTCGCGGTCACGTCCCACTCCAGGAGGCTGGGCGAGATTCTTGACGGCTACGGCGTCGCCGCGGAGGTCGGCCCGGACCTCGACGAAGACAGACCACCCGGCTCGGTAAGCGTGCTCCAGGCGGAGGGCGCGGGCCTGCAGGAGGGCTTCACGCTGTCAACGCCGTCGGGCGAGCTGGTCGTGTTCAGCGACGCCGAGGTGTTCGGCGTGGCCAAGCGCCGCAGTTCCGCCCGGCGCAACACCATGCGACGGGCCGCATTCCTGTCCGAGCTTTCGCCGGGCGATTACGTGGTACACGTTGAGCACGGCATCGGCAGGTTCGTCGGCACGGGCAAAGGCCCGCGCGGCCAGGAGGGCGAGTTCCTCACGCTCCAGTACGCACAGGGCGACAAGCTCTACGTGCCCATGGAACACCTCGACCGCGTCGGGCCATACGTCGCGCCGCTCGACCGCCCGCCATCGCTCACGCGGCTGGGCACACAGGAGTGGCGGCGCGCCAAGGCTCGGGCGGAGCGCTCCACGCGGGAGATGGCCTCCGAGCTGCTCGCTCTGTACGCCTCGCGCGAACTCTCGGAGGGCTACGCCTTCGCCCCCGACACGCACTGGCAGGCGGAGCTGGAGGAGTCGTTCCCGTTCGAGGAGACGCCCGACCAGCTCTCCACTATCGCCGAGGTGAAGACCGACATGGAGTCGGCCCGGCCCATGGACCGGCTCATCTGCGGCGACGTCGGCTACGGCAAGACGGAGATCGCCCTGCGGGCGGCGTTCAAGGCGGTGATGGAGGGTATGCAGGTCGCCATCCTGGTGCCGACGACCGTGCTGGCCCAGCAGCACTACATGACGTTCACGCAGCGACTGGGCGCATATCCGGTCAGGATCGAGGCGCTGAGCAGGTTCCGCACCGACCGCGAGCAGCGCGACATCGTGCGCCGGCTGGCCGAAGGTGAGGTGGACATCTGCGTGGGAACGCACCGCCTGCTGCAAAAGGACGTGCGTTTCAAGAACCTGGGTCTCGTGGTCGTGGACGAGGAACAGCGTTTCGGCGTCGCCCACAAGGAGCGGCTCAAGCAGATGCGCGAGCAGGTGGACGTGCTCACGATGACCGCCACGCCCATCCCGCGCACGCTCCACATGTCGCTGGCGGGCGTGCGCGACATGAGCACAATCGAGACGCCGCCCGAGGAGCGCCTGCCCATCAAGACCTACGTTTCCGAGTTCAGCGAGGACCTGGTGCGCGAGGCGATTCTGCGCGAGCTCGACAGGCAGGGACAGGTCTACTTCCTGCACAACCGCGTGTACAACATAGATTACATGGCCGGATACGTCAGGCGGCTCGTACCCGAAGCCGAGGTCGGGGTCGCGCACGGGCAGATGGCCGAGGGCCAGCTCGAGAGCACGATGCTGGATTTCGCCGAGGGCAAGATGGACGTGCTGGTGTGCACGACGATAATCGAGTCGGGCCTGGACATCCAGAACGTAAACACGCTTATCGTAAACCGCGCCGACGCGTTCGGACTGGCGCAGCTCTACCAGCTTCGAGGCCGGGTGGGCCGCGGTTCGCGCCGCGCCTACTCCTACCTGCTGGTGCCCCGGGCGCGCAGCCTGACCGAGGCGGCGGACAAGCGGCTGCGGGCGATGCTGGCGGCGTCCGAGCTGAGCGCCGGCTTCCGCATCGCCATGAAGGACCTCGAAATCCGTGGTGCCGGCAACATCCTGGGGGCCGAGCAGAGCGGCCACATCCACGCGGTCGGATTCAACCTGTACACCCAGCTCCTATCCAATGCCGTCGAGGAGCTTCGCGCCGGGGGCGGCGCGGGGCGCAACGGCAGCGGCAACGCGGAAGCGGAGCAGATTGGCCGCGAGTCCGGCCCGTTCGCCACTGCCCAAGCGCCGTCGCAGGGGCCTAAGCTGGACCTGGGCATACCGGTGAGCCTGCCCGACGACTACGTGGAGTACCTACCCGCGCGCATAGACCTTTACCACCGGCTCGCAGCCATGTCCAGGCTGGAGGACGTGCGAGATGTGGAGGACGAGCTGAGAGACCGGTTCGGCCCGCTGCCCTGGCAGGCGCAGAACCTGCTTTACGCGACGCGACTCAGGATCAGCGCCCGCGAGGCCGGCGTGGTCGCCATCACCCTCCAGGACGACCGGGTCGTCATCCAGCTGGGGGACAGCGTGGGCGGCGCCAGGCCGGCGTTGCAGCGCGCGTTAGGTCGCGCAGTCGAGGTGGGCGACACGCAGCTACGCATGAAGGTCGACGGCACCGCGTCCGGTTGGGAGGCCGCACTGGCGGAGGCGGTGGGTCGGCTCGCGGAGTTTCGGACGCGACTGATTTCAGAGCTGGCCTCTGTGCGTTAGACGCCCCCCCTACCACGCCAGCGTCTCCAGCACCCCCACCAACTCCCCCATCCCCTCTATCCGCGCGCACCCTGTGTAGTCCGGGTGGTTCCCGTCCCTATCCAGCAATACCGGCGCGATGCCGACGCGCCGCGCGCCCTCCACGTCGGACTCGAGCTGGTCGCCCACGTGCACGACCTCCTCCGGCTCTGCGCTCGCCCTGCGCAGCGCCTCCCGGAAGATGGGCGCGTGGGGCTTCTCCGAGCGCGCCTCGATGGACGTGACCGCGAAATCGACTCGCCCCTCCAGCCCGAACTCGGCCAGGATTTCGCGGCTGCCCCGGTTCATGTTGGTCACCACGCCCAGCGTCAGGCCCTGCGACCTGAGCGTATCCAGAGTGGGCGCCACGTCGTCGAACAGCGCCATGCCGTAGGGCACCTGCCGCACCCGCCGCCACACCTCGCCCGCCCGCTCCACCGTCACCTCGGTACCCGCACCCCGCAGCACGCGCTGCTCGTACCTGGCGAAGAAGTCCTCGCGCTCCGCCTCGCTCAGCGACCGCAGCGGCCTGACACGGTTTTGCTCCGCCATGAATGCGTCCGCCAGCCTGTAGCCCCGCAAGACCCCCTCCGGTGTCAGGGTGATGCCGAAGTCCGCGCAGGCGGTGGACTGGATCTCGAATCGTGAGGGACTGAACCCCACCAGGGTGCCGTACAGGTCGAAAAACACCGCTCGAATCATGACCGCGCTATGATACCATCGGCGGCGTTTCCAGAACACACGTGAGGTGCGCGAAATGCTCGCGGGAAAGCTACCCCTGGATTTGCTGGCGGATTTGCTCGGCAAGATCGAGCGCGTCGACCCGCGCGTCGTGCTGGGCGCGAGTCCGGGCGAGGACGCCGCGCTAATCGACATGGGCGACCGTTACCTGGTTGCCAAGTCCGACCCGATAACGTTCGCCACCGACCTCATCGGCTGGTACCTGGTGCAAGTCAACACGAACGACCTCGCCGTGATGGGCGCCACGCCGCGCTGGCTCATGGCGACCCTGCTACTGCCGGAGGGCGTGTCGGAGGACTCGGTGCGCGCCATCTTCGACCAGCTACTCGACGCCTGCCGCTCCCACGGCGTGACGCTGGTGGGAGGCCACACCGAGGTCACCTACGGGCTGCCCCGTCCTATCGCGGTAGGCGCGCTGCTGGGCGAGGTTGCCAAGGACGAGGTTGTGCTCACGTCGGGCGCGCGGCCCGGCGACAGCGTGGTGCTTACGAAGGGTATAGCCATCGAGGGCGCGTCCATACTGGCGCGTGAGGCCGGTGCCGAGCTTGTCGCGGCGGGTGTCGCGCCGGAGATGGTCGAGGACGCGAAGGGACTGCTCTTCTCGCCGGGCATCAGCGTCAGAAAGGACGCGGAGGTGGCGCGAAAGGCCGCGCCGGTCCACGCGATGCACGACCCGACCGAGGGCGGGCTGGCCACGGCACTGCGCGAGCTCGCGGCGGCGGCCGGTGTGGGACTGGAGGTTGAGGCGGGCGCGATTCCGGTCCTGCCGGCCTGCCGCGCCTTCTGCGACGCGCTGAATCTCGACCCGCTGGGGCTGATAGCGTCGGGCGCGCTGCTGGCCACGCTGGCGCCCGAGCACGCCGATACGGTCGTTGGGGCGCTGGCGGACGAGGGCATACCGGCGCGGGTAATCGGCAAAGTCACACCGCCGGAAGAGGGGCTTACGCTGCGTGCGCCGTCGGGAATACTGCCGCTGCCGGAGTTCGACAGGGACGAGCTCGCCAGGTACTTCGGCGGGGCGTAGGCGCAGCCGGACCGGCTGGCTCAGTCGGCGAAGTCCTCCTACAGCAGCCGCTCGGCGCGCTCGAGCCGCTTCTCGGTCAACAGGCTCCACGCCGGGTGGGCCTCGTCGCACTCGGTGGTGGAGTACTCCATCTGCAGCGTGACGTGAGTGATGCCGTACTTGCCCTTCACCACCTCGCGCAGCTCGTTCAACAGATCGTCGAAGGTCCCATCGTACCCCCTGTCCACCAGCACGTGCGCGCTCAGCGCGTCGTAGCCCGAAGAAATCGTCCACACGTGAAGGTCGTGGACGATGGTGACGCCCTCCACGTCCTCCAGGCTGTCGAACACCTCGTACAGGTCGATGTGCGGGGGCGTCCCCTCCACCAGCACCACGGCTATCTTGCGCACCAGGTGGCGCGTGTTGTAGACGATGAACAGGGCTATCAGCACGCTTAGAATGGGATCGACTATGTACCATTCCAGCGTCAGGATGAATATGCCGGAGACGACCACCGCCACCGAGCCGAGCAGGTCGCCCAGCACGTGCTGGAACGCTCCCTCCACGTTCAGGCTGTGCTGGGACGCGCCGTGCAGCACCCATGCGGTGAGGATGTTGATTATCAGCCCGCCGACGCCCACAACCATCATCAGCCCGCCCTCGATGTGTGGAACGTCCACGAAGCGGTGGTAGGCTTCGTACAGGATGTAGCCGGCCACTACCCACAGACTAACCGCGTTGAACAGCGCGGCCAGAATCTCGGTGCGGTAGAAGCCGAACGTGCGCTCGGCGGTTGGTCCCTTGTCGGCCAGCCACATGGCCAGGAGCGCCAGGGCGATGGCGGCGGCGTCGGTCGCCATGTGACCCGCATCCGCCAGTAGCGCGAGGCTGCCGGAAAGCAAGCCTCCCACAATCTCGACGAACATGTACGTTGAGATGAGCGTCAGCCCGATGATGAGACTGCGGCGGCTGGCGAATCTCAGCTCGTCGTGGTGGTCGTGCCCGCTGTGGTCGTGGTGATCATGTCCGCCGTGCCCGTGGTCATCATGTCCGTGGTCATCGTGTCCATGGTCGCCGTGGTCGTGGTCATCGTGTCCATGGTCGCCGTGGTCATGGTCATCGTGCCCGCCATGTCCGTGGTCGTCGTGTCCGTCGTGGCCGGCATGACCATTGCGATCCTGGCCGCCATGCCCATTGTGGTCATGGTCGTCGTGATCGCCATGGCCGTTGTGGCCGTGACCCTCGTGCCGGCCGGAGGATGCCATGTACAGGTGGTTGGAGCCGATGCGAACGGGGCCCCCCGAAGCGACCGCGTGCGCAGGTTTACGGGGCGACAGAATCTCCTGGAGGGAACGCATCAGCTTTAGCATCCTGTCCAGTCTCACTTTCTGCCCCTCGCTGGAGGGATGAAGAAGGAATCGGGGGAATGGGTGTATAGGGTCTCGTTGTCGAGACCGTACGGGCACGCACGTTCCCTTTGGACTTCTACATGGAACGTGCCAAGCCGCTGGTAATGCGGAAGAAAAAAGAGGGCGGGCTGAACGCGCGCGCCTGCGTCAGTTCAGCCCGCCAGGTTATGCGGGGCTATCCGTGCCCGTGGTGCTCGTGCTCGTCGCACTCGTGCGGGTCGTGGACGTGGCCCGGCTCGCCGTGGTGCTCGTGCTCATCGCACTCGTGGGGATCGTGGTCGTGGCCATGGTGCTCGTGCTCGTCGCACTCGTGCGGATCGTGAACGTGGCCCGGCCCTCCGTGGTGCTCGTGCTCGTCGCATTCGTGATGGTCGTGTGGCATAGAAGACCTCCCTTGAAAGAGTAAGTTGGTTATTTTGGGAACCCATTCCATAGTAGACTAATTGAGATTGATATGTCAATATCAGTTTAGCTCAGCTTTAGACAAATGTCCGTGTGGTACAATCGCTCTCGCCCAACTCCGCATTCGAGGTGTCCACGTGAACAACGGCTGGCGCGACCGCGCAGGAAGTCCCTTCGTCCCATTCAAGCAGTCCGCCGCCGGTTCGCGTGGCATGGTGTCTTCCAATCACCCCATGGCGTCCGCGGCCGGCGCGGAAATGCTGTCGATGGGCGGCAACGCCGTCGACGCCGCCGTGGCGACCGCTTTCGCGCTCACCGTGGTCGAGCCGATGATGGTCGGCATATTCGGCGCCGGCATGGTGAACTACTACGACGCGTCCTCAGGCGAGTCCATCACCATCGACAACTACGCCGTGGCCCCCGCCGCGGCGTCCGAGCGCATGTACGAGCCGGTGTCGGACACCTGGCCCGACTACCTGGAGGCCGCCGGCCGCAAGAACCGGCTCGGCTACCTCGCGGTGGGTGTGCCCGGCAACCTCAAGTGCTGGTGCCACCTCGCAGGAAGCTACGGCAGGCTCGACCTCGAAACGGTCATGCAGCCGGCCATACGCTACGCCGAAAACGGCTTCCCGGCGAGCGCCTACCTGGTGAAGATCATCGCCGACAACCGGGAGGACCTGGCGCGCTTTCCAGCCACGAAGGAGGTGTTCCTACCTGACGGCGAGCCTCCTGCCGTGGGACAGACCATCCTGCGCAAGGACTACGCCCGCACGCTGCGGCACATCGCCGAGAACGGCTCGGACGAGTTGTACGGCGGCGAGTTGGGCCACACCGTGGCCGAGGACATGCGGACCAACGGCGGCATCATAACCCTGAACGACCTGCGATCCTACGAGATCAGGTACCGCCAGCCGGTACGGGGCAGCTACCGCGGTCGTGAGATAGTCGCGGTCGGACCCACCAGTTCCGGTGGCGTGCACATTGTCCAGGCTCTCAATATCCTGGAAGGGTTCGACGTGGGCGCGATGGGCTTTGGCACCGGCCAGTCCGCGCACCTTCTGTCCGAGGTGCTCAAGATCGCATTCGCGGACCGGTTCGAGTACCTGGGAGACCCCGACTTCGTCGAGGTGCCGGTGGAATGGCTCACGTCCAAGAGCTACGCCGACCAAAGGCGAGCGGAGATCGATCTGGACCGCGCCCGCTCCTACGCTCCGGGCGAAGTGACCGCGCTGCTCGGGGAGTCCAATAACACCACCCACTTCACCGTGGCCGACGGCGAGGGCAACGTCGTCTCCATGACCCAGACCATACACGAGGCGTTCGGCTCCAAGGTGACCGTGCCGGGCACCGGCATGCTGCTGAACAACAACATGTATATATTCGATCCCCACCCGGGCACGGCAAACTCCATCGCGCCCGGCAAGCGGATGCTATCCAGCATGTCGCCCACCGTCGTGCTCGAAGACGGGCGACCCCTGTTCGCGCTCGGCACGCCCGGAGGCACACGCATATTCGCGTCGGTGCTACAGGCGATAGTGAACGTGATAGACCACGGTATGAGCCTGCAGGAGGCGGTGGAGGCGCCCCGAATATGGACCCAGGGGCAGCAGGTGGAGGTGGAAGAGGGAGTGTCCGCGAACACCAGGGAAGCCCTGGCGGCGAAGGGCCACGACGTGAGCGTCGTGCCCCGCGTAGCGGGCGGCATGAACGGCGTGATGTTCGACCATGAAGCCGGCCTCATCCACGGCGCGGCCTGCTGGCGCGCCGACGGCGCTCCAGTCGGCATTTCCGGCGGCCCGGCCCGCGCGGACGTGGACTACGGCGTGTAGTCCGTCGCCCACTACCCCATCTCCCGATGTGCTAAAATCGCTACGCAGCCCGCACGCCGAGACGACGGCCCGCGCGGCTGCGCCAGACCACACAATCGATAACCTCAAGGAGTAGGCATGGCCACCGAAGCTAGAGAGTACAAAGTAGTCGGCACGCGGCCCGTCAGGCACGACGGCGTCGACAAGGTGACGGGCAGGGCGCTGTACGGCGCCGACATGCGGCTGCCCGGCCTGCTGCACGGCAAGGTGCTGCGCAGCCCGCACTCGCACGCGCGGATCAAGTCCATCGACACCAGCAGGGCCGAGGCCCATCCCGACGTCCGCGCCGTGGTCACCACCGCCGACCTGGCCCCCACGCCGCCCACGCCCCAGATGGCGGTGCTGGGCGCGCCGATCAGCGAGAACATCCTGGCCAAGGGCAAGGTGTTCTACAAGGGTCACCCCGTCGCGGCGGTGGCCGCCACCAGCCCGCACGTAGCAGAGGAGGCGCTCGCGCTCATAGACGTCGAGTACGAACCCCTTCCCGCGGTCACCAACGTCGAGGATGCCATGCGCGAGGGCGCGCCGATTCTGCACGAGCACTGGGAGAATCGGCCCACCCCCGGCGGCGACGCCACCGAGGGACGCAACATCGCGGGCTTCGAGCAGCACAGGTTCGGCGACCTCGACGCCGGCTTCGCCCAGGCCGACGTGGTGCTGGAGCGGGAGTTCCGCACCAAGACCGTTCACCAAGGCTACATCGAGCCGCAGAACGCCACCGCCTGGTGGGCGCCCAACGACAGGCTCACCATCTGGTGCAGCAGCCAGGGACACTTTGGTGTACGCGACAGCACGGCGAAAGTGCTGGGCATACCCGTTTCCGACCTGAAGGTCGTTCCCATGGAAATTGGCGGCGGCTTCGGCGGCAAGCTCAATCCGTATCTCGAGCCGGTCGCGTCGGCGCTGTCCAAGAAGAGCGGTCACCCCGTCAAGATCACGATGAGCCGCACAGAGGTGATGGAGGCCACCGGCCCCACCTCCGGCGCGCACCTGCGCATCAAGATGGGCGCCACGAGCGAGGGCCGCATCACGGCCGCCTACGCAAACTACGCATTCGAGGCGGGCGCATACCCCGGCGCGCCGCTGTCCGGCGCCAACGCGGCCATCTTCGCGCCCTACAACATCGAGAACGTCCGGATAGATTCCTACGACGTCGTGGACAACAAGCCCAAGACGTCGCCCTACCGCGCCCCAGGCGCGCCCATAGTCGCCTTCGCGGTCGAGTGCGTCGTGGACGAGCTCGCCGAACAGCTTGGCATGGACTCGGTTGACCTGCGCTTGATGAACGCCGCGAGGGAGGGCACCCGCCGCGCGGACGGCGTGATGAACCTTGTCATCGGGGCGCAGGAAGTGATGGAGGCGGTCAAGTCCCATCCGCACTACAACGCGCCGCTCGAAGGCCCCAACCGCGGCCGCGGCGTCAGCATGGGCTTCTGCCGCAACAACACCGGAATGTCCTGCGTGGTGGCCAACGTGCTCTCCAACGGCAACGTCAGTCTGGTCGAAGGCTCCGTTGACATCGGCGGCACCCGCACCGCCGTGGCGCAGCAGTTCGCCGAGGTGCTCGGCATCCCGGTCGAGAACGTGATACCCCAGGTCGCCGACACCGACACCATCGGCTACACGTCCAATACGGGCGGCAGCGGCGTGGCCTTCAAGACCGGCTGGGCCGCGTACGAGGCCGCCAACGACGTTAAGCGCCAGCTCATCGAGCGCGCCGCCCTGCTGTGGGAGACGACCGCTGACCAGGTGGAATACGTGGACGGCGCGCTGCGCCACTCCTCCGACCCCGAGCTGAGCATGACGTTCGAGGAGGTCGCCGGCGTGCTGCCGCAGACCGGCGGCCCGGTCGTCGGACGAGCGAACATGAACCCGGGTGGGTCGGGCGGCTCCTACGCGGCGAACATCATCGACGTGGAGGTCGATCCCGACACCGGCAAGATCGACATACTGCGGATTACCGCGTTCCAGGACGTGGGATTCGCGATTCACCCCAGCTACGTGGAGGGTCAGATTCAGGGCGGTACCGCGCAGGGTGTGGGCTGGGCAATCAACGAGGAGTACTACCTGAACGACGACGGCGCGATGGCGAACTCCAGCCTGCTCGACTACCGGATGCCCACCTCGCTGGATCTTCCGATGATCGAGAGCGTGATAGTCGAGGTGTTCAACCCCGGACATCCCTACGGAGTGCGCGGCGTGGGCGAGGCCAACATCGTGCCCCCGCTGGCCGCCATAGCTAACGCCGTCCACGACGCTACGGGCGTGCGCATGTCCAACCTGCCCATGAACCCCGGCGCCGTCTCCAAGGCCATCGCCGACGCCAACGACTAGGCTGGCGCCGAAAGTCCCTTCCCCCTCGATGGGGGAAGGTCAGAGCCTGCCCCGCACTCGATACGGGGATGGGGGTGTCCGCCAATGATAGCCAGACTTCCACTTACTCTCTCGCCCCAACCGGAAGGGGGATTCACAGTCACCTCTACGTTGCTCCCGGAGCTCGTAACCGAAGGGGACACGTTCGAGGAGGCGCTGGAGAACGTAAGGGACGCTCTGGCCGCTGTTGCCGAGCTATACGAAGACACCGGTCGTGAACTGCCGCCTGAACTGTTCGTAGAAGTTGGCGACAGTCCCATCACGATGGACACTGTTCTCACGGTGCCGTGAGACACAGGGATGTCACAGGCGCTTGAGTTGCAACTGGCGGAAGGAAGTTACTACCTCAGCCCCTGAGCGCCTCCAGCTTGTCCACCAACTCGGCGACCTGCGACAGGTGGTAGGCCACCATGCCGCGGGGCAGCCAACCCTCGTAGAAGTTGACGTGCAAGGTGCTAGCCCCGGCAAAGGCAGTGATTAAGTCATCGTCGCCTGTCTCCTGGGCCAGGCGATCGATTGCCTGATACAGGCCGCCGTGGTCGGTGTGCAGCCAACCCCGTGTCTCCGCCACCGCCTTGACCATCTGCGCGGCGGCGCCCCAGCCCTTCTCTGACGCCTGCAGCAGGTCACCATCGCCGAGATACGCACGCGCCCTCTCCAGGAAGTCACGGCCTGTGGCGTTGTAATATTCGACGCGGGTGTCAGATGTCATCTACGTTCACTCCAAGCCCGGCAATTCAACCGGGTTCTGCCGATTGACTGGTATTGTATCACGCCCGCACCGCGCTCTACTCCGCCAGCTGCCGCGCAAGCTCCCCCGGCTCGTTGACCGGCAGGTTGCACACGTAGTTGCGGCACACGTAGGCTGTGGCGCGTCCGTCGATGCGCTGCCTGTCCTGTAGCAGCGGGATGCCTACGGCGTCCGACTCGCCCCCCACCAGCACCCGGTTGGGCAGCGCGCTTGCGTACACCTTGGCCAGCAGCGCGCGCGTGTCCGCGTCCTCCGCGCCGCCCAGTATGGCGATCTCCTTAGGCGTGGACAGGTAGAAGTCCAGGGCGCACAGCCAGTGCCCCGCCGCCGTGGGGAAGCGCGCCATAAGCTCCCGCGCGGATCGCAGCGCCGTCACGGCCCGCCGCTCCAGATCGCCGTCGCCCGTGATGACCGCCAGCCGCAGCAGCACGTCCGCCGCCATCGAGCTGCCGCACGGCGCGGCGTTGTCCGACGAGTCGCTGGGCCGCACTATCAGCTCCTCATGGTCGGTTCCGGTGTCGTAGAACTGGCCCGACGCCTCCTCCCAGAACAGTTCCACCATGTCATTGCCAAGCTCGATCGCGGCATGTAGCCACCGTTCGTCCAGGGTGACCTCGTGCAGCGCGATCAGCCCGTCTATCAGGAACGAGTAGTCCTCCAGGTAGCCGTTCAGCTTCGCCCTGCCTTCGCCCGTCGCTGGGTCGCGCCGGTACGTGCGCAGCAGCCGTCCGTCCCTGCGCAGCGACCTCAGCACGAAGTCGGCGTTGCGGGCGGCGGCTTCCGCGTAGTCCGGGCGGTCCAACACGCCGGCGGCCTCCGCCAGCGCCCTAATCGTCAGCCCGTTCCACGACGTGAGCACCTTGTCGTCCAGTTCCGGAGCCACTCGCTGGGAGCGGGCCTCGAGGGCGCGCGCCTTCGCCCCGCGCAGGAACTCGTCGAACGCCTCCTCGCTCACGCCGGCCCGGCTCGCCACCGCGGCCGGATTGACGGCGAGATGCAGGATGTTCGACCCCTCGAAGTTGCCCTCCGGCGTGACGCCATAGCAGGCGGCGAACAGCCGGGCATCGCCCTCTCCCAGCGCCTCGATCAACTCCTCCGGCGTCCACACGTAAGACTTGCCCTCCACCCCCTCGCTGTCAGCGTCCTGCGCGGAGTAGAAGCCGCCCTCCGGGCCGGTCATCTCGCGCAGCACGTAGTCCAGCGTCTCCTCGACCACGCGCCGGTAGAGCGGGCTTCCGGTCACCTGGTAGGCGTGGAGGTACAGCTTCGCGAGCAGCGCGTTGTCGTAAAGCATCTTCTCGAAGTGCGGAACCAGCCAGAAGGCGTCCGTGGAGTAGCGATGGAACCCGCCGCCGACGTGGTCGTATATGCCGCCGTGCGCCATGCTGTCCAGCGTCAGCTCCACCAACTCCAGGGCCTGCGGGTCCCCGGTGCGGACGTGGTGTCGCAGCAGGAACTCGAACGTCATCGGCTGCGGGAACTTGGGCTGCGATCCCACTCCGCCGAAACGATCGTCAACCTGGCCAGCTATGCCCATGTAGGCCTGCCGCAGCACCTCGTCGGTCAGCGGGTCCAGGCTTCGCACGCTCTGGGTAAGCTGCCTCATCCGGCTCACGAGCTGCGTCGTGGCCTTGATCACGTCGCCGCGCCGCTCCCGGTAGGCCTGGGACATGGCCGCCAGCACCCTAGGGAAGCCGGGCATGCCGTGGCGGTCGTCGGGCGGAAAGTAGGTGCCGCCGTAATATGGCTTGCAGTCGGGCGTGAGAAACACCGTCATCGGCCAGCCGCCGCTTCCGCTGAGCGCCTGCACCGCCGTCATGAAGATGGAGTCGATGTCGGGCCTCTCTTCGCGGTCCACCTTGATGCAGACGAATCCCTGGTTCATCATCGCGGCGATAGTAGGGTCCTCGAACGACTCGCGCTCCATGACGTGGCACCAGTGGCAGGCCGAGTAGCCCACGCTGAGCAGAATGGGCTTGTCCTCCGCCCTGGCAAGCTCGAGCGCCTCAGGGCCCCAGGGATACCAGTCGACGGGGTTGTGCGCGTGCTGGAGCAGGTACGGGCTGGTCTCGTCGATCAGGCGGTTGGGCATGGCTGGCCTGCTTTCTTCACTGTCCCTGTGTCATTTCGAGCGCAGCCGAGAAATCTGATGGCGGCGCCGACGAGTCAGCCCGGCCAGCGACGCGCGGGCCTATCCCACCGCCAGCGAGCGCGCCGCGCGGTGGGCGACGGTCATCTCTTTGAGCTGCTCCAGGCCCTTCCGCGTGTCGCTGGCGGTCTTGGCCTTGTCCGAGTTGTGCACGCGGTACTTGAACAGCCAGTAGGTGAACTCCTTGGACTGGCTGAAGGAGATGGAGGAACGGTGCGGGTATCCCATCTCCTCCCTGAACAGGTGAAGCAGCTCCGCCTCGCTCTTCCGGTAGAGCCGAAGGAAGGCCCGCTGGGACAGGTCTCCGTTGAACTGGAGGCCGTTGCTCAGCAGCCGCTTCTGTATCTCGCACTCCACCGCGTACAGCAGCGCCTCCTCGACCGTTACGCCGTAGAAGTAGTTGAGAAGGCCCCGAAACTTCTCGACGCCCAAGACGTCCCGAAGCACGCCCTCGTCGACGTGTGCCGGGAATCTGCCGGTGAAGAGCAGCCGCTCCATCTCGTCGTCCGGCACGAGGCCCGACAACTCGACGCTCAGCCGCTGCGCCAGCGTGAGCCAGTCGAACGCCTCCCCCAGTATGAAGTAGGTGTGGCGAACACCCCGGTACTCCTCCGCGGGCGCGGTCCACGCGGCCATCGCCTCCAGCACTGCCATGGCCCAGTCCTCGCCGTCGCGCACCGCGTTTCGCAGACGCGCGACGATCTCCTCCGCGCCGACCAACTGGACTGCTTGCTGGCTCACCTTCGCGCCCTCATCGCAGTGGCGCGCTCGGACTTGGGCATCCGCAGCAGAGCGAGCAGTTCGGCCGCGGGCAGCGTGTTCAGCACGTCCTCGGCCCGGCACCAGCCGCGTCGTGCCACCGCCGCGCCGAAGCGCAGGTTGTCCAGGTGCTCGGCGGTGTGGGCGTCGCTGTCGATGACGAACGTCACGCCAAGCTCCCGCGCCCTGCGGACGTGCACGTCCTTGAGGTCGAGCCGCTCGAGCGAGCCGTTGATCTCCAGCACGGTGCCGGTGTCGGCCGCCGCCCTGAACAGCGCGTCGAAGTCCGCCTCGATGGGCTGGCGGCGTCCGATGAGCCGCGTGGTCAGGTGGCCGATGGCGGTGACGTGCGGATTGCGCATCGCGCTCAATATGCGCTCGGTCATCACGTCCGGCGGCTGATTCATTGCGGAGTGCACCGAGGCGACCACCCAGTCGAGCTCCGCCAGGGCGCAGTCCGCGTAGTCCATGCTCCCGTCGGCGCGAATGTCCACCTCGGAGCCGCGCAGCACCGTGATCCCGCCCGCGTCGCGCTCCACTTCCTTCAGCCGCGCGTTGTGGGCATCGAGCCGCTCGGGACTCAGGCCGTTCGCGACGCCCAGTCCCACCGAGTGGTCGGTGATGGCGACGTACTCGTGGCCGCGCTCGCGGGCCGCCGCGACCATCATCTCTATCGGGTCCCGCCCGTCGCTCCAGTCGGTGTGGACGTGCAGATCGCCCCTCAGGTCGCTCACCTGCACCAGTGAGGGAATCGCGCCCTCGCGGGCCAGCGCGACCTCGGACTCGCCCATACGCAGTTCCGGCGGCACATACTGGAGGCCGAGCCGCGCGTACAGCCGCTCCTCCTCGTCGAACTCCTCCAACTCGCCGGTCTCGACATCGGACAAGCCGTACTCGTTCAGCGACAGCCCGAGCCGGTTGGCGTGCTCTCGGAGCAGTATGTTGTGTTCCCTGGAGCCGGTGAAATACTGGAGCAGAGAGCCGAAGTGTCTTGGCGGCACGGCCCTGAAATCCACCTGCAGCCCGTCGTCGAGCAGCACCGACGCCTTGGTGCCACCGTGGCCCAACACCTCCGCAACGTCCGGCAGCGCCACGAAGTCTGCCAGCACGCCCTCGGCGTCGTGCGTCGCGCAAACGAGGTCCACGTCTCCGATGGTCTCCTCGAACCGGCGCAGGCTGCCCGCGGGCTGAAGCGCCAGGATGCCGGCGCTGCGCTGCAGCATCGCCGCGACGATTCGCTCCGCGGCGGGCAGGGCGTCGGCGATGGGCGTGCGCTGGTCCTGCGTTCTGGCGAACTGGATGCTGCGCAGTATGTTGTCGGCGGTCTTCTGGCCCAGCCGCGGCAGCGACGCCAGCCTTCCGTCGGATGCGGCCTGCTCAAGCTCCGGGATGGAGGTTACGTCCAGTTCCTTCCATACCCTTGAGATGGTCTTGGGGCCAAGTCCTGGGACGCTCAGCAGGTCCAGCATGCCGTCGGGCAACTCGGACCTGAGGTTGTCGTAGAACCTCATGCGGTTCGTGGTCACCAGCTCGCCGATCTTGTCTGAGATAGCCTTGCCGATCCCGGGAATCTGCCGCAGGTCCTCGCCGTCGTGGACCATCGTCTCCAGCTCGGTGGGCAGCCTGGAAATGGTGCGGGCGGCGCGTTGGTAGGCGCGGACAGTGAACACCTTCTCTCCCTTGATTTCGAGAAGGCCGGCTATGTCGTCGAACACCTCGGCAATTCGCTGGTTGTTCATGCGGCCCTGCCGCAGCAACGCTTGTACTTCTTGCCGCTGCCGCACGGACACGGGGAGTTGCGCCCCACCTTGCCCGAACCCCGGGCCTTGCCCCGGCCCCGGCGCGAGGGCGTATCGGCCAGGCGGCCCATCACGCTCGCGCCGCCCGGCGGCGCCGCGGCGCGTGCCCGTCCGTTGGCCCCGGGGCCCGTCGCAAGCGCGTGGAAGCCGTGGTAGATGGTCCGCACGATGGCGTTCTGGATACCGTCCTGGAGCGCGAGAAACTTTTCGTGGCCTTCCTTCTTGTACATCACCAGGGGATCGCGCTGCCCGTAGGCGTACAGTCCCACGGACTCCCGCAGGTCCATCATGCCGGTGAGGTGCATCACCCAGTTGTGGTCTATCGCCCGCAGCATCACCTGTTGGGCTATGCCACTCGCGACTTCCGGCGTGAGCTTCTCCTCCAGGTCCTCGTAGCAGGTCCGGGCGAAGCCAGTGAGCCATTCGGACAGCTCGTCGAACGACATGTACAGCATGGTTTCAGGGGTCAGCGAGTGCGTCGCAGGTGGAAAGACGCCCCCCAGGTCCCGCAGGAACGCATCGGCGTCCCATTGGTACTGTGTCCTGCCGGCGAGGTGCTCGGACACGATCTCCTCGATCTCCTCATAAACCATGTCCAGGATGTTCGCCTTGGGGTCCGCGCCGCTCAGCACCTTTTCGCGCTCGCGGTAGATGACGTCGCGGTGCGTGTTCATAACGTCGTCGTAGTCCACCAGGTGCTTGCGCATGTCGAAGTGGTAGGCCTCCACCTTCACCTGCGCGCTCTCGATGGACTTGCTTATCATCTTGGTCTCGATGGGCACGTCCTCTTCCAGGCCGGCCCACTCCATGAAGTTGCTGATGCGCTCCCCGCCGAAGCGTCGCATCAACTCGTCGTCCAGCGCCACGAAGAACCTGGTGCTGCCCGGGTCGCCCTGGCGTCCGGCGCGCCCGCGAAGCTGGTTGTCGATGCGCCTGGCCTCGTGGCGCTCGGTGCCGATGATGTGCAGGCCGCCGCTCGACATCACGCTGTCGTGCGCCTGTTGCCACTTGCCGGCGCCGATGCCCAGGCTGTCGGGGTTGCCGCCGAGGATGATGTCGGTGCCGCGCCCGGCCATGTTGGTGGCCACGGTGACCGCGCCCGGCTGGCCCGCCTGGGCTACTATCGACGCCTCCCGCTCGTGCTGCTTGGCGTTGAGCACCTCGTGGGGGACGCCCTTGCGCCTCAGCATTTCGCTCAGCAACTCGGACGTGTCGATGTCGGTGGTTCCCACGAGCACGGGCTTGCCGTCCCTGTGCAGCGCGTCGATCTCCTCCACGACGGCCCTGTACTTGGCGTCCTGGTTCTTGTAGATGAGGTCCGGCTGGTCGTCCCTCACCATAGGCTGGTTGGTGGGGATCTCCACCACTTCCAGCTTGTATATCTTCCAGAACTCCTCGGCCTCGGTCGCCGCCGTACCTGTCATGCCGGCCAGCTTGTCGTACAGCCGGAAATAGTTTTGCAGCGTGATGGTGGCGTACGTGATGGTCTCGCGCCGCACCTGCACGCCCTCTTTCGCCTCGAGCGCTTGGTGCAGTCCGTCGGAGAAGCGGCGCCCGGTCATCAGCCGACCGGTGAACTCGTCCACGATCACGACCTGGCCGCTGGACACCACGTAATCACGGTCGCGCTGGAAGACGTTCTGCGCCCTGAGAGCCGTCTCGACGTGGTGCACTATGCGGAAGCTGGCCTCACTGTCTTCGTACAGCGACTTGATGCCGAGTAGGCGCTCGACCTTGTTCATGCCCTCCGGGGTCAGCGAAACCGACCTGTGCTTCTCGTCGATGTCGTAGTCGCGGCCCTCCGCGAGGCTCGGCACCACGCGGGCGAATCTGGAGTAGTCCCTGGGCGTCTCCTCCGCAGGCCCGCTGATGATCAGCGGCGTCCGCGCCTCGTCGATGAGGATGTTGTCCACCTCGTCCACGATGGCGAACCGGCGCTCCCGCTGCACCTTCTGCGAGGTGTGGAGCACCATGTTGTCCCGCAGGTAGTCGAAGCCGAACTCGTTGTTGGTGCCGTAGGTGATGTCGGCGGCGTAGGCCTCCTGCCGGTCTGCGGCGCGCAGCGCCTCCATGCCGGCAGTGGACGAGTTGGCGTCGGACTGGTACACGTAAGACCCCTCGTGCTGCAGCACGCCGACGGTGATGCCCAGCAGGTCGTACACCTGGCCCATCCACTGCGCGTCGCGTCGCGCCAGGTAGTCGTTCACTGTGACCACGTGCACGCCCTCGCCGGTGAGCGCGTTCAGATAGGCGGGCAGTGTGGCGACGAGCGTCTTTCCCTCGCCCGTCCTCATCTCGGCGATCTTGCCCTCGTGCAGCGCGAACGCGCCGATGAGCTGGACGTCGAAGTGGCGCTGGCCCAGAGTGCGCTTGGCCGCCTCCCTTACGGCGGCGAACGCCTCGTGGAGTATGTCGTCGGTCGTCTCGCCGTCCTGCAGGCGCGAGCGGAACTCGTCGGTCAACGCTCGCAACTCGGCGTCTGTCAGCGCCTCGAACTCCGGCTCCAGGGCGTTTACGTCGTCGACCACCTGGCGCCGTATCTTCTTGATGACCCCTTCGTTGGAGCCGCCGATCAGTTTTGTAAGTGTCTTCAGCATGGTGCGCCGTCTCTTTCCCCAGGCGCCTGGGCGCTACACCTCGTCGAACAGCGCGCCCACGGACAGGCCGTTGTGGATGCGGTGGATGGCCTCCCCGAGCAGCGGCGCCACCGACATGACCCGCATGGTGTCGGTCCTCTTGCACTCGGGTATCGGCAGCGTGTCGGTGACGAAGAACTCCTTCGCGCCGCTCTCGGCCATGATGGCGGGCGCCTCGCCGCACAGCACGCCGTGCGTGACGGCGCAGTAGATGTTGTTTGCGCCGAACTCCCGCAGAACGTTCATGGTAGAAACCATGGTGCCGCCGGTGCTGATCTCGTCGTCCACCACGAGAGCGTCCCTGTCGTGCACGTCGCCTATGATGATCGACTCCATGATGCTGTCGGCGTTTGCGACCCGCTGCTTCTCGGCGATCGCGATCGGCGTGTTCAGTAGGTCTGCCGTGTCCCGCGCCCTGCGAGTGCCGCCCGTGTCGGTCGCGGCGACCACCAGGTTGTCCCCGTTGCGGCTGGCGAAGGGCCGCGAGAGCATGGGCACTGCCGTAAGCTCGTCCACGGGAATGTTGAAGAAACCCTGTATCTGGCCCGCGTGAAAATCCACCGTCAGCACCCTGTCGGCTCCGGCGACCTCGATGAGGTTGGCGACCAGCCGCGCCGTGATGGGCACGCGGGGCTGGTCCTTCTTGTCGCTGCGCCCGTAGGCGTAGTACGGAATCACGGCGGTGATGCGCTCGGCCGACGCCCGCTTGGCGGCGTCGATCATGATGAGCAACTCCATGATGTTGTCGTTGACGGGCGCTGCTATCGGCTGGACGAGAAACACGTCCCGTCCCCTGATGTTCTCCCGGATTCTCACGAACGTGTTATCGTTCTTGAACTTGAACACTTCGCAGACCCCAAGGCCGATGCCCAGGTACGAGCAAATATCCTTCGCCAGCTTGGGGTGAGCCTTTCCGGTGAACACTTTCAGTTCGTCGAACGCGGGCATTTCACTTCCTTGAAATGAGTTGCGCCGCCAGACGCGGGGCGCGTTCTACGGCCGTCAAACCGGGGCCGCCACAGCCGCATTATAGCATACCATCCCGCGCCCACCCGAACCCTGGCAGCGCCATCCTGCGCACCCGTTCTACCCCAAGAACTCCTCGATCCATCCGTCGTGGTCGGCCTGACGCGTCGCCCGCGCCATCAGCTCCGGCGACGTCGCGCTCGCCGCAAGCGCCCCCGGGTCGGCGCCCTCCCGCAGCGCGTGCAGCGTGTCGTACACCGCCTTCACCGCGGCCTGGAACGGCAGATGCCCCTGCAGAGCCACCCGAACGCCGTTCTCGGCGAGCACCGCCCGATCCGACAGCTCAGGCGTCGTTCCGCCCAGCAACAGCGGCAGGCCGGTGGCCTCGCGCACCGCTCGGAGTTCGTCCAGCGTCTGCGCTCCCGCCAGGAAGATGGCGTCTACGCCCGCCTGCTCGTACGCGCTCACGCGGCGTACCGTCTCGTCGACTCCCGCCATGCGCAGCGCGCTGGTGCGGCCCGCCACCACCAGATTGGCGTCCTGCCGGCCCGACAGCGCGGCCCTCATCTTGCCTACGCCCTCCTCCAGCGAGATCAGCCCGCCATCGCCGCCGAACGGCAGCGGCAGCAGAGTGTCCTCGATAGTGAGCGCGGCGACACCGGCGCTCTCCAGCTCCTCCACGGTCCGCTTGACATTCAGCGCGTTGCCGTATCCGTGGTCGGCGTCCACCATCAGGCTTATGTTCCCTGCGCGGCATATCCGGTACGCCTGCTGTGCGAACTCGGTCAGCGTCAGCGTAATCAGGTCCGGCGCGCCTATCACGGTTGCCGCGCCTATCGACCCCGCGAACATGCCCACGTCGAACCCCAGGTCTTCGGCTATGCGCGCCGAGATGGGGTCGAACACCGACGCGGGGTGAACGCACTCGTCGCCCGCTAGGATCTCTCTGTAGCGCTCCCGCCTCCTGGTCAGATCCATGAGTGTCTCCTTCTCACGCTATTCGCTTGTACACCACGCGCGTGCGGTTGGTCGCGTAGGGGCGGATCTGCGTAATCCAGTCGCCCTTGTCCGACGCCGCCTTCCACACTTCGGTGGTCGGCAGGTCGGGCGAGTCTAACTCGTAAACGGCGGCGTATCGTGCCACGCCCTCCACGTCGCCCGATTCCACCCTGTAGCGCGCGCACGAGCGAACGCCGGGGACCTTGAGGATGTTGGGCACGTGCTGGGTGTCGTAGATGCGGTTGAAGTCGTCCTCGAGCTCCGGGGGAATGTCCATCTGCACCAGGTATATGTATCCGGCCATTGCGTGGGCCTCCTTTCCGTTCGTGTGCCGCGGTCGGGGCTAGCCGAGGATGTAAGACACTATCCTGCGCTCCAGAGTCAGGGCCGCCTGCTGGGCAGGCTCCAGCCTTTCGGCGTCGCCCAGCGTGAGCACGAACGCGACGCCGAGCAAGCGGCCCAGGCGAAAGTCGACGATGCTGGAAGAGACCTGCTCGCCGCTGACGTCGTACAGCACCCTCAGCGCGGCTGTCTCGTCGTAGAACCCCCGCGGCTGAAGTCTCTCGACCTCGGTGATCCGGTGCTCGTGCGGCAGGTCTTGCCCCACCTGGTCCTCGAACTGCTTGAGGAACACGTCGGAAATCCAGTCCGAGACCGTTTGGGGCGTCTCGAACAGGTGGACCGTGGTGCACACAACGATGTCCGTGCCGTCCGCAAACGGTACCGGCTCTGCCGGTCTTACGAACTCGCGCACGTGGCCCGTTATCCGCCCCGACTCGTGATAGGACTCCGCGGTATTGCCCGGGAAGCTGCCCTCCGCCAGCTCGGCGTTGTCGAGCGGACCGTCCTTGGTCGACTGGAAGCGGTGAAACTGCGGGGGCAGCTCCTCCAAGTCCGGCATCATGCCCTGGAGGTCATCCTCTCCTACGCCGAGCGTTGCCCTTGTGATTGGATCGCCCACGTTGCCGCACACCCCTCTGGCGAATCGCCGCGCTTGCCGCCCACATTCTACATCATGTCGCCCCTCAGCAACCCAAGGCCAATTGACCCTAGACTTTAGCGTGTGTATGATTTATACACACTAGATTGAGAGGATCGTTCATGGCCAGGGTTCAGTTGATCATTCCGGACGCGGACCGAGAACAGTTCGTCCGCCAGGCGCGCAGGGAGGGCCTGACACTCAGCGCGTGGCTCCGAGCCGCGGCTCACGAGCGGCTTGAGGCGAGGCAGAGCGCGGAACGATTCAAGTCGTCAGAGGACCTGAAACGGTTTTTCCAAAGGTGCGCTGAGCGTGAAGGGCCCGGCGTGGAACCGGATTGGGAAGAGCACCTGGCCGTTCTGAACGAATCGAAGACGCGCGGTCTCCCCTACGTATGATCTTCGTTGACACGAACGTCTTCATGTACGCGGTTGGGAAGCCACATCCGCTTCAATCCCGTGCCCAGCAGTTCTTCGACGAGTCGATGCACAACCGCGAGATGCTATTCACATCTGCGGAGGTCATAAAAGAGTTGATGCACGTCTATCTGCGAATGAAGAGGCCGCACACCCTGGACTCCGCGTTGGAGCTGATGGACAAGGCCGGCGTGGAGGTGTGGCCTCTGGAGGAGGCGGATGTGATCCTTGCCCGTAGGCTCCATGAGCAGTATCCCTCCCTGGAGGCGAGGGGCCTGTGCCATCTGGCAAGCTGTCGGCGTCGCGGCGTCCGGCAGATAATGACCTTCGACGAGGCCCTCAGCGCGGCTTCGCAGCACGACCAGCGCGAGGGTTGACTCGCTGGCTTTAGTGCGGCAGGTGCGGGCGAAATGGAAGATCGGCAACTCTGGTTCTTGTAGCGCGTACCAAGGCGTCCCGGCGCGGGAATAGCTCTCCCACGCCCGTCGCGGCGCTAGCACCTGCATGTGCCCCGCCTACACCTCGATCCGCCGCGTCACAGACTGCGAGTTGGATCCGCCGCCCCACAGCGGGATGATCGACGAAAACGCCCCCGCCGGACCTCCGGCTACCACGAGCGTAAAGCTCTCCGGACTCCTGCCCACGCCCACCAGGTCGTCGCTCCCCGCGCCGCCCTCCATACCCCCGGCCGCGACCCAATCTGACGCCGTGCGCCGCGAGCGCTCGAACAGGAACTCCTTCACCTGCTGCTTGCTCCAGCCGTGCTGACGCAGGTAGCCAATGTGCTCAGGGCACAGCACCACCACGAGCTCCCCCTGGCCCGGACCCGCCGCAAACAGCGCGTCGCCAAAGCTGTTCAGGATGGTCGCCGGGTCGTGGCCGAGCGAGTTGCTCACCTGCGTGGGGGAAAGCCCGGCGAACACGCTAACGGCGCTGTCGCTCTCCGACAGCCCCCTCTCAACGTGCAGCGGTGCCCACGGGCTCACGTCCTCAGCCTCGGCTATGCACCAGGTGTACTTGCCAGCGTGACCCAGCGTCGCCTTGTCCAGCACGCCCGACACCGAGCCGGTGACGTTGATGATCACCAGCCGTATGGCGCGTCCTATCGCCGCGTTGGCGCGGTGCCCGGGACCGAACACGCTCACCCCGGAGTTCATGCCGATGCTCTTCGCGATAGGGCCGTTCACGACTACCAGCGCCGCGGCGCCCATGGTGCTCACCGTCATGGCGTGTAGGTTGAACTGTGGCTCGCTCATCGCCTCTATCGCGGCCAGCACCACCGGAAAGTGCTCCGGCAGGCAGCCCGCCATCACGGCGTTAATCGCCACCTTCTCCAGCGTGATCACCCGCCCCTTGGTCGGTTCCGCGCCCACGATTTCCGAGGGCGACCGGCCCACGTAGTCGACGAACTGGCGCACCCTCCCTAGGGTGGGCGGCACGATCGGCAGACCATCGGTCCATCCGCGCTCGTAGTACGCCTCGATGACATCGATAGCCTCGTCGAACTCCAACCGTTCCGACGTCAGCGACTGTGTGCTCATCTAGTTACTCCTACTCCATCGTTACCACAAAGATTCGTCATTTGTATGATTGCAATGGCCTTCCAGATCGGCCAATCTGGGGGGTAGGCGTGAGGGGCGCGTCGGTCGTCATTTGGCGAGGGGCATACCGGTGCCCGATGCGCCGTGCGGGAGTAAGACACCCCTCACGCCCAGGTTGTCGCTCCGAACGGATACACGGGCTCGAGGCCCGCATTACAAGTGTGGAGGACAGCGACATTATGTCAGGGAGGGCGCAGAAATGAAAGCTACAGACGAAGCAGGAGTTGTAGCCGGAGTGGACGTAGGAAAGGCTGGTTTGGACGTGTCGGTGTCTGCGGGTGCGACGCGACATTTCACGAACACGCCGGACGGCGTTGCGCGGTTGATCCGCTGGTTGTGTAGCTGCGGCGTTACCTTGGTGGTGTGCGAATCCACCGGAGGTTACGAGCGGCCATTGGTGCGCGCGTTGCGCAAAACGGAGATGATGGTGCACGTCGCAAGCCCCAACAAGGTGCGCTACTTCGCGCGAGCCGCGGGACGCGAGGCCAAGACCGACCAGTTGGACGCTCAGGTACTGTCGAGGTTCGGGGAGACCTTCGACCTCGACGCCACAGAGCCGCAGAGTGCCGAAACCGAGGAGTTGAAGGACCTCCTCAGCCGTCGCGACCAGCTCGTAGAGCACCGAACGCGGGAACTCAATCGTTTGGACAAGGGGATCACGAAGGCCGCCCGGGCGTCCACCGAGCGCCACGTGAAGTGGCTGGACAAGGAGATTGAGCGCCTCGAGGCCCACTATCGCAAGGCACTGGGCAAGAGCACCGAACTGTCGGAGAGCGTCGCACTGTTCAGCAGTGTGCCCGGAGTGGGCGAGCTCACTGCGGTTACGCTCACGGTGTACCTGCCGGAGTTGGGCAAGTATAGCGGAAGCCAGTTGGCGTCGCTGGTAGGTCTGGCGCCGTGGTCCAAAGACAGCGGTCGCCAGCGCGGCTATCGCTCCATCCGCGGCGGGCGGGGGAAGGTGCGCCGCGTGTTGTACCTGGCGGCTATGTCGGGGATACGCTGGAATCCCGACTTGGAGATGTTCTACAAGAGGCTGCTCGAACAGGGCAAACCGGGCAAGGTAGCGCTGGTAGCGGCGGCACGCAAGCTGCTGCTCATGCTCAACGCAATCGCCCGCCGAGGCACTCCCTGGGAGCCTCACCGCCCGGCAATCCAACACTCGCCCGCCTAGCGAAAAACGCTTGATTCTAATCACGGATACTCCCGCGAAAGAACGTCACCCCCGCGAAAGCGGGGGCGGGAATCCAGCATGCGTCGGGCAGCGCCGCTTGTGTTTTGGCAATCAGCCACCACCCACCACTTCCATCAGAAAGGCATCGGCTTGGACCAACCTACCCTTCTCGAAGTCCGGCACTACGCCGAAGGCGTCCATAGTCGTGGACCCCAATTGCGGGCGCATGTCATCCGGGGCAAAAGCTACCTGCACGGCCCACTCTTGTCCGCCAAGCCTCATGGGAGCCGCGCCCACAGGCAGTCTTGCGACGCGTTCGTCCGCCAAGCTGAACCGACGCGTCGCCCTAGGCTGCACGCCCAGCCGCCGCAGCAGGCTCGCTGGCATGGCGGAGTAGGTGGCGCCGGTGTCCACCAACGCGTTCACCACCACGAACTCCCGCCCATCCGGGTCGCCTATCTCCACGTCGACGCTGAACGTTCCCACGTCTTACTCTCCCAGCTCGCCCTTCAGCGCGTCCATGAATCCCTCAGCGCCCAGGCGCAGCAGCCCGTGCGCCGATATGGTCACGAAGTTCGCGCCCAGCCGGATAAACTCCGCTACGCCCGCCACGTCGCCCGGGTTGTTGCCCCCCGCGCCGGCGTGCTTGCCGCCCGCCCGGATTCGCGGGATCGTCTCGCCCATCAGCCGCCGCACCTCGCGCGGCCCGGGATTGCCCATGCTCTGGCCCAGGTCTCCCGCCGCGACGTGCAGCACGTCCACGCCCGGTACCGTCAGTATGTCGTCCAGGTTCTCGACCGCCTCCGTCTCCTCGATCATGCACACCACAAGCGTCTGCTCGTTCACGTGGCGCGTCGACTCGTCGCGCCCCACGCCGATGCCGTAGTCGTGCGCCCGTCCGCCCCCGACGCCGCGATGACCCTGCGGATAGTACCGCGCCGCCCTGGCGATGCCCTCCGCCTGCTCCCGCGTGTTCACGTGCGGCACGATGATGCCCTGCAGTCCGCGGTCGAGGAAGCGCAGAATCGTCGCGTCGTCGTGGTCCGGTATGCGCGCGATGGGCGTTATGCCGAAAGACTCGGCGGCCCGGGTCATGTGCTCCGCCTCGGACAGCGACATGGGCCCGTGCTCGCAGTCGATCATCACGAAGTCGAACCCCATCGCGCCGAACAGCTCCACTAGGTCCGGTGCGAACCCGCCCACTATGGCGCCGATGGCGTGTCCCCCCTGCTGGAGCTTGGCCTTTGTGGTGTTCGTCCTCATGGCCGCGCCCCACCCTGCTGGCCCGCCTCCCGTAGCTTGCCCATCACCGCCCGGAACACGCTGTACGGACGCGCCCCCGTAAACAGGATGTTGCCCATCAAAAAGCCAGGAATCCCGTTGATTCCGAGGTTCAGCCCCTCCTGGAACTGGTTCGCTATCTTCGTCTCGTAGTACCGCGACTCCAGCCGGTCGCGCAGCTCCGGCCAGTTCAGCCCGCAGTCGCCCGCCACACGCTCCAGCACCGCGAAGTCGCCCAGGTCATGGCCGTCCTCCCAGTACGCCCGGTACAGTGCGCGATGCACCGAGTCGAACTGACCGTACTCCTTGGCGTACTCGCTCGCCTCAAGCGCGTACTGCGTGTACGGCGTCAGCGGGAAGCGGCGCATCACCAGCCCCGCCTCCTCGGCATAGGACCTCAGCGGCTCGTTCAGCGAGCCACCCTGCTCTTCGGGCGTGAGCGACCGCTTGCGCCCCTCCCTGGGAATGTCGGGCCGCAGCAGAAACGCCTTGCCCTCGACGGTTACGTCGAACTCCTCGGCCAACCTGTCGACCCGCTCCAGGCCGACGTAGCACCACGGTCAAATGTAGTCGTACCAGAACGTGACCTTCACCGGGCCGTAATCGAGCGCGTCGGACATCTTCCGCCTCCTTAGGATAAGTCCCTTCCCCCTCGCAGGGGGAAGGTTAGGATGGGGGTCATGTACGGGTAGTCGGATTGACTCTTGCTTTCGTGCCGACATGGTAGCACGCCGCCCCTTGCCGCAAAAGTGCTTGCCATCCGCCCCCGATCGCGCAATAATGGGCAACCAACCGGCATACGCACGAAGCCAGCAAGGAGGGCCCATCTATGGCTACGGCAACCAGGTTGCAGGTGCTGGACCCCACGGTCGAGCCGATTCCCGTCAACGCGGTAGTCGCTCCCCGCCCCGAGACGCTCGACGGCACGGTGGTGGGACTGCTCGCCAACGGCAAGCACAACTCCCCCGAGATTCTCGAAATGGTCCAGGAGATTCTCGCCGACCGCTACGACTTCAAGGACGTGGTGGTCCGCAACAAGGGCAACGCCTCGCGGCCCTGCCCCAAGCACATCATGGACGAGATGGTCGAGCAGTGCGACGTGGTGATCACCGCGTCGGGTGATTGAGGCTCCTGCTCATCGTGCAGTGTGCACGACGGAATCGAGTTCGAGAAGAACGGAGTCCCCGCGGCGGTCAT
>DAOUJZ010000036.1:0-50618 GCA_034421955.1 Dehalococcoidia bacterium | reverse complement strand
CGTACCGCGCACGCCACCAGGCCGGCGCGGAGTTCCGGTCCCGGTTCCGCATCACCTTGCCGACGGCGTCCCCGGCCCAATCACGCGGCAGCAGGTCGAGAGGTGCTGCGCGGTCTGTCCTCGTGGCCACCGCGCGAGCCAGTCCCGGCCCTGCCGCGCCGCCACTACCACTTGTCCCTTCCCCATTGACGGGAGAAGGTTAGAATGGGGGTGACGCTCACCCGAGAACCTTTAACAATTCAATCCGTATGCCACCCGAGTCGAGGCCGTCCCTCGCGCACTTTCTTTGATTGGCCTTATATGCGACAATGCAGAATGCGTTTTCGCGCGCCACCAGCAAGAACTTCGAGCCAGCGTAGGGGGGAAGTATGGCGGTAACTGCCGTTGAAGTCGTGTACCGGGGCATTTTCCAAAAGACCCTGTCCAGAAATATCTGCCGAAACATCGTGCTTGCGGCCCGCAGGGAAGGCAAGATCGGCACCGCCTTCGGCCGCTACGGCGACTCCCCGGAGCGCAATGGCATCCCCGCGAAGTACTTCGCCGTCGTCGCCGACGACGAGCTCGAACTGGAGGAGAGCCTCGCCAAGTACGAGCCGACTGAGGTGGACGTCACCATCGTCGTGGACGACACGCTCTGCAAGGGCGTGGAGTCGTGGGCATGGTACGGTCTGCAGCCCATCAACGAGCTGACCGTAAACGGCGGCACCGTGCTCGTCACCTCCATTCAGTCACCCGAGGAGCTTGTGCAGGACATCCACGTCAAGGACGTGCCATACAACCTGTCCATCGTGAAGGGCGTCAAGAGCTTCTCCGGCCTCTGGGTGTACAAGGACGACCACACCGACGTCCGAATACTCGGCGCGCTCGCCCGCGTCTGCCCTCAGCTCGTCGGACTCGACGCCTACGTCGACACCATCCGCGAGCAGTCGAGCGACGACAAGGCCGGCTCCGCCCAGCGCGCCTTCGATCGCGTGACCACCTACCCGGTAGAGCCTGGCCAGGGCAACTCCGAGACCCCGTTCAGCTTCGACATGCCCGGCTGGACCAAGATGGAGGAGGCGCTCGTAATCCCCGGCATCGAGGCCGGCGGCGGCTTCCGGGGCGGCGACGGCGGCTTCCAGCCCGTGCGCAGCGAGGTCTTCAAGAAGTGGTCCACTCGCACCATGCGCCCGGTCATCAACTTCGAGACTTGCACCAAGTGCACCCTCTGCTGGCTACAGTGCCCCGATTCATGCTTCGACGTTACCCCCGAAGGCCTGTACGACTCCGACATGGAGTCTTGCTGCGGCTGCGGCGTGTGCGAAGAGGTGTGCCCGGTCCCCAATTGCATCACCATGGTCAACGAGGCGTCCTTCGAGGACAACTCCAGCCAGCACGATCACTGGAAGCGCGACAGGGACGACTACATGAAGTGGCTTGAAGAGAAGATCGCCGCCGCGAAGGCCGAGAAGGGCGACGCCGGACGTCAGCATGGCCTGTACGAGTGGACCGGCTACGAAAAGCAGATCGAGGCGCAGGGAGTGAGCAATGACGACTGAGACCCAGCCCGCGCTCGAGCGCGAGGAGCTTATCAGCGGCTCGGAGGCGATCGCCATAGCGTGCGCCCTGGCCGACGTGGACGTGATAACGGCCTACCCTATCCGCCCCTACGACACGGTTATGCAGTTCGTGTCCCGCCTCATCGCCAACGGCGAGTTGAAGTGTGAGTACATCGTCGCCGAGAGCGAGCACTCGCAGTTCGAGATAGTCAAGCACGCCTCCGCCGTTGGCGCCAGGGTGTTCTCAGGATCGAGCGGCGTCGGCTGGTTCTACGCCTTCGAGGCGCTCGCCGTGACCTGCGGCCTGCGGCTCCCGATGGTGGCGATGGTCGGCAACCGTGCCCTGGACGACCCCGGCGCGTTCGGCTGCGAGCATAACGACGCGCTCGCCGTCCGCGACCTGGGCTGGATGCTGCGCTGGGTCGACACCGGCCAGGAGGCGATGGACGCCGCGTTCATGGCCTGGCGAGTGGCCGAGGACCCGCGCGTGTACCTGCCCTGCGCCATCAGCACCGACGGCGCGTTCCTCACGCACTCCCAGCAGATAGTGAAGGTGCCGGACAAGAACCTGGTCGACGAGTACCTGCCGCCCTACGATAGGGGCAAGTTCCTGCTCCACCCCGACAACCCCATCACCATCGCGCCGCAGGTCAACGAGGACTGGCTGCTCGAGATTCGCCGTCAGACCGACGACGCGATGCGCCGCGCCAAGGGCGTTATCACCGAGGCCCACGACGACCTGAAGCGCATATTCGGACGCGGCGGCGACAACCCCTTCATCGAGGAGTACATGACCGACGACGCCGACGTGGTGTTGGTGGGCATGGGAACGCTCGCCATGCCGCTGCGCGTAACCGTGCGCCGGCTGCGCGAGCAGGGCCGCAAGGTGGGCTTCGTCCGCGTCAAGTGGTTCCGCCCCTTCCCCGACGAGGAGCTGCTCGAGTGCCTGACCCGGTTCAAGGCGGTCGGCGTGATAGACCGCGACTACTCGCTGGGCGCTCCGTACAACGGGGGCGTGCTCTACAACGAGGTGCGCTCAGCGCTCTACGACGCCGATAGGCGCGTGCCCATAATGGGCTTCATCGCCGGCCTCGGCGGACGGGAGATCACCGTTCCGGCAACCACCGAGATGTTCGACGCGGTGCAGCAGGTGGCCGACACCGGCCGCGTCGACGAGCCGCTGCGCTGGATAGGCGTCAGAGAGTAGGGGTAACCGCGTCACCCCCATCCTAACCTTCCCCCGTCGAGGCGGAAGGGACTAAAGGAGCGAAGCGAAATGACAACCTCGAACGTTCTGGCCACCATCAAAGGCGTCCACGACTCTCCACTGGAGGAGTACTTCACCTCCGGCCACCGCACCTGCCAGGGTTGCGAGTCCGCGCTGGTCATGAAGCTCATGGTCAAGTCCGCCGGCCCGCGCACCATCGTGCTGGGCAGCACCGGCTGCATGTACGTCGCCAACACCACCTACTACTCCACGCCGTGGGTGGTGCCGTGGATGCACACCCAGCTCGGCTCATCCGGCTCGGCCGCGACCGGCACCGCCGCCGGCTTGCAGGCGCTGATGAGCAAGGGCAAGATGAAAGAGGAGAAGATCAACGTCATCGCCTTCTGCGGCGACGGCGGCGGCGCCGACATGGGCATCTCCTCCATTTCCGGCTCGCTCACTCACCAGCAGTACAACCTGCTCATCCTCATGTACGACAACGAGTCCTACGCCAACACCGACATCCAGGTGTCCGGCTCGTCGCCCTGGGGCGCGAACACGACGTTCAGCCCGCCCGGCAAGGTCCACCGCATAATGCACAACAGGTGGAAGAAGAACATGGCCCCGATGATGGCCGTGGGCCACCCCGGTGTTAAGTACGTCGCCACTGGCTGCGCCTCTTACGCCGTGGACCTGATGAACAAGGTCCGCAAGGGCCTAAGCATCGGCGGCCCCACCTTCATCCACTCCTACGACCCGTGCCCCAAGGGCTGGGACTACGACCCGATGTACTCCCACGAGCTGGGAATGCTGGCCGTCGAGACCGGCATCTGGGTCCAGTACGAGATCGAGGAGGGCAGGCTCTCCCTCAACGGCCCGTCGCGGATGATCGCTCAGGGCCGGCGCCCGCGAAAGCCTGTGTACGACTTCCTGAAGCGCCAGGGTCGGTTCGCGCACTTCACCGACGAGGACGTGGACTACTTCCAGTCCCGCATCGACGAGATGTGGGAGCAGTGGTGGCTGCCGGGCATAATTCCCGTGATGAAGGACGGCGTACCGACGACGTAACCCCTTGGCCGACGTAGGCGGCCCGTAACACAGCCTAGGGCGTCCGGTTCGCCAGAGCTTCGGGGTTGACACACGAGACCATCGGCCCGCCGGTGAGCGCCGCGATGACGTTCTCGGCGGCCATCATGCCCATCCTGCGCACCGTCGCAGCGCTGCCGCTGGAGATGTGCGGCGTCACGATGACGTTGGGCATCCCCAGCAGCGGGTGGTCCGGCGGCAGCGGCTCCGGGTCGGTCACGTCCAGGGCAGCGCCGGCCAGGCGGCCTTCGGCCAGGGCATCGTAGAGAGCGCCCGTGTCCACCACCGGGCCCCGCGAGGTGTTCACGAGGAACGACGTCGGGCGCATCAGCGCCAGTTCACGCCGGCCTATCAGCCCGTTCGTCTCCGGGATCAGCGGGACGTGGAGCGACACGAAGTCGGACTCGGCCAGGAGCGTGTCCAAGCCGGGCGCCCACTCGCCGCCGTAGTCCCGCTCCGCCTGGGGCTTGCGCGAGCGGCTGTGGTAGAGCACCCGCATGTCGAAGCCGGCGGCCCGGCGCATCACCGCCTCGCCGATGCCGCCCAGTCCCACGATGCCGAGCGTCGCGCCATGGACGTCCGCGCCGAGGTACGGCGACTGGTCGAACATTGTCCACGCGCCTGCCCTCACCTGCCGGTCGGCGTAGGGCACGTTGCGGGCCAGCGCCAGGATCATGGCGAAGGCGAAGTCGGCGCAGGACTCCTGGAGCACGCCGGGCGTGTTGGACACCAGCACTCCCAGCCGTGTGGCAGCGTCCACGTCCACGTTGTCCAGGCCCACGGCCCTGTTGGCGACGACGCGCAGGTTGGGCGCAGACTCCAGCGCGGCCTCGTCTACCACGTCGTCTATCTCGGTGACGACGGCCTCGCAGTAGGCCAGGCGCTTGAGCAGCTCATCGCGCGGCGGCGGCGTTCGCTCGGGCCACACCTCGACGTCGAATCGCGACTCGAGCAGCACGACCGCCTCCGGCACGCGGCGCCGGGTTACGAACACCCGCGGCCTGTCCGCCTTGGAGGACAAGGCACGCCTCTACCAGCCGATGGCGTAGCCGTCCCTGCGGGGGTCGGCACCGCCTTGGAACACGCCAGCGTCCGCGTCCACCTGTATGCCGTGCGCGCCGCCCACGGACATGGAAAACGGCTCGATCACCTTCACGTCGTGGCCCCGGTCCTCCAAGGCGCGCCGCACGTGTGCGGGGAAGCGCTCCTCCATTTCGACCTGCGTGCCCTGGACGCATTTGAAGCGGGGAGCCTCGATGGCCTCCTGCGGGTTCATGCCGAAGTCCAGCACGTTGGTGACGAACTGCGGCGTAGTCTGGAGGATGCCGTAGCTGCCGGGGGTGCCCATGCTCAGGAAGAATTTGCCGTCCTTGAAGGTCTGGGTCGGCGCGACGACCAGGTCGACGCGCTTGCCCGGCGCGATGAGGTTCGGGCTGCCCTCTTCGAGGTCGAACCAGTAGCACATGTTGTTGAGGAACAGGCCCGTGTCGCCCATCGCGACGGCGGAACCGAAGCCGCCGCCCAGCGTCTGCGTGATCGTGACCACGTTGCCTTCGCCGTCGGCGACCGCGAAGTGGGTGGTCATGCCGCCGTCGAAGTCCAGCGGGCTTCCGGGCGTGAGCGCGTTGGGCGGGCCGTCGGTGACGTAGTGCTCACCCACCACCGGCGCGGCGCTCTGCCGGTCGATGCGCTTGCGCTGGCTCTCCGCATAGGCGTCCGAGAGCAGGTTGTCGACCGGCACGTCCACATAGTCGGGGTCTCCGCCGTAGCGGATGCGGTCGGTGATGCTCAGCTTGGCCGACTCCATGAACAGGTGAAGGGTGTCGGGATGCTGGAAGATGAAGTCCTGGCCGCTGAAGCCCTCCATCGTCTTCAGCGTCTGGAGCACCTGGAAGCTGCTGCAGCTAGGCGGCGTGGTGTGGACCTTGTAGTCCCGGTAGTCGATGCTGATGGGGTCATTCCAGGTGGCCTTGTAGGTGTCCATGTCGTCCATCGTGAACAGCCCACCCATCTGCTGGTTGGCCTTCACGATGCGCTCGGCGAGCGCGCCGTGGTAGAAGGTGTCGAGGCCGTTCTTCGCGATGTCGCCCAGCGACTCGGCGAGCTGGGGCATCTTCAGCCGGGCGCCCGGCCTGGGGGCGCGGCCCTCGTCGTCGAGGATGATGGGTGCGGAGGGGAACCGTGCGAGCCGCGGGGCGTTGTTACGCATCATGCGGCTGTTGAGCGGGGTTATCGGCACGCCGTCCCTGGCGTAGCCGATGGCGGGGGCGAACAGGCGCTCCCGGTCCATGCTGCCGTAGGTCCCGTGCAGGGTGAGCCAGCCGGCGACGTTGCCCGGCACGAGCGGGGCGAGTATGCCGGTCTGCTTGGTCTCGTAGGTGAACCTGTCCGGCTCCGCGCCGCTCGGCGCCCTGCCGGAGAAGTCGAGCGCGCGGACGCGGTTCTCCTTGGCGACGTAGGCCAGGCCCACGCCGATGCCGCCCGCGCCGGACATGTACGGCTCGGCCACGTTGAGCGTGGCGGCGACCGCGACGGCGGCGTCGAAGGCGTTGCCCCCGTCGATCAGCACTCGCAGCCCCGACAGCGACGCCAGCGGGTGGGCGGACGCGACCATGCCGTTGACGCCCATGGCCACCGGCCTGTTGGAAGTGGGGAAGACGGAGAGACTAGCCATTGCGGTGCTCCTGCGAGGGTACTTGAGTGGTCACTGACCGGTTGACTGCGAAGCCGTGATTGAGACGGCTTGGCCATTGTACCAGAACAATCCCAGCTAAGGGGCCACCTCCGCGAGGGCGAGGGCTATCTCCTCGGCGACGGTGGGGTCGGGCTCGGTGGGTTGGGCGTCGCGCAGGGCGGAGCGGGCGGCGGGGCCGCCGATGCGGCCGAGGGCCCAGGCGGCGTGGGAGCGGACGAGCGGGTCGTTGTCGTCCGTCAGCGCGGCTGACAGCGCGGGGACGGCCGACTCGTCGCCGAGGTTGCCTAGGGCCACGCAGGCGTTGCGCTTGAGGCCGGACAGCTTGGCGCGCTTGATGGGGCTGCCGCGAAAGCGCTCGCTGAACCCCTGCTGGTCCAGCGCCAGCAGCGGGATTAGCTCCGGGGCGGCGAAGTCGCCGCGCTGTCGGAAGGCGGTCTCGCCTCCGAGCCGTGCCTTGCGGTTGACCGGGCAGACGTCCTGGCAGATGTCGCAGCCGAACACCCACGCGCCCACCAGCGGCCGCAGCTCGCGGGGGATGACGCCGCGCAGCTCGATGGTCAGGAACGAGATGCACCTGCGGTTGTCGATGACGTAGGGCGCGACTATGGCCCCGGTCGGGCAGTCGTCGATGCAGCGGACGCAGTTGCCGCACGTCTTGGCGAGAGGTTCGTCCGGGGCAAGCTCCAGGTCGGTGACCACCTGGCCGAGGAACACCCAGGAGCCGTGCGTGGGCGTTAGGATGTTGGTGTTCTTGCCGAACCAGCCGAGGCCGGAGCGCGCGGCGGCGGCCCGGTCGTTCATGGGGCCGTCGTCGACGAAGACGCGGGTGCGCACTTCCCTGCCCGCCAGCGGCGTCAGGGCGTCGGCGAAGCGGCGCAGGCGCGGCTTCAGCAGCTCGTGGTAGTCGTCGCCCCAAGCGTAGCGGGCTACCCTGCCGCGCATGGCGCCATCATCGTCGTCCGGATCGCCGGTGTTGTAGCTGACGGCGAGCGAGACCACTGACTTCGCGCCCTCGAGCAGACTCCGGGGCCGGTTGGCCTTGCGGACGCGCTCCTCGGTATACCAGGGCAGGCCGTCCATCAGGCCCTCGCGCACGCGCTCCACCGCCGCCTGCTCGTCGCGCAGGAACGGCTCGGCCGTGGTGACGCGGGCCAGGTCGAAGCCGTGCTCGCGGGCGCATTGCTTGACGCGCGCCGTCAGGTCGGACACACCACGGGCCCTAACCGCTGTTGGCGGCGATGAAGGACTTGATGACGGCGTTGAACTGCTCGGGGTGCTCGCGGAAGGGGTAGTGGCCGGAGCGGTTGAAGATGTGCATCTGGGAGTCCTTGACGTTGGGCAGCACCAGGTTCAGGCAGTTGACGCCGATGGGGTCCCACACCGCCGAGGGGTCTTCCAGTCCCCACACCACCAGCGTCGGGCACTGGAGGTCGCCGGCGCGGATCCTGTCGTGGATTTCGTGCTGCATAGCGGCGAGGTTGTCGTCGAACTGGCCCTGCAGCTCGGAGTTCTTTGCGGTGGCGCGCTGAACGGAGTCGAGGGCGTCCATGCGCATCTTGCCGTCGGTCCACTCGTCGGTGATGTGGTCGGTGCCGAACGAGTTCTGGGCGGTGAGGTACTTGGACAGCTCCTTGGGGTCGTCGAAGTGGGGCGCGGCGTCGGCGACGTCCTGGTAGAAGGTGATGGGCTGCATGAGGGTGGCGCTGTCCACGATGACGATGGTGCGCACCAGTTCGGGGCGCTCGATGGCGACGCGGGCGGCGAGGTAGCCGCCGCGGGAGTGGCCCACGATGTGGGCGGGGGCGATGTCGAGCGTGTCGAGGAAGTCCATCGAGTGCTGGACGGCGGAGGCGATCACGTAGTCCTCGTCGTTCGGGGGCGGGTCGCTGTAGCCCTGGCCGGTCTTGTCGATGGCGTAGACGTGGAACGACTCGGCGAGCGCGTCGAAGTTGAGGAACCAGTCCTCGGCGCTGGCGCCGCCGCCGAACTGGCCGCCGTGCACGAGCAGCATCGTCTCGCCCTCCCCCGCCTCGAAGTAGCGGGTGTTGGTGCCCTTCACGTCGACGAACTTGGCGTCTTTGTAGCTGACCATGGTGGCGCCTCCTCTGTGGCTGTTCCCGTCCGCGAGCCGGCGAGTGCGGGCCGCGTGTCCGCTGGATTGTGGTGGCTATCCTATCGCAAATGCCGACTTCGCGCAGGGGGTTCCGAAAAATCTGCTCGATTCTGCTACATTCCGCACTTTCCGTAGCTGGGCGGGCCGGTGTTCTTGTCACTTTCTGTGAGCCGAGTTGTTAAGGTTCGTCACGCGCATTGCGCCGAATGTGGCAGAACGCGACAGTGCTGCTGGGCCGGAGGCGGGCGGGTTTGAGGCCCGTTCCTACTCTACAACCGGCGGACATAACGCTTGGTAGGTAGATATTAGCACGTGCGTGCTATAGAATCAAGAGGGGTTGGTTGGGAGCAGAGACGGGGGGAGCGACCTGAGTCGTCACCCTCACCCTAGCCCATTCGACTACGCTTAGGGCAGGCTCTTCTCCCATCAAGGGAGAGGGGACAAGTGGTAGGGGCCTGAGGGTGGGAATTTTTGTGACGCGGTTGGGAAGGGATTGCGCACGGATGGGAAGGGGTGTGGCGTTTGGGTTACGCGGTTGGGAAGGTCTGAGACACGATTTTCGGGGTGGTTCCGGCTATGAGTAGTGGTAGCATAGGCAGAGGGCAGGCGTAGATCAGGTCGACTTGCCCGAAGCGATAGGCTACAAACAGGCGATGATGGGGGCGACGGCCCGGGCGAAGGCGAAGAAGAGCGCAGCGATGGGGACACAGCCTGAGCGAGGAACGCCGATGTACGATTACAAAGTGATACAGGGTTGGAGTCTAAACAGCCCAAGGTCGGATCGCTACGGGGATCTAGAAGACCTAGAAAGGACACTGAACGATTACGCCGCCGAAGGCTGGCGAGTGGTAGCGGGGGGTGGCTATGGCACGTTCGTCCTCGAGCGAAGGAAAGCGCAATGACCACTCCTAACTTTGCGGACAAGACTATCTGGACCGGCGACAACCTCGACATCCTGCGCGGCATGAACTCGGAGTGCGTCGACCTCATCTACCTCGACCCACCCTTCAACTCCAACCGCAACTACGCCGCGCCCATCGGCAGCGCGGCGGCGGGCGCCGCCTTCGAGGACACCTGGACGCTCGACAAGCTCGACGTGGCCTGGATGGGTCTGATCGCCGACGAGGAGCCCGCGATCGCCAACCTGCTGCACACCGCCAAGCTCACGCACGGCAAGGGGATGCAGAGCTACCTCACGATGATGGCCGTACGGCTGCTGGAGATGAAGCGCGTGCTCAAGCCGACGGGCAGCATCTATCTCCACTGCGACCCGACTGCATCCCACTACCTCAAGCTGCTCATGGACGCCGTGTTCGGGTCGGGCCTGTACCTGAACGAAATGACCTGGAAGCGTTCGAGCGCCCACAGCGACACAAGGCAAGGAATGCGCAGAGCGGGAAAGATCCGAGACGTGGTGCTCGTCTACACCAAGACAGATGACTACGTTTGGAATCCCCAGTACATGCCCTATACGGAAGACTACCTTGAGGCGGAGTATCGCCACGCCGCGCCCGACGGTCGCCGCTACAAGGAGACGGACGTGACCGCCGCCAAGCCGGGAGGAGACACCGAATACGAGTGGCGCGTCAAACGTCCAACGGATGAGAAGACCAGGTGGTCGGCAGACCTTGCGGACGAGTACCTGAACCCAGTTCCGGGATGGGAATACAAGGCGGTGAACCCCTATAGGGGCCGCTTTTGGGCCTATTCAAGGTCTAATCTGGCCGGCTTCTGGAATGAGGGAAAGTTGGTCCACCGGGAGACCGGGATGCCTCGCCTAATGCAGTTTGCCGAGGACATGCCAGGGGTTACCCTGCAAGACCTGTGGGACGACATTCCGCCGGTGTTGGGTAATGAGCGCATCGGCTACCCGACGCAGAAGCCGCTGGCCCTGCTGGAGCGCATTATCAAGGCGTCGTCCAACGAAGGCGACTTTGTGCTCGACCCCTTCTGCGGGTGCGCCACCGCCTGCGTTGCCGCCGAGCAACTCGGCCGCCGGTGGGCGGGCATCGACATCTCATCCAAGGCCGTCGAATTGGTCAACATGCGCCTCAAGCAGTCGATGGGCGACCTGTTCCACGACCGGCTCGTAACGGTGCGCACGGACATTCCCCGGCGCACCGACGTCGACGCGCCCAGAAACTACCGGCAGAACAAGCACGTCCTGTTCGGGGAGCAGGAGGGCCTGTGCGCCGGCTGCGGGGTGATGTTCCCGTTCCGCAACTTCACCGTGGACCACATAGTGCCGCAGAGCAGGGGCGGCACCGACCACCTCGACAACCTTCAGTTGCTGTGCGGCGCGTGCAACTCGCTCAAGGGCGACCGGCCGCAGGAGTACCTCATGGCCAGGCTCGAAGAGATGCAAGTGACCTCGTGAGAGGCTGGGCGGCGACGGAGTAATTGATGGACCAAGTAGTCAATGGCATAATCTCAGGCGCTGTTGCAGGCCTCGTGGTCGCTCTGGTTTTGGCGGTGTATAGCTTCGTGAGATCAAAGTTGCGGCGGAACGAACAGATAAGTCATATACGAGAACTGATAGCGCAGGATCGAGCGTACATATATAGCGTATCTGAGCCACCAGTCACACACACGGACGGTCCCGAGCTAGACTCAAACCAGGTTCGCTACGCACACTTTGACGGTTTGCGCAGGGAGCTTGAATTAGCCCTAGACGGCCGCTCATCAGAAATAACGTTCGATGAGATTCGACAGGTTAGACGTGTCTTCATAGGGGATGATCTGCTCAGAAGGAACGATCCCGAAAGGGTGCGGGTGCCAGGAGATTTGGCCTATTATGGCAACATATTTGGACGCTTAGAAGAGATAGAGTGGCTAAAGTTGCCGAGATTTGAGACCCAAACTCCATGAACGGCCGCATCCGACAACGCAACGCCTACGCCTGGTAGCTCAGCGTCGACTTGGGCGGCGCCCCCGGCGGCAGGCACCAGCGCAAGTAGCTCACCGTTTGCGGCATCAATGCCCATGCCAACCGCATGCTGCGCGACTGGCTCGACTCTCCACCTTGTCGTTGCGCTCATGCCGGGGGGCTAACGTCGCTGGCGATTCCTACGCCGTAGGCTGCGGCTGGTAGCGCTCGACCCGTATCCTGTCCTCACCCTTGCGCGCTTGAGCCAGATCGTATGCAGTCTGACGGCTCAACCAAAAGTCCGCGCTGGACCATCCAGCCTTCTCCAGACGGATGGCCATGTCGGGCGAGATCGCCGCGCGACCGTTCAATACGCGCGAAAGGGTATGGCGGGCAACTCCCAGAACCTCCGCTGCCTCGGTAACGCTCAGGCCGAGAGGGTCCAGACAGTTCTCCCTGACGCTGCGACCTGGATGGGGATGATTCTTCATGGGCATGATCTCTCTCCTAGTCAGTGGTAATCGACGAGATCAACGTCGTACACGTCGCCGGCTTCAAACCTGAAAGTCATCCGCCAGTTGCCAGTAATCGAAATGCTCCACAACCCTCTTCGGTCCCCCCTGAGTGGATGCAGTCTGTATCCCGGCAGGTCGAGATCGCTCGGCTTGCCGGCGGCATCCAGGTCTGCCAGGGCGAGAGTGATTCGGTCCAGTTGGTCGGCGGCTATCCTGCTGGGGTCATCTCGCTCATAGAGCCGCCTCAATCCTCGATGGCGAAACGAACAGATCATGAACTGATTATACCGTGTACCGGTACAGCTATCAACGAGGGGCGGCCCTTTCACCCCCATCCTAACCTTCCCCCTGCGAGGGGGAAGGGACTTCGTGTCAGTTCTTGCCGTCCACGGGGCGGAAAGGGTCAAGAACCGTTACGCCGGTTGCCTCGAAGTGGCGGACGTTTCGCGTCACCACCGTCAGTCCGCGCTCTAACGCGGTTGCCGCGATGAGCAAGTCTGGCTCCCCGTGTCCGATTTGGGCAGAAAGCTGCCCCCATCGGCGTGCCGTCGGCAGATCGATTGGCAGAATACGCTCTCCGTACCAGGCCAAGACCCCGGTAAGCCATGTGGTCAGGTCCCGGGCAAACGCCGGGTTTTCACGCTCCTGCTGCTCGATGCCCCGCTGGATTTCCCCTATGGTCACAACGCTCAAGTAGAGATCCGAAGTCCGCTGGGCCGACACCCAACTGACCACTGCGGGTTGACGTTCGCGCCGCCGAAGAGCGGAAAGTACGTCAGTGTCTAGCAGAAACATTACTCACAGAACGACCGTGGCGTCACAGGGATACGTTCAAACTCGCCATCGTCTTGAGGGATGGCCAAGAGCAGTTCGGGCAGCGACGGGGTGGCTCCATGCTCAAGCGCCCGAAGCCGCTCGTAGTCCTTGACCGCCAGCACGACCACAGCCGGCGCGCCTCGGCGCGTCACGCGCTGCGGCCCCTCGGAGAGCGCGGCGTCGAGCAGCGCGCTGAATCGGCTCCTGGCTTCCTGCGAGCGCCAGTCCTTCAAGGTGGGACCTCCTGTTGGCCGGGGTTGTCAGAATTGTACGGCCTTAGGGGCGTCCCTATCAACGGCCGGGCGTAAGCCATCACCCCCATCCTGACCCGTTCGGCAGGCTCAGGGATGGCGGTGGGAAGGGACTATTCGGAAAGCTCCTATACGACCATCAGCTCTGAGGTGGGCATGAAGGTGGTTACCCACTCGGGGCCGTCCTTTCGAATTACCACCACGTCCTCTATGTGGTAGCCCTCGCGGCCCAGCCAGCGCACCCGCGTTTCCACGCTGAAGACCATGTTGGGTCGCAGCAGCGTGTGCTCGTCCCCCGAGAGCATGGGGGCCTCGTGGATGTACAGCCCCACGCCGTGGCCGGCGAGGGCGAGGCCCTTGAAGGAGATGTTCACGCGCTCGTAGGCTGCGGCTGGTAGCGCTCGACCCGTATCCTGTCTTCACCCTTGCGCGCTTGAGCCAGATCGTATGCAGTCTGACGGCTCAACCAGAAGTCTGCGCTGGACCATCCAGCCTTCTCCAGGCGGATGGCCATGTCGGGCGAGATCGCCGCGCGGCCGTTCAATACCCGCGAAAGGGTATGGCGGGCAACTCCCAGAACCTCCGCTGCCTCGGTAACGCTCAGTCCGAGGGGGCCCAGGCAGTTCTCCCTGACGCTGCGACCCGGATGGGGAGGATTCTTCATAGGCATGGTCTCTCTCCTAATCAATCAGTGGTAATCGACGAGATCAACGTCGTACACGTCGTCGGCTTCAAACCTGAAAGTGATCCGCCAGTTGCCAGTAATCGAAATGCTCCACAATCCTCTTCGGTCCCCCCTGAGTGGATGCAGTCTGTATCCCGGCAGATCGAGATCGCTTGGCTTGCCGGCGGCATCCAGGTCTGCCAGGGCGAGAGTGATTCGGTCCAGTTGGTCGGCGGCCATCCTGCTGGGGTCGTCTCGCTCATAAGCCGCCTCAGTCCTCGATGGCGAAACGAACGGATCATGAACTGATTATACCGTGTACCGGTACAGCTATCAATCAGACTACCATCAGCGCGGGCCACGTAGTCGGTAGGGTCGGGGTGGGCGTGGCCGGTGTTGGGGCCGACGGTGAGGTACAGGAACGCGGGCAGGTCGGCGCCCGCCTGCAGGATGTTCGCGCCGAGCCGGTTGACGAGGTTGCGCTCGGTGTCGCCGGGCTGGGCGGTGGAGTAGGTGGACATGAGGGCGCGCTCGGTGGCGGCGGTGACCGCGCTTTTGGAGCGCGGCATTGGCGCAGCGGGCGCGCTTTCCGTCGCGGCCGCAGATTTGTGGGCGAGGGGGTATTGACATTAGTCGAACATAAATACTACTCTCGTTAACAGCAGGAGGTTTCACATGGTTTCACTACTGCGAAGGCTTCTCTTGATTTACACACTCGGCTTAGCCGTGCTAATCGCGGGCATAGCCTGGGTGCTCAGCACTGCAGAAGCTGGCTGCCAAGAGCAGTGGGAGGCAGTAAGGCTACCAAAGGAGATGGAGGATCTTATGCAGAAGGACACACGAACACTTACGGTCGAAGAAGCAGAGGAAACGTACAGGGCAGTCATCGAGGCGCGAGTCCACGCCTACGAGGTGATTCACGCAAACAAGGAACTGTTTTCTCGCCAGCCCAATTTCTTCATGGCAACTCCGAGCTCGGTTGGAAGAGACGGCGTGCGAAGGATCGGCGTGAACGTTCACGTGACGGAGATAGTTCCCCAGTGGAAGTTGCCTCCCAGAGACCGCATACCATGTGTCATCGACGGCATCCCCGTTGAAATCACAACAAACGATCCGAGGGAGTTCCTCGGAGGCGCCAACATCAAGCACAGGCCGCTGATGGCGGGCGAATCCCCTGACTTCAGCTAACGGGAGGGGTGTTGACAGAAGCCGCACATAATTTCTATTCTCGTTAGCAGCAGGAAGTTTCACATGGTTTCACTATTGCGAAGGCTTCTCTTGATTTACACACTCGGCTTAGTCGTGCTAATCGCGGGTATAGTCTGGGTGCTCAGCACGGATGAAAACAGTTGCGAAGAGCAGTGGGAGGCAGTAAGGCTCCCCAAGGAGATGGAGGATCTCATAATGACGTACGAACAAGCGCTAACTATCGAAGAAAGGGAGCGAAAGAACAGGGCAGTCGATCAGGTGTTTGCCCGCATCGGGGAGGTGTACTCCACCAACAAGGGTCTGTTCTCGCGCCAGCCCAATTTCCTCGAGGTGAGGTCAGGACTTGTAGGCACAGACCTCCCGGGTGGCCGAGGGCAGATTGGTCTGAAGGTCCACGTCACCGAGATAGTGCCCCAGTCGAAGCTGCCACCGGAAGACCGCATTCCGTGCGCAATAGACGGGGTCCCCATCGAGGTTACAACCGACGATCCCGCCAGCGAGTACCTTGGAGGCGCGACAAGCTGGCACAGGCCGCTGATGGCGGGAGTTGGAATCCAGGCCCCGAACATACGTCCGGTAGGACCTTCTGTCTTCTCCGGGACTTTGACAGGACTTGCGAGGCGAAACAGCGACAGTAGCGAGGTGCTCGTCACCTGTCTGCACAACCTCACTGGAGCCCCGTTTCAATTCCTGGGTAGGCTCGGCGATCCGCTGTACCAGATCAGCACAGACCAGGTTAAGCACAAGATTGGGACGGTTGCCGGCTTTGTTCGAATGAGCAAGGATTCCGGATACACCAACGTCGCTGACGTAGCCACATGCACCCCCATCTATCCGGGTCCTCCCGAGTTCCAGGATTTCTCGGACTTCGCAAACTACGGACTCCACAACGGCGATCATGATCTAGGCACCGTCATCGCTGGAACGGTCGATCCCAAAGACGTTGAAGGGCCGCTCACAAGCGTTAGCGCAGTGAGTGGTGTCAGAACGGACGTCACCATAGCTGCGTTGAACCAGACACCCACCCTGGGCGACTATCGCTACTCAGGTCTCGTCAGGCTGAATGTGGGGCAGACACCGTTTAAGCACGGGGATTCCGGCACCCCGCTCCTGGTCGAGGTCGAGCCCGGGATCTACAAGATGTGCTGTATACTCTTCGCACACGCTTCCAGTGGAGGGACCTACGCGTTTCCCGCTTCCGTGGCTGAGGGCGAACTCGGCATCAGCTTTGGAAAGGAGATAAGCATGCCAAGATTGTCAGCCGAAGGATTCGTGGGGCAGCGATGGATCATCGACGACTACTTCCGGGCGGGGGAGACGCTCCACGCCGGCGACGTGGTGGTGGTAAGGCAGAGGACAGCTTCGCCCTACCTGCCCCGTGTGTTCAAGGCGTCGAGCTCTCACAAGCAGCGCGTCATCGGCATCGTGCACACACCCACCGGCAAGGAGGTCGGAGACCAGATGGCCGCCACGGGGGTCACGCACGACACCGACGAGTACGTCCCTATCGTAACGCAGGGGATAGCGAAGGCCTTCTCAGGGGAAAACATGGGGGCTGGAGACCCGGTGGCTTCTTCCACCGTCCGCGCGACGCCTTCAGGGAAGAGCGAGATGTCGACGGTCGTCAAGGCCGACGCCCAGGACGCTTACATAGTGGGCAGGTGTCTGACACCTATGCTGACGACAGTCACCAACGAGGTGGTGGACGTTCTGGTGGACCTGGCCGGGCCGCAGGGGCCGGCCCTTTCACCCCCATCCTAACCTTCCCCCGTCGAGGGGGAAGGGACTATTCGGAAGGCTCCTATACTACCATCAGCTCTGAGGTGGGCATGAAGGTGGTTACCCACTCGGGGCCGTCCTCTCGGATCACCACCACGTCCTCTATGTGGTAGCCCTCGCGGCCCGGCCAGCGCACGCGCGTCTCGACGCTGAACACCATGTTGGGGCGCAGCACGGTGTGCTCGTCGCCCGAGAGCATGGGCGCCTCGTGGATGTACAGCCCCACGCCGTGGCCGGCGAACGCGAGGCCCTTAAAGGGGATGTTCACGCGCTCGTAGCCCCTGGCCGCAACGTCGAACACGTGGGACGCGGGCACGCCGGGTTGCATCGACTCGATGGTCTCCTGGTGCACCTCGGCCAGCCGGGAGTAGACCGACCGCTGTTCGGGCGTCGCCCTGCCCAGCACCGCGGTGCGCCCGATGTCGGAGTAGTAGCCCGAAAAGTAGCCGCCGCAGTCCGTCTTGAGCAGGTCGCCCTCGCGGGCCACGTAGTCGGTGGGGTCGGGGTGGGCGTGGCCGGTGTTGGGGCCGACGGTGAGGTACAGGAACGCGGGCAGGTCGGCGCCGGCCTGCAGGATGTTCGCGCCGAGCCGGTTGACGAGGTTGCGCTCGGTGTCGCCGGGCTGGGCGGTGGAGTAGGTGGACATGAGGGCGCGCTCGGTGGCGACGGCGGCGCGGGTGAGCAGGCCGACCTCGGCGGGCGTCTTCACCATGCGGGCGCGCTCGAACAGGGACTCGCACGGGGGAAACTGGGCCTCGGGCATGGCGCGGAGCAGCTCGGCGTGGAAGTCGGCGGAGAGGTAGCTGGGCTCGATGCCGACGCGACCCGCGCCCAGGCCGCGCTCGCGCAGCACGTCGGCCAGCACGTCGATGGGCGACTCGCGGTGCTGGACGTAGCCGCGGACGTCGCCTATCCAGGACTTCTCGCGGACGTAGCCCTCCTCGTTGGTGGCGACGATGAAGGTGGGGTCGCCGTCGCGGGGCCACACCACGAGCGCGAGCCGGTCGCGGATGCTGCGCTGCGTCCACAGCAGGACGCCGGAGGTGTAGGGCACGTTCTCCGGCGACATGGCGACGATGGCGTCGAAGTCGCTGGCGGCGACCTGCCGGTTGAGCTCGTCCAGGTTGCCGAGGATTTCTGTCATGGTTCGTTCTCCCCGTTCTAGAAGCGGCGGGACGAGACGCGGAAGGATTGGGCGACGGTGGCCTTGAGGATGTTGACCACGTCGAGGGACACGCTTTCGGGCGTGCCGTCGCAGGTGGGGGTGGTCATCACGGTGGCGCCGTCGGCGCAGCCCATGTTGGCGAGGTGGTGGAGCACCCTGCGCTCGACGGCGGCGTCGTGCATCATGTCCTGGTTGTCGTTGACCATGGCCAGCGCGGCCTCCAGTCCGGCGATGCCCCAGTTGGACATGGCGGCGACGATGAGCGCGTCCGACTCGACCACGGTCACGATGCCGTCCTCGCAGGGGCAGCGGCACTTCTCGCCCCAGTTTACGATGCGGCGCGTCTCGTCGAAGATCGACCCGAAGCCAATCTCGTTGCCGCCGTCGCCCACGGACACGGTGAGTATGCCCCGCTCGCGCGCCACGTCCACGATGTGGTCCACCTTGCACCTGTCCTGGGGCTCGCGCTCGGTGCCGCCGGCGCTGTGGTAGCGGCCCTTGCGGTTTCGGCCGAGGCGCTCGGTGGTCACGACGAGCGAGAAGTCGTACCTGTCCATCAGATCCTCGGCGGCGCGTCGGCTTCCCTCGTGGTCGGTGATGGGGAACTCCACCACGACGGCGGTGTGGTCGCGCTCGATGGCCTGCTCGTAGGGCATGGGCAGCAGCCCGACGGCGCGGCACGCCTCCTCCATCAGGTTGACGAGCGGCGGCTCGTTGGCGAAGAAGGGCTTGGCGCCGAGGCCCAGGTCGAGGGACAGCGCGAGGGTCGCGCCGCCGGGCGGGCCGTCCATCTCGCCGACGGGGAAGTGCAGCGGGTGGTAGCTGCCGGTGAGGATGAGCACGTTGTCGTCGCGCTTCACGCGCTCGGAAATCAGCTCGGCGGCGAGCAGGCACAGCGGGCGTCCGAACCTGGCGCGGGCGGCGTCGTACATGTCCACGGCCTTCATCGGCTGGAACATGTTGCCGCGCGACTTGCCGACGGGCGTGGTCACCAGCCGGTCTATGACCTCTCCGTACTGCTCCAGATCGGCCTGGGGGATGGTTGGCATGGAAAACTCCTCCTAGGACCTCTTCTTGAGCCGGAAGGTCACGGCCACTACAACCGTGGACGTCACCAGGCTGAGCAGCCCTCCGATGAGTATGTCTATCGGCACCAGGATGCCGGGGACGGTCTTTATCATCAGGAATATGGGCACTATGTAGGTGGCGTAGGCGGCTATGCCCAGCGCGAAGGCGTTCTTGGAGGCCTTCAGCAGGCTGTTCTCCCTGACCGCCGGCTCGATGGCGAGGTAGCTGTTGGCGAACGCTATCAGCAGCAGAAAGGCGAGCAGAGCCAGAATCTCGCCACCGCCCCACAGGCTCATCTCCTTGCCGTAGGCGTCCAACGTCTTGTCGTGGCCGCTCGCCTCGTAGAGGTTCTTGTACATCCCCTGCGCGATGGGCGAGAGGTTCCAGCCCACGTCGATGATGGTATAGACCAGGAACGCCGCTATGAATCTGACGTATTGCAATCTTGTCTCCTCTATTGCGAATCTATCTGCTCACCGGCCACTAGCCACGAGCGGCCTCCGGCCGCCTGCTGCTCCAGTCGTTGGCCTGCTCGTAGGCGTGGGCGACCTGGAAGACGGTCTCGTCGTCGTGCATCCGGCCGGCCACCTGCAGGCCGAGCGGCAGACCCTCGGCGGAGAAGCCGCAGGGCACCGAGACGGCGGGAAGGCCGGACATGTTGAAGGTGGTGCTATTGTTACGGACGCCGAAGACGCCGCGCACGACCTGGTCGACGGTGGTGACCTTGGCCATAGCGGTCTCGATGGGCGGCGCGGGTCCGGCGGTGGTCGGGGACACCACCACGTCCACGGTCTCCATCAGCCGGTGCATCTCGCGCCGCAGCAGCGCCCGAGCGCGGTGGGCCTTGCTCACCATCGATGCGGGCACGATGTTGGCCAGCAGCAGGCGGACGCGCGTGGCGTAGTCGTAGTCCTCGGGGCTTTCGTACAGGCGGCCCTCGTGCAGCCGGGGGTTGTCGACGTCGCAGAAGGACATGTAGATCGCGCCCGCGTACTCGACGATGGGGGCGGACACCTCGTCCACGTCGGCGCCCATGCCCGCGAGCTGCTCGGCGGCGGCCTCCACGGCGCGCCGCGTCTCCGGGTGGACGCTCTCGGCCTGGGTGAGCTCGCGAATGACGCCCACGCGCAGCCCCTCGACGCCGCGGCCGAGCCGGGACGTGTAGTCCGGCACGGGACGGCGGGAGGTGAGCCGGTCGTTCTCGTCACGCCCGGCGATGGCGCCGAGCATCCAGGCGCAGTCGCGCACGGTGTGCGTCATCGGGCCGGCGGTGTCGAGCGACCAGGAGAGCGGCACGATGCCGTGGCGGGACACGGTGCCGCTGCTGGCCTTCACGCCCACCACGCCGCAGAATGACGCGGGGTTGCGGATGGAGCCGGCGGTGTCCTCGCCGATGGTGGCGGTGGCCAGCCCAGCGGCGACAGCGATGCCGGAGCCGCTGCTGGAGCCGCCGGGGGCGCGGTCGAGGTCCCACGGGTTGCGCGGCAGGCCGTAGGTGTGGGCCAGCGTGCCGCCCATGGCGAACTCGTTGAGGTTGAGCTTGCCGAGGAGCACCGCGCCGGCGGCGTCGAGCCGCTTGACGATGGTGGCGTCCTCGTCCGGCACGAAGTCGGCCAGGATGCTCGAGCCGGCCGTGGTGCGCACTCCCTTGGTGTACAGCTGGTCCTTGAGCGCGATGGGTATGCCGTGCATCGGGCCGCGGTACTCGCCGCGCGCGATTGCGTCGTCGGCCTCCGCCGCCGAGCGCAGCGCGTGGTCGGCCGTCACGGTGATGTAGGCGCCCAGACTCTCGTTGTGGCGCTCGATGCGCTCCAGGAAGTTGCGGGTCAGCTCCGCCGACGACACCTCCCGCGACTGAATGAGTGGCGCGAGCGTCTCTATGCTGGCGAACGCCAGGTCTTCGCTGTTCATGCTACACGTCCTCGGGCCGCGAGACCCAGGTCACGGGGTCCACGCCCTGCCATTCGAGACTGTCGATCTTGTCCATCGTCCAGAGCAGGGCGTTGAAGCGGGCGGCGACCTCGTCCAGCTCCTCCGGGCCTACGGGGACGCCGAGTGTGTCGGCCAGCGTCTGTATCTGTTCCTTGGTAAGTTCTTTCATTCACCCTCACCTCAATCCTCTCCCGTCGAGGGAGAGGAGGCTAATGGGGCCAAGACGATGAAACGGGTCGTGTTGTCGGGGCGGTCCTGGACGCGGTGCGCGAGGATTTCGGCCCTTCCGTCGGCGGCCCTCTGCGAGCAGACGGCGGCCGCGGGCACTTCGCTGAACGTGCCCGGCGGCCCCAGGTACGCGGTGCGCCCGGTCATCGCCCCGCGCCCTATATCGGGCGCCCGCCCAGGCCGCGCAGCCGCGGGTCCAGCGTGTCGCGCAGGGCGTCGCCCAGCAGGTTTATGCCCAGCACGGTGAGACTGAGCGCGAGGCCGGGAAAGAAGAGCATCCACGGCGCGGAGCGGACGTACTGCTTGGCCTCGCCGCCGAGCATCCCGCCCCACGAGGGTATATTGAAGGGTATCCCCACGCCCAGGAAGCTGAGCGTCGCTTCGGACACGATCGCCAGTCCGAGCAGCACCGACGCCATGACGATTATGGGCGCGAAGCTGTTGGGCAGGATGTGAAGCATGGTTATGCGCACGTCGCCCGCGCCTATCGCGCGCGCCGCCTCCACGAACATGCTCTCGCGCAGGCTGATGACGGTGGAGCGCACCACGCGCGCCACCACGGGCACGCTGACTATCGAGAGCGACGCGATCACGTTCGCGACCGAGGGGCCGAGCACCGCCATGAACGACAGCGCGAGGAACAGCGCCGGAATGGCCAGGATGATGTCCATGATGCGCTGCAGCGTGTTGTCCACCCAGCCGCCCAGGTAGCCGCTGACCAGCCCGATTATGGTGCCGACGGTCACGCTGATTATGACCACCGAGAAGCCGACGAGCATGGACACCTGGGTTCCGATTATCAGCCGGCTGTATATGTCCCTGGCCAGGTTGTCGGTGCCGAACCAGTAGTCGAGCTGGGGCGCGACCTGCCGCGCTCCCGAAAAGCTCTCGTAGGGATCGTGGACCGTGAGGAAGGGCGCGAATATGGCGACGAACGTCATCAGCGCCAGCAGCAGCGCGCCGGCCAGGCCCAGCGGCTTGCGCGAGGCGAACCGCAGGCCAGCGTGCGCGAAGCCGGCCAGCCCAGAGCGCGCGGCCACCGCGCCGGTCTGCGCGTCGCGGGCGGCTTCGGGTGCGGTGTTGTCGGTCCGGTTTGCCATTCGCCCCTACCTGACCCGTATTCGCGGGTCCAGCAGCCCGTAGCTCAGGTCCACAAGAAGGTTGATGGTCACGAAAGCGAACGCGACTATCAGGATGATAATCTCCACCATCGGGTAGTCACGGCGCTGGATGGACTCGATGAGAAAGCGTCCCATGCCGGGCAGGCTGAAGACCGTCTCGATGACCAGCGCGCCGCCGACGAGCGCGCCCGTCTGCAGGCCGAACAGCGTCACCACCGGCAGCACGGCGTTGCGGAGGCCGTGGCGGTAGACCACCAGCGTCTCAACGAGGCCCTTCGCCCGCGCGGTGCGCATGTAGTCCTGGCGCAGAACCTCCAGCATCTGGGCGCGGGTCATACGGGTTATCGCGGCGTTGTTGAAGTAGGCCACGACGAGCACCGGCCAGGCCAGCGTCTTCAGGTTGGTCAGCGGGTCGTCCCAGATGTAGACGGTCCCGAGCGGCGGGAACCACTGGAACACCTTGACCAGGAACAGCAGCACGAGCAGGCCCATGACGAACGTGGGCACGGCGAGGCCGGTGACCGAGAACACCATAATGGCGCGGTCGACGAACGTGTCCTGGCGCACCGCCGCCACCACGCCCATGAATATGGCCGAAACGGTCGCGATGGCCATGCTCAGTATGGCGAGCTCCATCGTCAGCACAAGTTTTGGCTTGAGCTCGTCGACAATCAGCGAGTTGTAGTAGAGCGACTTGCCCCAGTCCAGGGTGACGAATCGGCCCAGCCACGTTATGTACTGGACGTACATGGGACGGTCGAGGCCCATGCTGGCGCGAAGGTTGTCGTACTCCTCCTGGGTGAAGGGGATATCGCCGGAGCTGCCCGCCAGGACGAGGAGCGCGGGGTCGCCCGGGACCAGCCGGACGAGCACGAAGACGAGCAGCGACGCCCCGATCAGCGTGGGGATGAAGAGCAGCAGCCGCCTGGCGAGGTACTGGCCCAACGCCTACCTCCTGAGCGTTACTCGGATACGCCGCAAACTGCCAGATTCGCAGCCGCGGGGTAGCGGCGTCACCCCCATCCCCCGCGTGGATTCCCGCGTTCGCGGGAATGACGGTGTGAGCGGGGGAAGGGACTGTGTGTCGCCGCCTTCCCCTCTCAATTGCCGTGCGGCCTACGGGCCGCCGCGCTGTGCGACGGCCCGCGACCCGTGCGGATTACCTCTACTGCTTGAGCCACACGTGCGCGAAGTTCGAGTGGTGCATGATGGTGTTCCAGGGCACGAAGTCCTGGAGCTGGGTCGAGTACACGAGTTGTATGTCCGGGCGAATCGCCCAGCTCGTGTTCAGGTCCTGTAGCTGTATGTCCACCATCTGCCGCAGCAGCGCGCCGCGCTTGGCGCGGTCGAGCTCGCCACGTTCCTGCTCCCACAGCGCCGTGTACTGGGCCTTCAGGTCGTCGCTCTGCCAGTGGACGTTGGGCGACAGGTACACCTGGTCCACGAACGAGTCGGGGTCGGCGTAGCCGGTGTTCGTCTCCCACACCGTGGTGACGAAGTCCTGGTTGACGAAGGCGGTGATTCCGGCGCCCGGGTCGAGCGCGCGCACCTCGGCGTTGATGTTTATCTCACGTAGCTGCGAGGAGATGACCTCCGCGAGCTGGGGCGCGGGGAACACGCCGCTCTGCACCATGATGGCGGCGTCGGCGCCGGCTCCGCCCGTCACCTCTTCGACTAGCTGCTTAGCCTTGGCGAGGTCCTCGGTCTTGTCGGGGCGAATGCCGGGGTACTTCAGCCAGTCCTCCATGGACAGCATCCAGGTGTCCGCCCAGTAGGGATGGCTGGGCTGGCCGGAGCCCTGGCCCACGATCTCGATCAGCTCCTGGCGGTTGATGGCCAGGTGCATCGCCTCGCGGATCTTGACCTCGTCGGTCGTCTCCGCGTTGACGTTCATGAACCAGAAGAGCGCTCCCGGCGGCACGTAGCCGTGAACGTTGAGGTCGGCGGGCCGTGCGCTCTGGAGGTCGGTGGCCTCCTGCTTGCTGATGGCGGGGAAGCCGGAGTGGATGTGGATGCGGCCGGACTCCAGCGCGGACAGGCGGGTGGCGTTGTCCGGAATCACGAATATCTCGATGCCATCCATCAGGGGCAAGCCCTCGACGTAGTAGTTGTCGTTGGCCTCGAGCTTGGTCACGTCGTTGCGCTGCCACTCCTGGACCTTGAAGGCGCCGTTGCCGATCCAGTCGTTCTGGGTCAGGTCGGTGAGCTCGGAAGCGGTGTCGATCGTGTCGGTCACGTGCTTGGGCAGAATGTGGAAGAAGGGCTGCGTCCAGCAGGCGAAGTAGTTGACCGCCGGCTTCTCGAGCACGACCGTCACGGTCTCCTCGTCCACCAGGTCCACGTGGTCGACCAGCGCGTTGATGCACTTCAGGCGGCCAATGGGCATGTCGTTGGGCCGGTCGAGTATGCGCTGGAAGGTATTCGCCACGTCGTCCGCGCCCAGCGACTCGCCGTCGTGCCACTGGATGCCCTGGCGAATGGTGTAGGTCCACTCGGTGCCGTCGCCGCTGGACTCCCACTTGGTGGCTATCTGGCCGGCGATTTCCTCCCTGTTCTGCGGGTTCACCGCGGCCAGGTGCTCGAACACGTTGCTGAAGAACATGAGCGCGGGCGTCGCGCCGTTGCGGTGCGGGTCGAAGTGGAAGACGTCGTAGGGCACGCTGGCGGCCATGGTGCCGCCGCGCTCGCCCATCATCATGGAGTCGGCGGGCGCCGCGGTGGCTGCCGCCGGCATCGCGGTCGGCACAACCGGCATCGCGGTGGGGGCCGCCGCCGCGGTCGTCGGCTGGGGCGCGGCCGTAGGCTCGTCCTCTTCTTCCGCCGCGCACGCGACGAGTGCCAGCAGCAGCACGGGCAGCGCCAGCAGCGCGAAGATTCTCGTGGCTCGTATCATAAAGGTGGTCCTCCTCTAAGTCCGGGCGAAGGTGCCCATGAAATACCGATGGCCGGTGTCGGCGGGCCTCAATTCGGCCGAAACCATAACCGAATGCACGCCGCCAGCATCAGAACAGCGCCACTTTACACCCGACGCAAGGGGGCGTCAACCTGAGGCGCGCGCCTGGAATTCCCTTCCCCTTCGATGGGGGACCGCCGAATCTGTTCGATTCTGCGCCATTCTGTTGTGTTCGTAGCTGGACGCGCCGGCGGCGCCGCTCGATTCTGTAATGCCGGCGTGGGCAAATCGTGACATAAGCGTCGCGCCGCGTGGCAGAAGAGGACGGGGGGAAGGGGCTTCACCCCCATCCTAACCTTCCCCCTGCGAGGGGGAAGGGACAGCGTTCACCCTTGCACTGCGCCTGGATTCCCGTTTTCACGGGAATGACGGGTGAGGAGGTCGGTCCCGCGGGCGGGTTTGAAACCCGCCCCTACCGTGGGCGATAATAGCACGGATGTTTGTGTCTTTCAATACCGTTGGCGAAATTGCTGAATCAGGGCCGAAAGTGCGGTTCTGGGGCGGGTTTGTGGGAAGAAATGGCGCACGAATGGGAAGCGGTGTGGCGTGGGTGAGAATGGATGGGACACGGCTGAGAACGGGTGGCGCAGGAAAGTGACGGAATTTCGTGGCGCCTGGGCGCGAAAAAGGGGTGGATGCGCGCGCGGGTGTGCGGCCGGGGCGAGCGCCGGTGCGGCCGGGTGACGTTGGCCTGACAACGTGGCGAACGCGGGGGAGGCCGCGTGGACGACGCGCGGTGTCGGGGCGTATAATTCGGGTTTCAGCAGACCGCGCCATCCGGTGTGTCTGCGCCTCGGGGAAGTGTCGGAATTGGCAGACGAGCATGACTTAGGATCATGTGCCGCAAGGCGTGGGAGTTCGAGTCTCCCCTTCCCCACCAGGCTCCCATTTCGCATAGTAGGCGATCATAAGGGCGCAAGTAGGGCTACGATGTGGATTCTTGCTGGAAGACTCCGGCGCCGGTAGGTTGTGCGCCCAATGCGGGCTCCTCCACGGGCTCGAGGCGCAGCCTCAGGCCCAAAGCGTTGGCGACCTTCAGCAGTGTCGCCAAGGTGGGGTTGCCGTCTTCTGACAGCGCCTCGTAGATATTGCCGCGGTTAAGCCCTGTGTCGCGGGCGAGGGCGCTTATGTTCCGCGTCCGCGCCACTTGCCTGAGGGCGGCGCGGATCACGGCCCCGTCCCCAAGGTCCTCATCCGTAGCCGCTCTGAGAAGCCCTCGGGCATCTTCTTCAGTCTTTATGTAGTCCGCCGCGTCGAACTCTCGGTATTCCTCAGACATTAGCTCCTCCATTCCGTCGCCATTCTCTTGGCACGCTCGATGTCTCGCCGTTGGCTGTCCTTGTCGCCGCCGCATAGCAGGACGATCAACTCTCCGCCTCGCGTGATGAAGTAGACCCGGTATCCCGGCCCATACTGAATTCTCATCTCAGACACGCCGCCGCCAACTGACCTCACGTCTCCCAGATGCCCGTCTTCGGCTGCCAGCAACCTGGCGACGATGCGGTCTACGGCGTGCCGGTCCCGCAGCCTGCTCAGCCACCTGCCGAACGTCGCGCTTTGTAGGATCGTGTACATGGCCATATTGTACGATGTATCGTACAATGTGTGAAGGAGATTTGAGACTTCACGTTCAGACTAAAGGGCAGTGTGGGCATGGGAGACGCTTGCTGCCACCCATGAAGTCCTGCCCTTGATATTGGGCGCTACCCGATGTGTCTGCGCTTCGGGGAAGTGTCGGAATTGGCAGACGAGCATGACTTAGGATCATGTGCCGCAAGGCGTGGGAGTTCGAGTCTCCCCTTCCCCACCAGGGTTTACTGTAGACAGAACTGGCCTGGGGATGGCCACGTCTTCGGCGTCCATACCGCCCATCCCGTTGTCCTGAGGCATCGGTATCGTGTAGCGTACCCTGGCCTCGCCGGGGGCCACCACGATCTCCTTCACGAACGACCGGATGAACGCCCTTCGCTCGGTCAGCTCGCTCTCGTTCAGCCACACGCTCATGTCCTTTGCGAACGCCGTGATGGTCTCCACGTCGTCCAGTCTCACCCTACGCTCGGAGAGCGCCGCCTTCGCCTCCCGCGCAGAGTCCTGGAGCTTTCGCTCCCTCTCCCTATGTTCTCGGATGCGCGGCGCTATGTCCGTGATGTCCAGTTCCGTGGTCTCGATCGCGCGGTAGAGCCTGTCCAGCCACCTCCGAACGTCGGCAAGCTCGCCCTCGATGGACTCCAGCTTCTCGCGCTGCTCGCGAGCCACGCCGTCCATCTCCTCGTCAACCAACCTGACAAGCTCCCTGATATTGCCCTCGGTCAGGATGTTGGAGCGTATCTTGTCGACGACCAGTTTCTCGAAGCGCCTGGCATTGAGCCTCGGAGCCTTGCAGGATGCCTTTCCGCGCTTCTGTAGCGACTGGCACACGTAGTACGAGAACCTGCCGCTCTTGGCGTCCTGGCCGCTGAGCGCCCTTCCGCAACTCCTGCACCTGACAAGTCCGCTCAGCAGATAGGAGCTCGCCACACGCCTGGGATGCACTCTCGCCGGCGCCTTGGAGCGCAGAAGCCCGGAGACGTGCTCGAACTGGGACTTGGAGACGATGCCCTCGAAGGCGTCCTCCACCCGCACCGGAGGAGCCTTGTCCTTTGCCGAACTGCCCCAAACGAGCGTTCCCTTGTAGGCCTCGTTCGTCAGCATCTTGTGGACCACGGTCTTCGACCAGCGCTTCCCGCCGGGGCTGGCGATGCCCTCTGCGTTGAAGGTCTTTGTGATATCGAGGATGCTCTTGCCGGACTCCGCCATGCGGAACATCCGCTGCACCACCGCCGCCGCATCCGGCTCTATCTCCAGCCTGGGCCGCTTCTTCGCCCCGTCCTGCACGTGCACCTTCCTGTAGCCGTAGGGAGCGCTGGGAGCGATCCAGAAGCCGCGGGAGGCGGCCTCTCGCATACCCCGCAAGACCTCCTGGGCGAGATTCTCGCTGTAGAACTCGTCCACGCTCTCGATGATCGCCTCCATCAGCTTGCCCGTGGGCGAGTCGTCGGCGTGCTCTGTGATGGACACCACCCGTATGCCCCTGCGCCTGAGCATCGACTTGAAGGCGACGGCGTGCTCACGCTTGCGGGTGAATCGCGAGAACTTCCAGACCAGGATGACGTTGAAGGGAGACTCGGGTCCGCTGGCCTCGTCAATCATACGGCGGAACTGGGGCCTGTCGGCTACGCGGCCGCTCTCCGCCTCGTCGACGTACTCCCGTGCTACGACGTAGCCGTTCTTGTCGGCGTGGTCTCTGAGCGCCCTCAGCTGTGCTGCCACCGACAGGTCCACGTCCTGCCTGTCGCTGGACACCCTGGCGTACAGCGCCGCCGGTATGGGGTCTTGTCGTTCACTCATTCTGTCGTCCTCCCGTCTTCATCTCCGCGCCTGGCCTCGCGGGCCTTCAGCCTCTCGTGCCGTGTGGCCTTGAGCCACTCCCTGTCGTCTATGTAGTTGCGGAGAGCCTCCCGGATGAGCTCGCTCATGGTCCGGTCCTCCTCTCGCATCACCTCCTGCACTCGCTCCGCCATCTCCGGGAGCAGCGAGAAGGTGATGGTCTTCGTTCTCCTGGTCATGGGGTACACCTCGACTGGATAGTGGTCATATATTGTCTTACTCTTATCATGCCCTCCTTCGCCCCACGCTGTCAACCCGCGCCACCGCGCGGTTCCGATTGCCTTCGTGGTTTTACACCGTAGAGCGGCGGACTCCGTCTTGGGTCGTGTCTGCCTCAGTGGCTGACGGCGACTGCGCGGTCGAAGTCGGCCCTCCAGTCCTGAACGGCTCGGCTGTCAGCGTCTACCAGCAGGCTGAACAGAAGCTTCTCAGCATGGGGCCAAGTCCCGGCAAGAGGCAAGTGAATGTCGATTTCGACCGCTACGGTCGCGGTCACGCGGTAGAGGGCTTGCTCTTCGCGGGTGGGCGTTGAGCAGAGCCAGGCAATTTCATCCCCGGCCTGGCCCCCTCCGCAGCTGACCGTGGTACGGGTCATAGCCAGCATCAGCATTAGCGGGACCGAGACTGTGTTCGTTTTGAAGGTCTACCCTGCCCTACTTGGGCGTCCACGCCAGCGGGTCAAGGCGTACCGAATTGCGAACTTTCCGCTGGGAGGTCTCAATCTGAAGGGGGCGGGAGTCCCGGCATCCGACGGTCGGACGGTGTTTCGCGTTCAAGACAATATCTCCTGTTGATAGCTTAGCTCCCTGCCAACTGCCCGTTTGAAGCTCTATGTAACCACAGGGCTAATCATCGAGCCTGTGGCATTCGGCAACCGAAGAATATGTTCGTGGAATGCCCCCGTAAGCCTCAGGTCCGCCTATATACCCAGGGCCGCTACTTGGTCGTGGTCCCACACCGGACTCTCCATCACCCACCCGTTCCTGCCGTGTCGAATTCCAACGCCGTCGCCAACCGCACGAAGTAGGTACGATTCGAAGTTCGAGGACAAGTGGATCATAGCAAGCTGCGGATTGTCTGCGAAAAACTGGTTGCTCCACGGAAGAAGCCGGTCCCTCACCAAGGGGCGCTCCGAAAACGTCGCGAAGTCTATCTCGTGATATAGATGGACAGCTACAATCAGGGGATTAGACGTCACCCCAGACTTCGTCGCTGATGTCACCGCTCTCCTGATGAACTCGGTGACATCCTCTCCCCGACCCCCCGTCACTGTTAGGCTCGCATACCGGGACCGTCCTGGAACCATAGAGGGTAAACGCACCATCTCGTCGTAAAATGGATCCCTTGCCAAGAGAGCATCCATACGAAGCCTTGCCAGTTGTTCGGGTCTGGCGAATTCGCCCAAGTCGACCAGTTGAAACTCTCCGACACTGTTCTGCCATGGATACGGAGTATTTAGACCTTTGCGCACCAGGCCGTAAGCACGTTTGGCGATTCTGCGCACCTGTTTCTCGTTCATTTTCCCCTTGAGGTTGATGCCGAAGTGGACACTCCTTCCAGAGTCGTGAACCGCGCGATGAAAGACGCCAGCGAAGTACTGCCAGAGATCATAGGGAAACTGCCTGGCAGCGGTCGGATCTTGGGATTTACATTGAACGGCGAAGCTACGCCCAGCCGTATGGGCCAAAAAGTCGGGCTTGCCCGCTGTGGATTTGGGGTCCAGGAATAAGGGCTCAACCCGCACACCGTCCCTAGAGGCAAAGAAGAATGCAGTGGCCAGTTCGTGGGCAAGACTGAAGAATCGTTGCGGCCGCGTCAGTGCCCATACCAGGTTCCGTGTTCCCGTGCCATCAGGGAGGTCTCGCCAAAAGCCCTCGAAATACTTGATCTCTTCAGTCAAACGATCCAGCACTTCAGTCGGATGCCCAGCCCAGAACCCCATCGGCTCGAAAGCCCTGTGTGGCTCATCAACATCATCAAAGTTCTCCCGAGAGTTCCAGTAGAGCATAGGGACAATCGGCGATAACTGGGGCAATCTATGGTGCCACCTACTCTCAGGAGACCAGGTCTCCCGGAACTGCTGGTATTTATCAAGAGAGTTCTCAACCCACTCTTCTCCAAGCAGAGCGGAGATGTAGCCGAACGCCTCAGTGTTCATTGGGGTCTCCCAGTTCGGATTAGCATATACGGGGTTCCGTTTACTTTGGGGGTTTCTCGCCCAGTGCTGTTCCTGCTGAACCCCGTAAGTAAACGGAGCCCCCAAACCCACACAACTCTACGCCAGAGCCAAAGCAACATGCCCGCATGTTGTACCCCGTAGACCCCAAAATCAAACGGAACCTGCTGCGAGACGACCGTTCGGCCCAACTTCTCTTCAGCGGCAGGACTCACAGGTCGGGGTGCCGGTCATCGACGCCACGACTGGTTCGTCGCAGTTATCCCTGTCAATCCCGCAGGCCGTGAACCTCCCGTCCGGAAAGCCTCTGTGGGTAAGGACTATCCGACCCTCATCGGTCACTACCTCTGCCGGCGTAGGGCGCGACCTGACCGCGGCCTGGACCGAGGACGGAAGACCGCAGAGACGGTGCTCCCTCAACCGGCGCCAGGCGAGCGCCGTGCGCACACAGTTGCCGTGCCCCCACGCGAAGAGTGGCCGCCCCTCCGGCCTGTCCCATGCCGGCGCCCCGATCGGTTGTAGCAGCCTCTGGCCCCTGTCCCACTCTCCCGCGTCGAACGCGGCCTCCACCTGGTCCAGGCGAGCCGCCGTCTCCGTCTCCGGATACCGCGCCTCGCCCGCCCTCGCGGTCCGGTCCGTCCAGACCATCGCCCAGAAGTCGGCGTCCGAGAATGACAGAAACAGCTCGAGTACGTCCGCGTATTTGCCGGGTATCCTGTCTCCGGGGTCTCCCAGGGCGAGTTCGCCGGGAGAGCGCCACTGCCCGCCAGGCGTTCCGGCCGCGCATTCCAGGCACACAGGTTCGTAGGGGTTCTCCCAATCGAGGAGCTCGTACTGGTACTCCAGCGTGTGATAGGGCCTCCGGCAGGCGGAGCAAGCCGGCACGCTCCAGGGCGATACGTTCCGCTCCCTCCGGTTCGTCCAACAGAACGGGGAACAGTACCCCTCGAACCCGCCGTCGAGCGCGTCCGGCTCGACGTAGAACGCCGCGGCCAGCTCCGACTGCGCCGCGAGGACCCGCTCAACTGGCGGGTTCGTGTTCACGACCTCAACTACCGCCACGATCTCCCCATGCCGGTTCAGGGCCGCCACATCGGCCCTGAACCGTCGACCGCCGCGTTCTGTCACAACATCCAAGACACCTTCCGTAGGCAGAGGCGATTCGTGCCCACAGAACCGGCACATGAGCGGGGGAAGATCGAAGTAACGCCGCGCGATACCGTCGCGGAGTTCATTGTGCGCGCTGTCGTTCACCTTTAGGCCTCCCAGCCACATCTTCACGTCAACTACTTCACCCGGCACCTGCTTGGGTGGAGGAGGTTTCTGAGCTTCAGGGCACCTGCGTTTCGCGCTCACAATAACTGGAACAATTGCCTACTTTCAGCACAGTGAGCCGTCTGAACTGATAGCGCTTTCACGCATCGAGGACCGCAGGTCTAGACTTGCCACGCCTTGAGCAATTCGACGCGATGCCTATACGCCCGTCTGCTGACCTCCAACCTCTCCTGACGTAGACTGGGCAGATTGGACTGGTGCTTAAGTGTCAAGCCCCTGAGTCACCGATCCCGGAGATGGCAGCGCAACTATGCCCTGCGGTAACGGTCCGTCACCGCCTTGGCGGCCTCGTCAAGTCCAGGCAACATAGTCTCTCGAGTGATGTTGAGAACCTCCAACTCGTCTCTCACGGTTTCCTTGGAGTCGCTCGGCACAGCGAGGGTGTAATGGTGATAAACCGGGACATCATCGCTCCACTTCCTGATTTCAGCCTCTTCGAATCTCTCATAGAACGCCGAAATCAGGAAGGCCCCGGACTGCGCCCGGATTCGTTCGAACGAGTATCGTGGCTTCACTACAAACACGCGAAGCAGGTCCTTTGGGTCTATCCGTTCCTGAAACGATGTCCTCTCTAAACGAATGAACTGGTACAGACGGTTCATTGCGAGGGCATAACCGTCTTCCATCAAGCGTTCCGGCACGATGTAACTCGGTTCGGAGTCTCCCCTGGTCTCGTCTTTCGTCTTGCCCAGAAGGAGATTCTGCTGGTTCCGGGATAGCCTGGCGAAGTTGGTGACGACGCTCACGGTATCGCTATTGAAGGGCTTCACGATATTCCTGGGCGCGGCGAAAACATGGATTCGACCGGACGAACTTGCAGATTCGCTCTGCTCCTCTATATCCTCACATGCATGGAACAGCGCCACTAGAGGGTTGATCGTTATGTCCAGAAGCCTAGTCGGCAACCTGTGATGCTGTGCAATCACCATTTGGTCGAGGGCTGAAATGGTCCCACGAAAGTCCTCGGGTCGACGCGACATGAGCTCGACCAACAGCTCCCCCTCAGCGCTGCGAAGCGAGTACCCTGTGTCCTTAGAAGGACGCATAACCTTAGGCGCCAGATTCCATGAGTCCCTGGCCTCCCCACGGAAAAAGATTTCAATATTCTCCTCTCCTGAAATCTTCTTAGAGGCATAGTGTTGCTTGATTCTGTTGATACATTCCAGAAGACTCGCCACGCTGGTAACTGCATCGTTCATGCTGACTCGCGGATCATCTTGGTCTGGCAAGATGTGGAAGGTCATGCTCGCTTGCCAGGGTCGGGCGCCCGTCAAGTTCGCGCCGCTCAGATTGGCGTATTCGATTTTGGCACCCTCAAGAGCGCAGCTATTCAGGTTCGCTCGCTCTAGGTTGGCCGCAATGAGATTCGAGAATGAGAGTACCGCGTTCTGCAGTTGCGCCTCCGTCAGGTCTGCGCCGACGAAGTTTGATCTTTCAAAGCGTGCCCCTTTGAGATCTGCTCCACTGAACTTCGCAAGATTTAGCGTGCAATCAGAAAGGTCGCAGCCAGTTAGATTGGCCTGGGATAGGTTTACCTCGCTGAGGTCTGGCTTGCCATCCTGCGAGTCTGTTATCTGGGCTTCGACAAGCATCTCGGAGAGGTTCACCCCACTGAGGTCTGGCACAAACTGCTGCGTGGTCCGTCTCTTATTCCATGCTGCCACGCCTTCGAGCAACCACTCGACATGTTCGGGATTCGCCATCAGTCAATTCCTCCACTTTGCGACAGACCGTCGCCTTGTTAACCCGCATTATGCTTGATGCCGCCGAACCGGGCGAACCCTGGACTGGCCAGTCTTTGACTGGGTACCGACAAACCCACGACGGAGACGGCGACGATGCTCGCGACCCTTTGAAAGTCAGGAACCCGGGATCCCCCGGGTCTTTGCCTGAGACTGTACCGACCACATCATCGATCCCGGACCTGCTTGGCCAGCTCAGACGCCGAACTCAATCTCACGGCTCTAGTTCTTCCGGCCATGGCATGCCCCTGCACCAACAACGCTCGTACGTCTTCACCTTCTCATTACGCACTCTCTCACTGTCCGATGTCAACCTACGCCGCAGCACCGGCGAATGGACGGGCCGGGACAAGCACTTCCGGGCTGCGCCACGCCCTGCCCAATGGCCCCACCTTCTCCAGCATCTCCCTGTGGGACACCCACAGCGGCAGGTCGACTCTCGCGCGCGACATCTCCCTCCGGGCGATACCCAGGAACCGCGACTCCACCAGCGCGTCGTCGAAAACGATGAGCACCAGGGGATAGGCGCCGTTGTCGTCCATGGGGTCGTGCGACGAGTAGTAGCGCAGATAGGGAGCCAGCCGGGCCGCCATCGTGCTGGGCCGCACCGCCCTCCTCTCCCATTCCAGAAAGAACGGCAACGTCTTCCCGCGCCTTCGCAGGATGCCGAAGGCGTCGGGTTGGATGGCGCGCATCTTGTGGTTGTGCCTGAAGTATCTCGACGCCCTGTGGGGAGGGTCGACCTGCACAACCCGATAGCCCTCTGTCTTTACCTGGCTGACGACCCGGGCCAGGAAGCCGTGCACCGCGTCGGTGTGCTCCATGTTGCGAGCGAGCAGCCTGCTCCGCCTGCCGAACACGTTCTCCCACGAGAAGGGAGCCTCTTCGTCCGCCCGCTCCACGCTCCACTGCCTCCTCAGCCCGCCCACCGATGTCCTGTCGCGGCGGGCGAGCACGGCGATTCCCCAGTCGGATAGCCCAAGCCGGTCACGGCCTCCGATGTGGATGCGCCATGCCAGCTTCGCGCTGACAAGGGGTACAGTCAGCTGGGAGGTGCGCTGGGCCGTCACTCCCAGCAGTCCCGCCAGGTGCCTGTGCGTGATCCACGGCCAGTCCGCCAGCACATCCATCGTGCGCTTCTGCGCGGGCCTGAGCGCGGCGGGCAGCAGGTGGTCGGGAACGTGCAAATCGCCGACGGTGTCCTCGAGGTCGTAGGGATCGAGGAATCTCGCAAGCGGCGGCTCGACGGGCAGCGACCCGCCGGAGGTCAGGTTGGCCAGGAAGCCGCCCAGGTCCTGCAACCCGCCGATGGACGGAATGCGCCATATCCGGTCCCGGGGAGTTCCAAGGGCCACGCGCCTCTCCAGCGCAATCCGCACCGGCACGTGCGTACGCCTCAGAAGCGCGCTGGTGTGGCGCAGCCTCATCTCGTCGGGCGCTATGGCCAGCAGCGCGTCGAGCCGGGGGAGGTCGTTCTCAAGGAGCCGCCATATCCTCCGGGAGAAGTTGGTCCTGTCCGACGTGGCGCCCTGGCGAACGACTCCGATGGTTCGGCCGTCGGGCAGCACCATCCCGGCGTCTATGGGAGCCCTGCGGTACCACCTGAAGCGCAGCGCGCCTCCCACCTCGCCTACGTGCGAGGCGAGCCGGTAGATGACACCCACCGCGTCCAGCCTCGCGAGCAGGATGCGCTGCCAGTGGCGGGAGACCGGATAGCGCCGCAGCACATCGGCTTCGTCCACGCCCTCTGCCTTCGCCAACGCGCACAGTCCCTGCCGGGTGAGAAAGAGTCTCCGCGTCGAGGCGATCAACTCGGTCGAGTGGCGAATCCAGCCCACCAGATGCCTGCTCTTTAAGTCCGCCACGACGTCGTACATCGTACTGTCGGCGGTGTCGGAGACCGAGGCCAGCTCCAGCCGGTCAAGGAAAGGCATCTCCGCCAGGTATCCCAGGGCTTGTATGTCCCGCTGCATGTTTTCAGCACCTCTTCCCGGTGACCGATTTCAGCTCCCCTGACACGGCCCCAATCTTCCAGTGTAGAGGGCGACCTAATGGAACAAAAGACCTTGCAGCCCGTTGTATTGAGGCCCCTGACGTGCTACTGGGCGCATCTTGAATTGGCGCCATCGGACGACCTTGCTGACAGGCTGATCGCGGTGTGTCGGCGGCGCATGGCCGCAAGCGTTCCTCGCCGTGACTGGCGCTGATGGCGCTCCGTGCGGTGTCATGTAGGGCACACTACCGGGACCTCGCTGCGGCTCTGAAGTCGGTCATTTCAGGCCTCCTCCGAGGACCGGATGATCAGAGGGCCCCGTCGGCCGTGGGCAGGAGCGAGTATGCCCCCCTTCGCAAGATCTACACGGCGGACATGGCGTCGCAGGGTACGCGGGTAGAACACGAAAGCGGGAATTTGCAGAAATGCAATCGAGGGGGTCGGAAGTGGGGAATTCGTAGCTAAATCAGCGGTTCCGAAGGCGGAAGTGAGAGCGATTCTGCGAGCAGTTCTGGTAAAGGGCCGATGGCGGAGAAGGTGGAGCTCGCCAGCTACGAAAGTTGCAGAAGTGCAAGTGCCCGATCGCGGTGCGGATTGGCGAGTGGCCTAGCAGAGAGTTCCGGCTGTTGCGCTGCCTGGAGCATGGAGGTGCGACGTATGGGAAAAGGCTGTCGTTGGCGGTGTTCAGGGCGCCTCTCCGGGCAGGTGTGGCGTGAGTCTGTCCCCTACAGGATGTGGACGGCAGAACGTGGACGGATTGGATGGGGCCCCGGCTTGTGAGAAGCGGGCCGGCGGTGACGGTAGCGGCGCTGACGGACGCGACGACACGGGGCATCAACTCGGAGGATGTCAGCAGGCAGCCGGGTTGGCGGGGTTCGCGTACCTTGTCTGCGGCAGAGCGCGTGAACAGTTGCGGGGGTATCCGAGGCGATGGGGCGCAGGAGGTGCGACAGGACTTGCTGGAGCGGCGGCTTGCGCTTGTGGAGAAGGCTCAGGCCGGAGATACGGCACCGGGGTCGGACGTCGATTGGAGCCAGTCCGCCGGGTGGGTTCCACCCAGGCGGGGCCACGGACTGCCGGACGCCGGTGTGGTGGTACTGGAGAAGCAGGTCGACGAAGAGCACGCCTTCGGGCCGGCTGTCGAGCTCGTGAGGGAGTGGCAACGACTGAGGACTGGCGGCGCCGGGACAGGCAGCAGGGCAGCAGCAGCGCCCCGAATGGCCGGATAGACCTTGCGTTCCTTTGATGACGGATGAAGGGCAAGGTCCCCCGAATCAGGCGGCGGGCCCTGCCGCTGTCGTTTCCGGCGTCTCGGGCGCCAAACACGGCTGTCACGTCTCCTGTCGCCAACGGTCGGCGCTCTCGGGTCCCTGGGTCGGGGATGTACTCGCCGCATCCGGCGGCGGCCCGTGTCGCCCGGTCAGACCGGAGGTACACAGTCCCATCGAAACTATACCCGACAAATCGTATCGTATACATATCGTATGCTGTATCTTTTGTATAGTGTGATGTATACTCCCGTGTGAATTCCTGGCGTGTTGCGGCTGTGCGCATGCACGGTCCGCGCCTTAGGACGGGAGGAAAGACATGGCGCCATCAGACCAGCCGTACCGGGAGATCGAGGCGCTGCGGGAACGTCTGTCGCGCCTGAGCGCGGCCAGCCGGCGCATCAACGAGAGCCTGGACTTTGACTCCGTGCTCCAGGGCGTCCTCGGCTCCGCCCGCTCCCTGGCCTCCGCCCGCTACGGCGTGATGACCCTGCTGGATGACGGCGGACAGGTGCAGGACTTTCTGTCGTCAGGACTGACGGCTGAGGAGTCGGAGCGGCTCTGGCTGATGCCGGAGGGGCTGCGCATCTTCCAGGCTTTGACCGGCATCTCCGAACCCATGAGGGTGCCCGACCTCGCGCAGTATGTTCATGCCATGGGCTTCACCGAGTTCACCATCCCCCTGCCTGTGGGCGTCTTCCGCTTCATGGTCGCCCCGATGTTCCACCGGGATGTCCGGGTGGGACACGTCTTCGTGGGCGACAGGGAAGACGGGGCAGAGTTCACGAAGGAAGACGAAGAGACCCTGGTGATGTTCGCCTCCCAGGCGGCGCTGGTCATCGCCAACGCCCGCACCCACAGGGAGGAGCGGCAGGCCAGGGCCGACCTGGAGACGCTGGTGAACACCTCGCCCGTGGGCGTGGTCGTCTTCGACACACAGACCGGGGAGATGACCCCCTTCAATCGTGAGGCCATGCGTATCGTGGACGCCCTGCGGGACGACGAGCAGCGGGCGGAGGACCTCCTGGACGTGGTGACCTGCGTGCGCGGCGACGGGCGGGAGGTCTCCCTGCGGGAGTTGCCCCTAGCGGAGGTGCTCGGCTCGGGGGAGACGGTGCGGGCCGAGGAGATCGCGCTCCGGGTCCCCGACGGGCGCAGCGTCAGCGTCCTGCTCAACGCCACGCCCATCCACTCAGAGGACGGGCGCGTGGCGTCCTTCGTCGTCACTCTACAGGACATGACGCCCCTGGAGGAGCAGGAGAGGCTGCGGGCCGATTTCCTGGCCATGGTGAGCCACGAACTGCGGACGCCCTTGATGTCCGTCAAGGGGTCTGCCGATACCCTCGCTGCGGAATCGGCCCGGCTGGACCCGGCGGAGATAGCCCAGTTCTTGCGCATCATCCAGGACCAGGTCGAGCACATGCGCGGGCTGATCGGCGACCTGCTGGACGTGGCCCGCATCCGGACGGGCGCCCTCCCGGTGGACCCGGAACCCGCCGACCTGCGGGCGCTGGTGGAGGAGGCCGGGGGCCTGTTCCGCAGCGGGGACGCGAGCAACCCACTGGACGTGGAGCTGGCGGCGGACCTGCCGATGGCGATGGCCGACAGGCGGCGCATCGTCCAGGTGCTGGGCAACCTCCTCTCCAACGCCGCCGCCTACTCGCACGAGGGGTCGCCCATCACGGTGAGCGCAGTGCGGGACGGGGTCCACGTCGCGGTCTCCGTCGCCGACCGGGGCAGGGGCATACCGGCTGAGCTTCTGCCGGAGCTGTTCCGCAAGTTCTCGCGGGCGTCCGGGGAGGCGACGGCATCGGGCGTCGACGGGTCGGGCCTGGGCCTCGCCATCTGCAAGGGCATCGTCGAGGCCCACGGGGGCCGCATCCGGGCGGAGAGCGACGGGCCGGGCCTGGGGGCGCGGTTCACCTTCACCCTGCCGGCGGTCGAGCAGTCCGCGATTAGAGCGCCCGGTCCCGCCTCTTCCGGCTCGGCGCGCACGCCGCGGGTGCGCGTCCTGGCCGTGGACGACAAACCCCAGGACCTGCGGTACGTCCGCGACGTGCTCACGAGGGCGGGCTACGCGCCCATAGCGACCGGCGACCCTGCCGACGTGCCCCGCCTCATGGAGAAGGAGAAGCCCCACCTCGTCCTGCTGGACCTGGTGCTGCCGGGGAGCGACGGCATCGAGTTGATGAACGACATCCGCAAGCAGGCCGACGTGCCGGTCATCTTCCTGTCGGTGTACGGCCAGGACGAGACCGTCGCCCGCGCCCTCGACATGGGGGCGGCCGACTACCTGGTCAAGCCGTTCTCGCCGACGGAGCTTGCGGCGAGGATCAGGGCGGCGCTCAGGAAGCGGCTGGAGCCCTTCCAGGGAGAGCCGCCGGGACCCTACGCCGCCGGAGGGCTGGGCATCGACTACGCCCTGCGCCGGGTGACGGTGGACGGCGAGCCGGTGGAGCTGACGGCCACGGAGTACGCGGTGCTCTACGAGCTTGCGGTCCACGCCCCCCGCACGCTGACCCACGCCGTGCTGCTCCAGCGGGTCTGGGGACCGGAGCGGGTCGGCGAGGCATGGCTGGTGCGGAACGTGGTGAAGCTGCTGCGCGGCAAGCTGGGCGACGACGCCGCAGACCCCAGGTACATCCTGACCGAGCCCCGCGTCGGCTACCGGATGGCAGAGGGGGAGACGGGGGAACAACGATAGAAGGCCCCATTACGATAGACGACCCTCCCACAAAGGCCCCCGCCTAAACAGCGGGGGCCTTGGTTTTTGTCTGACCGCACAGCTATCGCCTCCCCGCCTGGAGCGCGCGGTGGCGGTACACCGGCCCGGAGGCATCACGAGACTAATCGAACAATACACGAAACTATACAAATATTATTCAAAACGATACACACACAATAGAGAGATTTGTGTAACATCCCATGTTGGACATCCGTTGAAGTTGTCCAACCCACTGGTCTTTCTCGAAGCGGTGCGTACTCTAAAGTAATGAGACTACATATCGATACATAACATGGCTGAAGGGTGTTTGACGGGCATCCGGGCTACATTTGCCGGCCCGCTTTAGCTCCATGGTGATACTGCATATCCATTAGGGGAGCGGTCGAACACACAGCCTAAACACTATCGCGCAACGGGAGGAACTCGAGCCCCATGATCGACGCCATTCGCAACGCAACCCGCGCATTCACCCTGGCCGCCCTGGCCGTCGGCCTGCTGACACTGCTCCCCGCCGGGCCCACCGCGCAGGCGCAGGATGAGTTGCCGCGCGTTGGGGATATTCGAGACATTTCGGTACACCTTAGGACCCTCGATCTGTTTGATGATGTTCATTTCGATGTGTATGTATACAATAAATCTACAGTTGAAATGCGAGACGTGCAGGTCCGGCTCACAGCCGACCCGCCAGTGGGGATTACAGCGGTTTCGCTTCATGAGTATGCGCCCCCGGATGATTTCGATGCCTCCAGCGGCATATGGGCAATCGACGAACTTGCGGCGGAGGGTGCCGGTCGCGCTGCGCAGTTGCTGATCCAGCCCGACCGTTCCTCAACCGCTCAATACGTCACGATCCGGGCCGAAATCATCGGTTCCAGCCCGGCAGAAGGCGCGGCGCATCTCGACAATAGTCAGGCGGTGACCTGGGCTTATACCCCCGCCTCCGCTGGCGAACGCAAGGTGCTTTTTCCCAATGCGGAGCTCGCCGTGGCCGTGCGCAACCCGTTGCCGGAACCGGGCGAAAATGCTGATTTCACCGTGTCGGTCGGTGACCCAAGCCCACGGACGGATTCAAAAAACAAAAGGTACGATCAGGCGGGCGTGGTGGTGAAGGTGGAGCTTTCGGAGGGACTGGCCTTCGCTGGCGCCCCGAGCCGGCCGTCGGGCACCAGCTTTACCGAGACTTCCCCGACCGTCGGCGTCTGGCGCCTGGGCCGGGGGGGCTGGGAGCCCGGCACGTTGCGTATTCCGGTACGGTTGACCACCGAAGCCGGCGCTGCGCCACCGCTGAACCGCCGGTGCCTGACCGCCCAAATCGTGGATAGCGTACCTCCTCCCGAGCTAGAGGAACGACAAGAACAGATAGAAGCGCATACCGTATGCCTTGGGAGGAAAACCTACGTTTTATCTGACGGCGAGGCAATTGTATCACTCCAGAGATGCCTTCCTCCGCGCCGCCCCATCTGCCCATCCGACTTCTCAACGCTACTGGGGGTGCGGGTTAATGATGCCCACAACGACTTTGTGTATTACCTGCCGGAGGACCTGATCATCCTGGTGGACCCGAAGCCGCTTGCCAACCCCCTCACGTTTGGAGGCACAACCTGGTTGTGGTCAACCGGACATGTCATACCCACACTCGAAGATGATGACAGGTTCCCAGGCGTGAGGGTCATCCGTGGGGTGCCAGTGCCAAACATCGCGGAGAGCCGCAAGTTCAGAATCAGCGACGTCACCCCAACGCAGAGGCCGGGGAAGATAGCCATAATTGACCGCTACTTAAATAACAGCCTTGAGATAGAATTCTATGAAGCGTTGAACCCCGACAAAAGCGATAAGTTGACTGATGCAATAGATGACTCTTGGAATGATTTTGACTACCCTCATCTCGTCGTATTCAGCGAACCGGGCCTGTATAAAGTCAACATGGGGATAGAGTTCATTCTCAAAGCTGGCAATACCATGTTCTCGGAGTCCGCCACACTCACCTTTGTCGTGGGCACAGCCGGGGAGCTGCAGGTGCATGACGCGGGCTTGCACGGCACGCTTCCCAGGGGTCAGCAGGCTTACACCCTGCGCGCCGAGAACAACCAGCCGGGGACCGTCGAGCAGGTCGAGGTCGCGCTGTCCGGCGTGCCCCGGGGGGCGAAGGCGGAAGTGAGCGAGGACGGCGGCAGTTACGAACGGGGCGACTGCGGCGTAAACGGCCTCTGCTCAGGCATCTGGAAAATCGGCGACCTGGAGAGCCGGGATTACCGGTACAACAGCGGCCGCAGCGACGGGCCGACGCTGACCCTGCTGGTTGGCGGCAGCCCCGACCCCATCACCGCGACCATCACCAGCGAGCAGACCCAGACGGTGACCGCCGGCGGGGAAACCTACACCCTCGAGTTCATTGACATCGACGACTCCAACAGCAAGGACGTGAGCGTCGCCGTGGGCACGGGCCGCGGGGAGCCTGACCCCGAAGCGCCCCAGGACGTGCGGGTCGAGCGGCTGGGGGCCACGGCGCTGGTGCGCTGGGCGCCGGTGGAGAAAGTGAGCCAGTGGCCGGTGGCCTACTACGAGGTGGAGCGGAACCGGCAGCTCCTGGACGTGCGGCCCACGGACCCGCTGTACCTGGACCTGCAGGCCAGCGGCAACCCGGTCTACCGCGTGCGGGCGGTGAGCGAGGCCGGCGTCCGCGGGCCGTGGAAGATATCGGCCAGGGGGCTGCTGCCGCCCAGCGCCCCGCGCGACCTCGCGGCGTCCCTGATCACCGACTCGGACGTGCAGCTCACGTGGGCGGCCCATCCCGACGAAGCGGTCAACAGCTACACGGTCCAGGCGGCGGACCACGTCGGCGGCCCCTGGTCGACCGTCGCCCGGCTCAGTGGGGACGCCACCCACTGGCTGCACACCAACCTGCCGGCCAGCGGCGCGACCAAGCACTACCGCATCCGCGCCCACAACCGGACCCAGCCGGGCGCGTGGTCGGAAGAGGTAGCCGTTACGCTGGCGACGCCGCCTGACGACGCACCTGCCCCAACCGGCTTGCGGGCGCAGCGCTATACGACGAATCAGGGCAATCACGGGATACAGGTGTGGTTCACCGAGCGGTTCACGTGCGACCCCAACCAGCCCACCGACCGCGAGGCCGAAGGCTATGTCGGATGCCGGACGGTGATCGAGTTCCGGGAGGTGGGCGGCGGCGCATGGCTGTTCGGCAGCGAGGATTTCGGAGAGTATGGCATCGTTCCGTGGGACCCGGATGACCGGTACTTCACCCAGGGGGACGGACGCAGTTACGCGGTCCGGCTGGACACGGCGTATGACATTCGCGTGTGTAAGTTCGAAGAGAAGAAGCTTGAAGAGAAGCTCCGCGGCGGCGCGGCGGATGGCACGTGGTGCGTTGGGGAACCCACGGGGCGGGTGAGGGTGCCGGCGGGGGAGTAGGCGAGGCCTGTGCCAGCCTCCCGTCCAGCCCGACGGTGGACGAGGGCGGCGAGGCATGGCTGGTGCGTAACGTGGTGAAGCTGCTCCGCCGCAAGCTGGGCGACGATGCGGACAGTCCCAGGCACATCATCACCGAACCCCGCGTCGGCCACAGGATGGCGACGGGGGAGGAGCAGTGGTAAGCGAAACAGTAGGACCTGGGAAAGGATAAGTGGACATGTCTATTCGGACATTCAGCGAACTTGGGGAGCTGTTTTCAAACCAGTCGACGAGTCTCTGGGAACGATTGGGCTACGTCAGGGAGTCCATAAAGAGTCGTGGTGTCCTGGGTCCGGTCAGGTTCGGAGAGGAGACGATCACGGACCTGCTGATGATGGACCTCTTTGTCCAAGGTTCTACAGTGGCCCTCTTCAAACAGACTTCAAAGCCTGACGAGTCGATGTGGGGCACCGACTTCGAACTCTGGCTGGGCTCGGACCGACTCGGCTGGTTTCGATTTGCAATCCAGGCCAAGAAACTCGATCTAAGGACTGATAGATACGCTTCGCTCACGCAAAGCAATGTGAATGGACCACAGATCGACCTGCTCGAACAGTACGCACAGCGTAAAGGAGCCGCACCGCTTTATTGCCTCTACAACCATACTGACGGTGCCGATTTATTGGATCACTGGCATTGCTGTACTCCGCCTGCCAATCTGAAGGAGCTCGGGTGCTCCGTAACGCCATCGTCGAACATTCGCAAGGCCATCGGGCAGTGGAAGGGCAAGAACTTCAAGAGCATTCACAGGAGGAAGGGCACCCTCCCCTGGAAGTGTCTGGTTTCCTGTCCGAAGGTGTGGTACCTGCTCCAGGTCAAGTCGAGGAAGGAGTTTCAATCTCCGATAATCCAGGAGACGCCTCTGTTCGACCCGGACTCCTGCTACCACGACACGTTGCCAATGGTGCTCCGGATGGAAGAACAGCCTGCTGTTGTGAGGCGGAGCCAGCGGGGCGGTTCGCTGATATCGATACCGCTGGATGCGGAGCAGGAGATTGATAGGGCTTCGGACAGTTTCGGGCGAGAGGCCCGCATGGACTTCAGGGAGCGATACGACCGGGAAACGGGGGCGCCTAAGTCCGCTGCCGTGATAGAGGTGCAAGGACCGGATCTGACATGATCCGTACGGTCTGCAACCTCCCGCTAGGAACGGATACCCGTTTCCAAATCCACGCGTTGATGGAGGAAAGCAATGCCCGTCCGTGAATCAACGCTCTCCAGGTGGAGCCACCATCGGGCCGCGAGGCCTTCAAACAGGCGCACGTGCCTATTCGTAAGGTGATGGAGGAGCACAGGGGGCTGTCCCAGTTCACCTACGAGGTCTTTCTACAGGGACGGCAGCGCCTTTCCCAACGCCGTCGACGTCATGCGATGCGGCGACACGGACTTCATGCCGCACTCTTGCACGGAGCAGACCTTCATAGACGGTGGCTGAAGACGCTGGGCTCGTTCCATGAGCCGTTCACTCCCAATCTAGTCGTCATTGGGCGTCTTCGCTGCGGCTTCGGGCCTGGGTGGGAGAGCCCTCTCTCCTGGACCCTCGGGGAATTCGGCTTGAGTGACGTGGTGGCTGACCTACGAAGCTTGCAAAGTCAGTCTATCGATTGCTCGCCCCTGAGAGAATCTTCCAACTTGTTCTTCAACGCGTCTGGGCTGTCCGGCCAGTGCCAGTTGTCATTCTTGACCGCTTTCTGGAGAACGTCCCAGTTTCCAACCTCCTCGCCAGGGTCAACATCTGGCAACATCCAGGTTAGTCTTGCATGTTCAAGTAACTTAATTGGCAGTTGCGGCAGATTGGCTGCCTTCAACTTCCTATTGAAGTCGTTGTAGTCCCAGAATTCGACCTCACTGAGGCCGTCAAGGAACGACTTGAACTCGGCCCTTGATTTCGTAGAGCCAAAGAGTCCCGAGAAGGGCTCCGGTTTCTCCAACACATCCTCGGCGAGATCTCCAATTTCTGCCATTGATATGAAAAGCCCAGACACGGTTTCGATAGGACCCGGAAACCCCAGTGCTTCCTCTACTACCTTTCGATTCTCTCTTACGGATTGAACCTTCGCAATGAAAACTTCGATCTCCTCGCGCAGCTGAACCTGATTTGTTGACGGCTTCTTTACCTCCACGATCTTGCACTCACCGCCTTCGGTTGTCCCCCTGTACCCTACAGCATCTAGCTCCATATCATCTAGTTCCGCTGTTCCCCTAAATGTGTAAGAAGGCCTGACAGGAAAGTGATTTGAACTGGTGAGCAACGATGCAGCCAATAGCTCTGGGATTGTTCCCCGAAGCTGACCGTTGAGGTCCTTTTGTGCCTTCCATTTGCGGGCGACATACTGAAATGCCCGATCGCAAAGGCAGAGCAAGAGTTCGGTGTCCACATGTGTGATTCTCGTTGTATTGACACGGTCTCCAAGCCCATCCAGGAACGGCCAAACACAGGACTTCATACGTCCTACGGCGTCTATGTAGTAGAAGACATGCCATTCACGTCCCACACGAACAGCCAGCGATACGGGTGGGTGGGCCTCATCACTTTGGCCTGTGTGCTCTAGACGCAGCACTTCAACCGGCGTGTCGAGGGGCTCAGCTTGTGCCAAACCCTCAATGAGAACTCGAAAATGAAACTCAGCGTTACTGCTCATTCCACTCACGAGAAAAGCACCGTCTCCTAGCAAGGTCCTGAGATATTCCGCCGTGTCAGAGGGTGAAGTTTCGTGCAGCACGATCTTCTCCAGTTCTTTCTCAGTCAGCCCGTTCTGGATTGTCAGCCCATACCTCATGCTGGGCCATCTGCCTACTTGAAACTCCTCAAGCATGTCCCCGAATAGCTCCTCTGTGGACGGCAAGCTAGTATCGTCACTGAGGAAAACTCGATGCTTACCGGTCATTCTCTGTATTGCAATCGCCACCGCAGCGTTGATTCCCAGACGCCACAGCGGAGGAATGAATCTCAAGCGGTGCGGTAGAGTTCCAATGACGTCTCTGGAAGTTTCAACTGCGGGCTCTCCAAGACCTTCCAGTATGTTACCTTCGACCCACTTCATATTCCCGTCGTCTATGTAGTCAAATGCATCGGCAAGCGTGTAGTCTTTATCGTCGTATAGGATGTCGTACAGGCATTCAGCCCCACATAGACGCAAAGCAAGGTCAGTGTCCTGACTACGACCTGAGTCGTCTCCTGCCAATACAGACAAATGGCAACGCCTAGTCATCGACAGCACATCCTGGGCGAAGGAAGAGACCGCATCAGCAGCTTCGGTGAATTCCTTCAACCGATTACCAGTTCGGTCTACTCGCAGCATAAGTTGGTTAATGTAGTTGGCGACTAGAGTGGACTTTGGGGCATTGACTTCCGTAATGTATTTAAGGCGACGAGCGGACCTACCTCTTGGGTCTGACCACCACCGATATAGATCGTCGTCCAGTTGTAAATGCAGTATCTCTGGGCATTTCACAATCAAGTCGATCATTACGTACAGAATGGACTCCATAATCAGCTTGTAGCCCAGAAGTAGCCCAGTCGCACTTCGTCCATCAGAGGAGGAGGAGTGTTTCTCCGACAGTCGTTCCATTGCTTCGGAATCGCTTAGCGCTTTCAGCGGCAAGGCGATGGCAAAGAACCTGATCCTATTCGCACGGTCCATACCTGTCTCCTTCAAGTTCGTAGGCTCTTCCATGAGTGTGTCTTCTCCAGGCGACTCTTCCATCACACGAACGGTGCAATTGATCTCGCTATGCGGCCAAAATGCTCAGTGATCCACAGTTCTGACGACGCCAAAACTTGGCCGCGACTCACCAGTCCTCTCCCTACCTCAGCACGAACCATCACAGGAGAACGCTGCCGGTCAGCAGCAGCAAAAGCACACAGGTGGTCACCTGCACCGCAATGAACAAGTCTCTCGTCCCCTTGTGCTCGGCGGTCTCCTTCTGGTACGCCCTCTCAAGTTCGTGGTACTGCTGTCTGACGGTGGCCGCGGACTCCCTGGCCTCGTCCCTCTCTCGCACCGTCCGATTAAGCTCATCCCCCTTGGAGACTGCCCGGCGCAGCAACTCCTAGTCGCTCAGGTACTCCGGACCACGCATCCGCACGAACACCTGGCGGCTCTCCCTGTGGATCTCGACCTCTCCCTTCCGGACCTTCCGGTCCAAGGTGGAGAGGGAAACCTCCAGCTCCTCACCCGCTTCCGCCTTCGTCACCCAGCGGATAGGCTCATCTATTACCTTTCCCTTATCGGCTGACACGTCAGGGTTCCCAGTATGCAACCGCGTCGTCATTGGGATGGCGACTTACTTTAGCATAGCGTCCTATTTTGAGTACTGACTGGTCAGGCGACGTGTCAGCACCTTTTCGTAGCTGAAATTAGGGGTGATCCGGCCCCCAGAAACCCCGGGAAATCGGGCCGGTTGTGACGTTTTGGTATCCACAGAAAGCATGGAGGGTAGACAGCGTCGATGCGCCGCTATCTATGCCCCCTACAGGATTCTGACGCATCCGGTGGTCTCTTCCGTTCGTACCAAAGCCAAGTGGAGTTCGTCGACGGACTCATCGGTAGTCTGCGGTGGCGGAAACTGTCGGCACAGGCTCTTACTAGCATTCCCCTCACCGTGAACTGCGTATCTCCACCTCCCCGCCTACGATCAACAGCTCTTCCACGTCCGTAAGGCCCGCACACGCTACGTCGGTGCGGGCCTGATTCAATTCGCGCCAGCGCATATAACAGATGCTATACTGTTGATTGTACACCACTGAGGCCTGCGGTATAATGCACAATCATGCCATCGACCACTTCCATAGAGCTGCCAGGGGACTATCCACAGCGTGTCAGGAACGCTAGGGAAGTCATGGGACGGACCCAAGCCGAGTTCGCAGAACTCGTTGGTGTTTCCTACGCCACAGTCAACCGCTGGGAGAACAGGCAATCTCGTCCCAACAACCTTGCGTGGACGCGCTTTCTCCAGCTAGAAGGCTCTCTCGACGGTAAGGTGGCAGACCGGTCGACTTCCGACGAGAGTCCCGCGGCGAGCCATGTCCTGGACTTCGCTGCCGACCCTGACGCCGTGTCGGCTCTAGCTGAGGCACATCGGCTCACATACGGACACTTGACCAACTCTGCCTTCGCCACCGAAACTTCGCTGATAGATCCGCTCCCGCATCAGCGAATCGCCGTTTATCATCGAATGCTTGACCAGTCTCCCCTCCGCTTCCTGCTAGCTGACGACGCGGGAGCCGGTAAGACCATCATGACTGGCCTATACGTCCGGGAGATGTTGTCCAGGCGCCTCATCCGGCGAGTGCTCATCGTCCCTCCTGCCGGCCTCGTTGGCAACTGGGAACGGGAGATGAGGCACCTCTTTCGACTGAAGTTTCGCATAGTCGGGGGAAGAGATGCCCGCACAGGCAATCCGTTCACTGGCCCAGAGAGTGACCTGGTCATAGTGAGCCTGGATACTCTGGCCGGGGAGCGCATGTTCGGCCATCTCAAGAATGACGAGACGGAGGCTTACGACCTGGTCGTATTCGACGAAGCGCACAAGCTGTCGGCGAATCGGCAGCCGGACTTCCGAGTACGCAAGACGGACCGGTACAAGCTCGCAGAGGCAATAGCCGGTGCCGACGTGGACGACGAGCGTTGGACACTCCCGTGGTCGGCACAGAACCTGCTCCTGCTTACGGCAACGCCACACATGGGCAGGGACTATCCCTACTACTGCCTGTGGCGCTTACTTCTCCCCGACGCGCTACAGACTTTCGACGCTTTCACCGGATTTCCGGCACAGTCGCGCCAGAAGCACTTCGTGCGCCGAACCAAGGAGGAGATGGTCCATTTCGATGAGACCCCTCTCTATCCCCAGCGCAACTGCGACACGCTCAGCTACGAGCTGACCCAGGGCGCCGGAAGCGAACAGGAGCTATACAACGAGACGACCGATTACATTCAAGGCTACTACAACCGAGCCGGTATCCTGAACAGGTCTGCCGCACGACTGGCGATGAGTGTCTTCCAGCGGCGCCTCGCCAGCTCCACTTACGCGCTCATTCGCTCATTCGAGCGGCGCGGCGAGAAGCTCGAAGGCATGATAGATGACTTCAGGAACGGTCGGCTCACTGAGGACCGGCTCGACCGGCAACAGCGGCAGCTTGGCGGTCTCGAAGACCCGTTCGAAGCGACGACTGCCGATGAGGACGCACTGGGAGACGATGAAGGAGAACAGAACGAGGCCTTCGAGGACCGGGCGCTAGCAGGCACCGTGGCGATCAATCTCGCGGAGCTCGAGACCGAGCGCCTGAAGATCGAGGAGCTACTCGGTAAGGCGCGCGACCTCATGAATCGCGGCGAAGAGTCCAAGTTTGAGAAGCTCCGCGAGGTGCTCCGCGACCCGGCATACTCCGATCAGAAGCTCATCATCTTTACCGAGCACCGCGACACCGCCAACTTCCTTGTGCGCAGGCTCGAAGGACTTGGTTTCACCGGTCAGGTGGCGACCATCCACGGCGGCATGGATTACCAGGAGCGTGAAAGGCAGGTCGAGTTCTTCCGCCGGCCGGCGAGCGATGGGGGCGCAAACTACCTGGTCGCTACCGACGCCGCCGGAGAGGGTATCAATCTTCAGTTCTGCTGGCTCATGGTCAATTACGACATCCCGTGGAACCCTGCCCGCCTTGAGCAGCGAATGGGCCGTATCCACCGGTACGGTCAGGCCCATGATCCGGTGATCATCCTGAACCTTGTCGCGGCTGGCACGCGTGAGGGCCGGGTGATGAAGACGTTGCTCGACAAGCTCGAAGCCATCCGCAGGGAGCTCAGTTCCGACAAGGTGTTCGACGTCATCGGACGCCTATTCCAGGGCACATCCATGAAGGAGTACCTCGATCACGCGGTCACGCGTGGAGACGCCGAGGCGATCAGTCGACTCGAGGGAACCCTCACTCAAGAGCAGGTCCTTGCTCTCAGGGACAGGGAGAGAGCGCTGTATGGGGAAGGAGGAGAGGTCCGCCGGGAGCTGGAGGACCTCAAACACGAAGCCGATCAGGAGACCTACCGCCGACTGATCCCCGGCTATGTTCGCCGGTTCGTTGACAAGGCTGCGCCTCTGCTAGACCTGAGGATTGAAGGAGACTTGGAAACTACCTTCACTTTGGCCCCCCAACGGGCTGGCGCCGTCGACTCGCTACTCACCCTGCTGGAGGATTATCCCGATACGGCTCGGGACAGATTGACCGTTTACCGACCGGAAGCCCGTCGGGACGCAGTGTGGCTTCATCCCGGCGAGCCCG